>QIKW01000154.1 GCA_003231975.1 Acidimicrobiia bacterium
TAAACCACGCCGCCAGGGCCCTGGCCAGATGGCCGGCTGGGGTGTCAACCGCTATTTGGAGTAACTCGTGCTGGTTAGATGCGGTAGCCAGGCGGGTGAGAGCTCTGACCTTTGTATATGAAATCACCCCCGCCTCAAACGCCTCAGCAATAGCCGACAGACCGGCGAGTTGGCGGCCCACACGGATCCATTCCCTCGCCGTGCAAGTTTCAACATCAGCCACAGCGGCCAACCAATGGCCAGCAGTTGGTGGCTGTCATGTGTGGTCCGCCTTTTTGGTTTGGGTTCTCGGCCGATCCAAGTCTTCTTTCCCGTCCGCTTGAGGGATTGTGGCTGGTCGAGTCTTCGCTCGACTAAGCGTAACGACGGCCTATGACACTCTCAGAACCGGCCGGCCACGCAAAGCAGCCCAACTATCACCCACAGTCACCCCGACGCGCCTGCAGACGCGTCACGGCCACCCAACGCACCCAACCGACCACCCGGTGCAGTACCAGCGCGTCCAACCAGCGGCCGGGGTGGAGCGCCAACTTCTCGAGCATTAGCACCACCCAAGCCTGGGCCGTTGGCGCCCCACTGTCGGTCACGACATCGGAACGCTCGATTCCAAGCACTTGGGCCATCTCAGCTATCAGTGTCTCGTCAACTTCACCGCCGCGGATCAATGGAGGGGCGGCGAACGCAATCCTGATTCGAGGGCTCGGGCGTCGATTACCCGTTGACTTCTTCGTGGCTGGGACGAATCGATTCCTCGCCCGACCACAGATCGCATTCCTCGTGATTTGCGTGGTTGGTCTCGTCCTTTTACGGAATCGTGCCCTTCGCTGCCGCTCAGGAGAAGGCCACCGAGGTCTGGCTCAACTTGATGCATCTCTCTGTTGCCGTGCCGGTTGTCGGCCGCTTGGCACGGTATCTGCCCGTCCTGCGGGACCCGAGCCCTGCTCAACCAGGTCGACCTATTGGGTGATGGCCCAGTAGACATAGGCCCAGTTCGATGAGGCCGCCGACGCACGGATCGATGAGCCGGTAGTACATGCGGTTTCCGTCGCGCCTGGTGGCAACGATCTGCTGATCTGCCATGCGTTGCAGGTGGTTGGAGACGGTTTGGGTGCTTGCCCCCACTTCGGTTGCGATGTCACCTACAGGAACCTCTCCTTCGCGAGCAATCGCGTGGAGGATCCGAAGCCGTGTGTCGCTGGCCAAAACTCGAAACAGGCCAGCAAGCTCACCGACTTCAGGCTCGTCAATCAAGGATCGCTGGGCAAGCGCAGGCGGGATGAGGTCGGATGACGGGGTTGACATGTCCTAGTAAACTACTCCATAGTATTGTGGAATACTTGAATTCTACTCACAAGGAGATCACATGTCCAGGTTCCAACTCAGTCTCAACGTCGACGACGTCGATGCCTCCGTTGCGTTTTACACCAAGTTGCTAGGTGTCGGGCCAGCAAAACATCGGGCTGGTTACGCGAACTTTGTAGTGGAGGACCCGCCGCTGAAGCTCATTGTGATCGAGGGCGAGGGCGCAGCCGGGTCGATCAATCATGTCGGCATCGAATACGAGTCTGGCGCAGAGGTCGCGACGCAGACCAAGCGAATCGCATCGCTTGATCTCCCTGTGGCGGTCGATGATCAGCACACCTGCTGTTTCGCTACCCAGGAGAAGGCATGGACTCGTGACGCGGATGACGTTCCATGGGAGCTCTACACCGTGGTGGAAGACACCGAACACTTCGGCTCCAGCCCGCACGGTGGCACGCCAGTCGACATGCTTCTGCCGCCCGTCACCATCGAAGAACTCGAAGCGGCGCTTGAAGATCCGAACGTCGTCGTGATCGACGCCCAAGGCGAGGACGAGGGCAACTATGAGAAAGCTCACATCGCTGGCGCTCTTAACTTCGCTCTCGATGATGTAGCAGAACAGGCCGCGCTGGCCGTCTCCGACAAAGATCAGCGAGTCGTCGTCTACTGCACCGATCAGGACTGCCTTGGAGCCGAGTTCGTCGGCACGTTGCTGGTCCAGGCCGGATACAGCAACGTCGGCCGTTTCCCTGGAGGCGTCGATGGTTGGGCCAAGGCCGGTCGACAGATCGAGACAGGTGCTGACCTCCCGGCTGGTTCGTGACCGACACCCAAACCGCCCCCGAAAGCGTCACGCTTGGGCGGATGGATCGATTCCAACCGCTGTTGTTGATCGCATCGATCGCAGCAGGGTTGGGGCTGGCCAGGGTTGCTCCTGACTTGGCCCAGTCGCTAGGTCCATTGGTCTCGGCCGGAGTGTTTGTTCTCATCTACCTGGTCATGTTGGGGCTGGATCTGAACCGGGTTGGCGCCGCGTTCAAACAACGCAGGTTCCTCGCTATCGCGGTAACCCTCAACTTCGTTGTCAACCCGATCCTGGCGTGGGCATTGAGCGTGACCTTCCTGAGCGACCAGCCCGACCTGCGTGTTGGGCTCATCCTCTTTCTGGTCACACCATGCATTGGGTGGTATCTGATATTCACAGAGATGGCTGGTGGTGACACCGGGCTTGGGGTCAGCTTGCTGGGTTTGAACCTCGTGCTTCAGATCCTGCTGTTGCCGCTCTACCTTTTGGCATTCGAAGGCGAGGCTGCAGGCGTCGACTTTGCAGGCATCGTCGGCAGCGTTCTGCTCTTCCTGGTGCTCCCAGCAATTGCCGCCGTGGTTACCAAGTACTTGCTGGAGCGGAGCCGGGTCGAGCTTGACGATGTCCAGCGTGTCATCGGCAGGGCGCAGCTCAAGACCGCTGCGCTCGTGGTTGTGATCGCTTCAATGTTCGCCTCACAGGCCAACGTGATCTTCGACAACCCCAGAGTTGTCTTGACCCTCGTGGCACCTATGGTCGCCTTCTTCGTAATCGCGTTCACCCTCGCTGTGGTGGTCGGCCGTGCGGCCGGGCTGGCCTACAACCAGACCGCTCTCCTTGCGTTCACTACGACCTCGCGGAACTCTGAGGCCTCACTCGCCATCGCCGCCACTGCGTTCGCCAGCCCGCTGGTTGCAATGACGGTTGTGATCGGGCCGGTCATTGAGTTGCCGTTCCTTGTTCTTATGGTCCGAGTTCTGCTCGGCCTGCAACCCAAAGCCCAATCCACTCCCGTCGAATACTCACTGCTGAAAGGCGCCGACCAATGACCAACCCCGACCAGCTCACCGATCGATACGCGAACAACAACGACGTCTCAATCCACTACATGGCAGGCGGCTCTGGCCCACTGGTGGTGCTCATTCATGGCTATCCAGACTTCTGGTATACGTGGCGGCACCAGATCGAGCGGCTCGTCGCCACCCACTCAGTAGCAGCCATGGACTCGCGAGGATTCAACCTCAGCGACGCGCCGAAAGGGGTTGAGAACTACGCGATGGAACACCTGGTCGACGACGTTGCCGCCGTCATCGCTGCCGAGGGGCGAGAGTCTGCGACAATCGTTGGTCACGACTGGGGTGGGGCAACGGCCTGGGCATTCGCCAAGGCCAACCCGGAACTTACCGAGCGCCTGATCATCGTAAACACTCCGCATCCAGCCGCAATCTCATCTGAGATGAGGCGCTCTGGTAGCACGCAGAAAGGCGCATTCGCTTACGCCCAGGACTTCCGAAAGGTCGGCTCGGAGGCTGCACTCGACGCTGCGGGTCTTGCCGATTTTATGGCCCGCGACGATGTCGGACGCGAACGATACACCGAAGCGTTCAAGCGGTCCGACTTCGAAGCAATGATGAACTACTACCGCCAAAACCCGCCCGACCGAGTACATGACGTAGCACCGAACCCAATCGAGGTGCCCGTGCTTCAGTTCCACGGTCTCGATGATCCGGTACTCCTTGCTAGCAGTCTCAACAACACCTGGCAGCACCTGGCGCACACCTGGACACTGGTCACCATTCCCAACGCCGGGCATTGGCCCCACCATGACCAACCCGAGCTCGTCACAAACACAATGTGCCATTGGCTCAACCAGAAGATCCCGACCTTGGCTTCAGCAGAACGACCCGACTCAACCGCCGACGGCTGCTGCGCCAGCCCCGCATCAGAACCGGCAGCCAACCTCGAGAGCGGCAACGAGGCGATTTGCTGCGGCTGAGCTCCACCAGCAGCTCAGCTGGCCTTCGGCAACCGGTCACACACCAACCGTCGACGCGTAGGCATGGCCCTCAACAAGATGGTCGCCTACATCGACGCGCAAGGAGAACCGATTCCTAATCCGGCTGGTTGGTGAGCACTAGGCCAGTCGTTCGCTTTCTGTTTGGAACTGCTGGTGGTTGCAGAGGTTGGCTGCGATGGTGGACAGGGCGTTGCTTAGGGCAGTTGTTTGTTGTGGGCTGAGGGGGTCGAACAGGAGGCGTTGGATGTCTTCGACGTGTTGGGGGGCGACAGCTTCGAGGCGCTGTTTTCCTGATTTGGTGAGTGTGGCGTTCTTGGCCCTGCGGTCTTGGGGATCTTTGGTGATCTCCACATCGCCCCGACTGACGAGATCTCGAAGCCTGTGGGTGAGTCGACTCTGGGAGGTGTTGGCCAGATCGGCAAGTTCGGTAAGGCGGAGGGTCTGGGCCGGTGCATCGGCCAGGGCTACAAGGATGCCGTACTGCACCGCCAAGAGCTGATTGGCCTTGAACGTGCGCTCCACTTCGGGCATTGCTCTGAGGAATACGACGAGGAGGCCCTGCCAGGCTTGCTGTTGGGTGTCGTTGAGCCAGCGAGGTTCGGTCATCCAATCAGCCTAGTGCTTGACATTTCAAGTAAAAGGGATTAGGTTGATCCTTCAATTAAAGTACTTGAAGGATCAACTGTAGGAAAGGCGTCTCTGTGAATCAAATGTCGGCCTCAAACCATGTTCGTCCGCTCGATCAAATCGTCGCTGCCACCCTCACCCTCGAAGGCGGCGGGTTCGAGGTGTTCCGGCCCTTTCCCTCTGCAACCCTGGACTTGGTCGACCCCTTCCTGCTGCTCGATGAACTTGCCCCCGCTTACCAAGCGCCGGGGAAGATGGTTGGCGCTCCCGATCATCCCCATCGAGGATTCGAGACTGTCAGCTACTCCCTAGCCGGCGAAGTTCAGCATCGTGATTCGGCAGGCAATCATGGACTAATCGGGCCGGGTGAGGTTCAGTGGATGACTGCTGGTGATGGCATCGTCCACTCCGAGATGCCAAGTGACCGCCTCCAACGCGAAGGTGGTCGGGTGCACGGTCTGCAGGTGTGGGTGAATCTTCCCCGGGCCCTGAAACGGACCCCACCCAAGTATCAGGCCATAGGGTCAGACCAGATAGTTACCGTCACCGGCAACGGGTGGAAAGCTCAAGTAGTTGCCGGCTCGATACTGGGTGCGGTAGGGCCTGCCGAAACAAACTCACCCGTTGGTTATGCGCGCGTCACAATCGAACCTGGCACACAACTCAGTGTGCCAATAGCAGCCGGCCACACCGCTCTGGTGTACGCCTTTGACGGCACCGGCACGGTTGCTGGAACCGGCGAGACCCTTGAGGCCCACCACCTGGCAGTATTTGAGCGTTCCGGAGGAGACGTGGTGCTGAGCGTGGCCGACGAGGCCTCTTCATCCTTGGACACGATCTTGCTAACCGGCGAACCGCTCAATGAGCCGGTTGCCCGCCACGGGCCATTCGTAATGAACACCGAAGCCGAACTAGTCGAAGCAATCGAAGACTACAGGGCCGGGCGGATGGGATCTATCCCTGCCACCCAGCCTGCAACGTCGTAATTGCATCGAGACAAATCATCAAACAACACAGGAGAAAACGACATGAGTAAACAACGCTGGGTCTTTGAGCCAGGGCACACCGATGCCCAGTTCAGCGTCCGCCACATGATGATCACCAATGTGCGCGGCCATTTCAAGAACGTCGAGGGATTCATCGAGATCGACCCTGACAACCCAACCGACGTCACAGTAGAGGCAACCATGAAGACCGCCGAGTTGTGGAGCGGCGACACCTACCGCGACGACCATCTCCGCAATGCTGACTTCTTCGACGTTGAGAACCACCCCGAGATCACCTTCAAGGGCAGTCAGGCCATCTATGAAGGCCAGAACGATTTAACGCTCAGCGGCGAGTTGACAATCAAGGGAATCACCAAGCCGGTCATCCTTGAGGTCCAAGATCTGGGCCGCTGGGATACGCCCTTCTGGGAGGACGGGGAAGACAAGGGGCCGATCACGCGGGCCGGTTTCACCGCAACCACGTGCATCAACCGTCAAGACTTCGACGTCAGTTGGAACGGAGCACTGGACAAGGGCGGTGTGGTCGTTGGCGACAAGGTCGACATAACAATCGACGTCGAAGCCCTCCACACCCCCACCTAGAAAGACGAGCCGGAAACCCAATGAACCGAATGGAGATGCAATGACAACTCAGAGCACAGGGCGCGCCTTGTTACCAACCGCCGGGCTGGTGATCGTGGCAGCTTTGGTGGTGGTCACGGTCATGTTCTTCGTCGCCTCGGCGGCGACCGACAACTTGCTGGTCACCCCGCCGGGTGGTGATGCCCCCGAAGAGGTCGTTCTGGGTTCGGCACTGTTCGCTGCCGCCGCTGGTGGAGTCGTCGGAACGGTCTTGGCTTGGGCGATGAGCCGATTCGCGCCACGACCTCGGAACGCCTTCGTGACCGTGAGCGTGATCGGTCTGGCGCTCTATGGGATCGTGCCCTTCACAGCGGCTGAGGAAACAGCCACCGCAGTCTGGCTAAACCTCATGCATCTTGGGGTGGCGATCCCAGTCGTTGGTGGCCTGGCGAAGTACTTACCCGAGAGGAGGACCTGAGCGGTGCCCAAGGAGTTTTGTTCTTCGCTGTCGAATCGGAGGGGTAGATGAGTCTGATTAGTGACCTGTTTCGTGGTCGGTCAGTTGATGCCCCTGTTCCCCAGGATCCAGCGCGCGATTTCGACACCGACGCCCAGCCCGGTGCCCGGCTTCCTCATGTGGAGCTGAGGCGCAACGACGAGACCATTTCGACACTCGATCTGGTCGGTCCCGACTTTCTTCTGTTGGCGGGAGAGCGCGGCGCGGACTGGGTTGACGCTCTGGGCGAATGTGTCGGATCAATCCCAGCACGGGCGATCCGGCTGGGCGTTGATGTGGTCGATAGCAGCGGATCCTTCTATCAGATTGCTGGCATCCGGGCTGGCGGCTGCCTCCTGGTTCGCCCCGATGGACACGTTGCATTTCGGTCACCGTCATCATCAGCAGAACCCCGAGTTGTCCTTAAGGCAGCCCTGCAACGAGCGGTTGCTAGTTGACAAGTTTTCATCCCAAAGACACTCGTTATGAGGCCAATTTTACTGCTTGGCTCATCGCTCAACCAGTAGTTGGGACTCTCCACCGGATCCGCGTGCCGCCCGTTGGCAATACTGCGGCCTCGAAGTCGCCATTAAGTTCGGCGGCCCGGCGCGCCATGTTCTCCAGCCCGCTGCCTCCCTTTGCAGTGGGATCAAGACCGCCGCCGTTGTCGTCCACCGTCAAGGTGAAATGACCATCGCTGAGTCTGGCGTTGATGTGCACCTCTGAAGCGTTTGCGTGTCGAACAGTGTTGGACAGGGCTTCGCGCAGCACGGCTGTGATCTCAGTGACGGTCGAAGAGGGAATCTGGTCGATAGACCCTTCGAAGGCCAAACTGGGATCGAATCCCAGCGCATGACGCTCATCCTCAACGACCCGAAGAAATTCATGCCGCACACCAGTTTGCTGCTGCCCGCCGTGAAGCCCAAGAATGGTGTGGCGGATCTCGGCAATGGTTGCATCGAGTTGCACAACTGAGTCTTCCAACCGTTCCGCGGCTAGCCCGTCGACTTGGCCTGCTGCGGCCTGAAGCCCTAGGCCAACCGCAAAGATTTGCTGGATCACGTTGTCGTGCAGATTGCGAGCGATCCGTTCCCTGTCGTTGGCGACCGCTATTGCCTGCTCGGCTTCGCGCAACGCAGATTCGGTTTCTACCCGCCCCGTCACATCTCGAACAACGTTAAGCAGAGTGCCGGGCCCGTTGTCGCCCCCAACTACCGGGGTCAAGCTGCCCTCGACGAATATCTGTGTCCCGTCGCTTCGTTGATTGACGCCCTCGTACGCGCCCCCGCCCTTGTCCAACAAGCGGTTCCACTGTTTGACCAGCTGGTCAGCTGCGTCCGGGGGCCACCATCGGTACGGGGGTTCGGCTCCAAGGATGGCCTCGGGTGACAGGTCCACCATCTGGCAGAATCTCGTGTTTGTATTAACGACTAGGCCGTTGGTGTCCACTTCCATAAAGCCCTCGCCGAGGCTCTCAAGCAGTGCGGCCTTGTGCTGGCGTTCACCGGCAAGTTGTTGTTCTATCAGTAGCCGTTGGGTCTCATCTCGCACGGCTGCAACTACCAAGCGAGTTTCCTCCTGGTCAAAGAAGCTCAGCGATATCTCGACTGGAAACTTAGTGCCATCCTTGCGAAGGCCCAGCAACGGCAGACCGCTGCCCATGGGTCGTGCTGCAGGCCGCTTCTGAAACCGCAGCCGGTGACGGATGTGTGCAGACCGCATAGTCTCCGGAAGCAGTTGCTCCACCGACAACCCGAGCAGATCAACATGGCGATAGCCAAACATTTCCTTGGCGCGGGGGTTGAACCATTGAACGGTCCCGTCCTCGTCAACCACGAGCAAGCCGTCGGGAGCCTGTCGGACTAGGATTGCGGCCATCTCAGGATCCATCATTGACGATGTTCGGACCTCCCCACAGATCTGACACTTGAGCGCCCGGCGGCAAGTTGCGAGCTGGTTCACCATCTTAGTGGATGGTGCGCTGACTGCTCCGCCCGAAAGGTCTTCCGACTCTACCCATACCCCCTTATGGTAGACACGATGGCACTCGCTCACCAGCAGTGATGCCCGCGGCCCAGCGAGTACAACCTCCGGCGCGTCCGGCAACAGATGGAGCCCCGACATGGCCTCTCTCCCCGTTCCCACAACCCATTCCCAGCGAGAGCCCCACACCGTAATCGGAGCGGGACCGGCCGGTCTGGTGGCGGCACCTGTTACCGCTGGCCAAGCCAGGTGAGGGCGCCCGCCGTACCCGATTTCGTTGGCGCCAGAATGCCAACGCTCAAGGTCGTCATGGCCATGTTGTTATGGGCTGCGTGCTTTCCGCTCATAACTGCTGGGCTGGCCCTCGCCCCTCACTTGACGTTCGCCGCGTTGCGGGCCTTTGTTGCTGGCGCTGCCCTTGTCGGCACCTCTGTCGCGCTCGGTCGACCCTTCCCATCGGGGCGCAATACCTGGCTGCTGTTGATCGTTGCTGGTATAGGGGCGACCACCTTGGGCTTCCTGGGAATGTTCCACGCCGCCGAGTTCATCTCCCCCGGCATTGCCACCGTTATTGCCAACACCCAGCCACTGTTGGCTGCTGCCCTCGCCTACATGGTTCTCAAGGAACGACTCGGCATCCCAGGCATGATCGGCCTCCTGGTCGGATTCGCCGGTATCGCTGTCATTGCCGCTCCTGGTCTCTTCGCTGGCCGGAGCAACGACGACTACTTGCTTGGCATCGCCTACGTGCTACTTGCGGCCCTCGGGATCACGGTTAGCAACGTCTCCTTCAAGCGCTTGGCCGGTGAAGTCGACGCCCTCATGGCGGCCGGGGCTCAACTGCTCATCGGCATGGTCCCCCTCGTCGTCCTCGCGGCGCTCACCGAAACCCCAAGCGACGTCGAATGGTCCCCAAGGTTCATCCTGAGCCTGTTGGGCCTCTCCCTGCCCGGCACCGCCCTCGTCTACTGGCTGTGGTTGTCAGCCCTCAGGACACTGACCCTCAATCGGGCCAACGCCTTCAGCTTCCTCGTGCCCGTCTTCGGGTTGTCCCTAGGGATCGCCTTCTACGGTGAAGCGCTCACCGTCTCGATCGCGGTCGGAGCTACCCTCGCCTTCCTCGGCATCATCCTCGTCAACCGCTCAGGCCGTGCCAGCCCCTCGGACCTGCACGAGTCAACCTTCGGCTTGGCTCTTGAGGCCCCAACCCACCCACCTCAACCCAGCGAAGCAGGGAAGAGTTCTGCTCAGCTTTCGAGGCGCCACTGTAGGGCCGCGTTTGCGGGGTCGCCGTCGTGGACTGACCCTCGATACGGGCCGGACCGGCGCTGCAAGAGATCCTGGCCGTTATTCGGTCGACGGGATCGAAACCGACTGGTGCCATGAGGAGGATTGGGGACGCATTGAGGCCACGAGGAGCCAGTTCTTCCCACGACACGACCACCGACAGGTGTTGTGGTGGCTGTGTTTGAGCCTCTGGCTGATCCAATCGATCTTGCTCCGTGGCCAGCCAACCGTGGCGGGGCCCATTTCACCGCCGGGCCGCGGCGGCCCTGAAGCGGCTGTCACCGCGTTTCGCTGCCTCTTTGGGGTTGCCCAGGCAAGATTGGGGGATTCCCACCACGCTGGGGTATTGGTCCGCGTCTTACGGTGTTCGACATGAAGCGGCCCATTGCGACTCACCAAGGAGCCCGATAGTGGATGCCTCCGATGCTCTTGCTTTTTGGTTGGCCGAGGGCCAGATCGATGCCGAGCTGGCAAGTCGTTTGCAAAGCTCTGTCGATGCAAGAAAGGTCCTGGAACCCGAACCCGAACCCGAACCAGAACCGGCAAGCCGCTTTATCTGGCTGCTTGCATCGATCGGGGCGGTACTCACCGGTGGAGGGCTCTTGCTGTTTATTGCCAGCCAGTGGGATCAGAGCTCACCGGCTCGTCGGCTGTTTCTTCTGCTGGCCATTTATCTTCTCAGTGTTGGCGCCGCTGCTGTGGCTGACCGGCAACGCCTCCGGACAACTGCGACGGGTTTGTGGTTCCTGTCATCGATACTGGTGGGCGCGAACATCTTCCTTACTGGGCAAGTGTTCAACCTGCCGCTTAGCTATTGGCAGGGAACGCTGTTGTGGATGATCGCTGCCTTGGCGATGGGCTGGGCTTCGCCATCGCGAGCCCAAGGTTGGCTGGTCGTGCCATTGGCCGTTCTCACTCTGGGTTGGATATCAACTCCAACGTCTGAGTTCTTCGGCCAATGGGCTTTCCTGGTCGGCCCTGGCGGTATTCGTCCGCTTCTTCCCCTCATTGGCTTGGCCTTGGTCGCAGTGTCGATTTGGGTGGCGGGTAACCCGTTTGGCTGGCTATCCGCTCCGGCCCGGGCGATCGGAGCGGTCCTCATCGCGGTCCCGATCTTGGTCTCCACCTTTCATCCAGTGGCGTTCGCCTACGTGTTCCAGATCGACGTTCGCTGGTTTCACCTGCTGGCGATCAGCAGCTGCGTAGCGCTGGTCGTAATCGTGGCCCTTCGCCAAACCAATCAGCTCTTGAGTTGGTCGCTCGCCGCGGTGGGAGCCCTGCTTCTGGTCATCCTGCCCCAGGCGTCTGAGCAAAACACGAATGTGGCGACTAGTAGCGGCACAACTTCGTGGCTAGCTGAGTCTTTCGGTGGCTCCGAGCTTGCCTTCGGAGCTTACAACGCCCTGATACTGGGGTTGGGAATAGCTGCTATAGCCGCGGGGCAGCGATTTGGCGTTCGTGCCATGGTAAATGGAGGTTTCTGGGTGGTGGGCGTGTTGCTGATGGCCATCTACGTCGGAAGGATTGCGGGCGAGCTGCCAACTTCGTTTGCCGTGATTCTTGGAGGTCTGCTGCTGCTGGGCGGAGCAGTCTTCTTGGAAGGCAAACGCCGCGAGGTCATAGCTGAGGTTTCGTTATGACCGCCAGGCATTTCATAGCGGTCGGGGTTGCCCTGGGTGCCATGCTGATCGCCATTGCCCAACCGCTTTGGATTCGAGCAACCGGCGACGAGGTAACTCTTGAGATTCGACCGGTCGATCCGCAGTCTTTGTTTCGGGGGAACTATGTGGCCCTCGGCTACGAGATTGGTCTAGACCCACCCCGAGACCTAAGTTCCGCCACTCCTGTGTATGTGGTGTTCGATCGCTCCCGACCGGCGCGAGCTATCCGGGTGACAACAGACCGTCCGTCGCTGAGTGCGGGTGAGGTGTGTATCAAGGGTTTTCCCGGGCGGAGAGGAATCTCGTTTCCGAGCCTTGAACAGTTCTTCGTTACTCCAGAGCAGGGCAAGGCCCTCGAAACACAGCTCTCAAGCCTCGTTGCCGTGGTCAGGGTCACTGACTCGTGCCGATCCATCTTGGTAACGATTGAGCCCGAGTAGTCGCCCTTGGGTGAAGCAACGCCCGAAGCCAGACCAGAGAGGCTCTCGCCGGGATCAAGGTGCTTGGTTCAAGGTGAGGTTGGGTTGATCTGGCCAACCGCAGTGAACCGCGCGAAGTCGCTGTCTGCGCTGACAACGTCGAGCCCGTGCTCGATGCAAAGTGCGGCGAGGACCGCATCGGTCACCAGCCCGGCGCGGATGTCGAACTCGATTGTCAACTCTCGCAGGATGTCGCGGTGACCCGCTCCGGGGCCAGGTATCCAGGCCGCTGGGGCCGCCATCCAGGCGTCGATGATGTCCCACGCTTCGGTTGGTGTGAGCGGATTTTCAAGCGCACGCGGGTTGGTCACGATTCGTAGGAAAGCGCTGAGCGATAGCCACGGAAGTCCGACGCGTCGGGGACCATTGAGGGCCGCTGTCAGCCAATCCGAGGCTTTGGTATGAAACGGACTGGACTCATCCACCGAGTACAGCAAGATGTTCGCGTCGACAAGCATCAGCGTGCCTCAGGACCCTCGAGGAAGTCGAGAGCGTCCGCAATGTTGGAGACGTCGATCTTGATCCCAAGGTTGCGGGTTTGGGCCACGAACGGTTCTGGGTGCCGTTGGAGGAGCATGCCTTGACGAATAAGGGCGTTGACCGCCTCGCTGACCCCTCGGTTCTGCTCTTTTCTAAGACGCTGCACCTCAGCAGCCGTATCATCGTCGAGTTCGATTGTCGTGCGCATGCATTGATATTAACACGCACGTGCTATCCCTAGTTCATCACCGTGTTTGGCCCGAAGGACAGCCCGGCTGCCCCTTTGAGAGTTCAGCCGGCCGTCGGCGGACACGAGCGTGCGGTTCGGCGTCACGACTCGAGATGCCAGAGCGAGCGGTAGAAGCGGATGCGTGCCTCGTCTGGCTCGATTTTGTAGGCATCGAAGAGTTCGTCTTGGTGCCCTTCGCCGAAGTTCCAGTCGAGGCTCAGGGATGCGATTGCGAGGTCGGCCCATCGGTCGCCGATTGCCAGGTCGCCGAAATCGACGTTGCCGGTCCACGCGCCCTCCGCCGAGATCAGCGTGTTTGGGGCGCACGCATCACCGTGGACAACAACGGGGAGGTCGGTTCTCGGGGGCGGTCCGAGCGATTCGACGGTCTGGCCGAGCCAACCTTCGCCTGCCCAGCCGGATGGGAAATCGTTGGTTGGGATCGCGTGGATTGCGCGTAAGCCCGCTGCGATGGCTCGGATCGCCTCGGGTCGCCGG
>QIKW01000194.1 GCA_003231975.1 Acidimicrobiia bacterium
CGTACGCAACAACTTGGCCGGCGACGCTTACCAGCAGGAGGGTTGAGAGAACCTCGGGAACCCGGCGCCAGAATCTAAGCACGCCTGCCACCCCGGCCCATATGGCGCCGCCAACCGCGCCAAAGATCATGATTAGAACCACGTTCAGTGGGCCAGGCCCGCCAATCAGAAAACCGAAGTAGGCGGCGAAGGCAGCCCCAACCGCCAGCTGCCCTTCCTGGCCGATGTTCACCAAACCGGCCCGTGAGGAGATAACGGTGCCTACTGCGACCAAAAGCAGCGGTGCCGCCACCCCTAGCGTTTCGCCCCACCTGCCGGGGCCAGTCAGGCTGCCTTCCAGCAACGCGCTAACTGCTGGCCGCCAGCTACCGCCGGTCCACTCAACCAGAAGGCCAGACAACCCAAGGGCGCCAAGCACGCTTAGCCCGTACAGAGTTAGCCACTCACCTAAACGTGACCCGCGGCTGGTGCCTGGGGATCGGGCGGCTGCGGTCACAGCTGTGACCTGGCCATCAAACTCCGCCCATCAGCAAACCCAGCTGTTCCAAGTCCACCTCGTCGCGGCGCCACTGGCCAACTATTCGCCCGGCGTGCATCACAACAACGCGGTCGGCCAAGCCGAGGATCTCTTCCAGTTCACTTGAAATCAAAAGCACGGCAACCCCTGCTCGTGCTGCCTGGCGAAGCCGTTCCTCTATGTACTCAATTGCGCCAACGTCAAGCCCGGCAGTTGGCTGGGCGGCAACCAGAACCCGCGGCTCTCCCGCCAGCTCTCTGGCCAAAACAACCCTTTGTTGGTTACCGCCCGAAAGGGTCCAAAGGGGGGCATCTGGCCCTGAGCATTGAATGTCGAAATCGGCAATCATCTGTCTGGCGAACTGATCGACGGCACCTCGGTCGATAACGCCCCGCGATGCGAATCGACCCTGATCGACCAAGATTAGATTTTCGGCAACGCTCATTTGCGTCGCAGCGCCTGAATCGGAACGATCTTCTGGCACAACGGCAATTCCGGCGCGGCTCATTGCCCCTGGCCTGCCGGTTGGCACTGGGTTGCCATCAACCAGCACCGTTCCCTCCTTTAGCGGCATGAGACCAGAGAGCAGGTCGGCAAGTGCTCGCTGCCCATTCCCTTCTACTCCGGCCACTCCAACGACCTGGCCCGGGTAGAGATCAAGGTTGAGACCATCAAGCAGCACGTTGCCAGAGGCTCCGCTGATGCTCGCCCCTTCTATGCGAAGCACCGGTTCGACCTCGGCTTGGTCAACGGTTCTAGTTGGGCTCTGGGACTCGCCCCTCGCCTCGCTGTTTGAGCCCCTCGGGTCAAACGATCCAAAGGCCCCTCGCTCGGACCGAAGCGACACCTTTCGGCCAACCATTGCCCTGGCCAGCGCGGGGGCGTCGGTTTCGCTCGTTGTCTCTCTGGCGACAACCGCACCCTGCCGCATCACGGTGACTTTGTCTGTGGCCGCCAGAACCTCGTCCAGCTTGTGGCTAACCAGCACAACAGCTCTGCCCTCGGCGGCAACGTCACGGCGCAAAGACTGGAACAGCTGAGCTGATTCTTCTGGGGTTAGCACCGAGGTTGGTTCGTCGAAGATCAAAATCGACGGATCTCGCCGCAGGCACTTGATGATCTCAACCCGCTGCCGCATTCCGGCCCCGAGGCCGCTAACGGTGGCATCCGGGTCTATCGGCAAACCGTAACGCTCGCTGATTTCACCAACGCGCTCCCGGACCGCGGCCGGTCTCAGCGAACCCCGTTCGCCAAGCGCAACGTTCTCCCAAACCGTCAGCGGCTCTACCAAGCTGAAGTCTTGATGCACCATGGCAATTCCCAGCCCGGCTGCGCTTTGCGGGTCAAAGGTTGGAGCCTCCACTCCGTTGATCTTGATGCTGCCGCCATCTGGAACAACCAGGCCAATCAGGATCTTCATGAGGGTTGACTTGCCTGCCCCGTTCTCGCCCAAGAGCCCATGGATTTGGCCCTGGTAGAGATCCAGATCCACCTGGTCACACGCAACAACCGAACCGAAGCGCTTCGTGATGTTGGAGAGCTGCACGGCCGGAACCGGCACGGAAGGAGCCACTTGGGCGGCTTCTGATTCGCCGGCCTGGTAGTTGCTCACCCTTCGCTGTAGGCCTCGCCCGAAATTGCTCCGAGAACCTCCAACAGTTCACCATCTGAGGCCACCGCCGCGAAGGCGTTGGCAACAAGGGCTTGCGCCTCAGGCGAGGCGTCGCACAGCAACGCGCCGTTCAGACCTGCCTCGGTTGGGAACTGATAGGTGCTTCCCTCTGCCAGTTCGCCGTCAACTATCATTTGCAATCCCAATCCCGCATAGACCCCGCCGTCAAAAACGATGGAGCCGGTCCATTCGATCCCATCGTCTCGGCTGCACACATCTGCCGGGCCGGCCGCGAATACCGCCATTGCCTCTTCGGTTGCCAGCTGGCCCACTGGGTCTAAGGCCCCGTCGAGGTAGGCGTAGGCCAACGTTGCGCCGTTTGCCTTTGCGTTCAGCAAAGCAGCGGTGGCATTTGGGGAGTTGTTGAAATCGAACTCGAAGTCTCCAGTTCCCACGTATTCCATGCTGAAGCTTGGATCAACTGATTGCAGGCCTGCCACCGTTGCGTTGAAAGCCTCCCTTTCGAAGTTGAGATCGCAGCAGCCGAGGAACACCGCTTGGGTGCCGCCTTCGTCTTGCAGAACAGCGCCCATTGCCGCACCGGCCGTGTAGTGAATTGGCGCCCCCCAATCAGTTGTTTGGGCCAGCCCTGGTAGTTCGGTGAAGCCTGCCCCGCAATTGCAGTACCAGAAGATGTCTGGGAACTGCTCGGTCAACTCCGGCAGGGGAAGGGCGATCTGCTGGGCGCCGACAAAGATGATGTCTACCCCTTGCTGGGCCAGGTCAGACATTGCCTGGCCGGCCTCGGCAGCGGCGATGTTGTCGCTAACCAGGGGAGGCTGGAAGCCGTTGTCGGCCGAGAAGCCGGTGGCGAAGTTGATCAAGGATTGGTAGTAGCCATTGTCGTCCCTGGGGCCCGCAGCTGCTACGCCGATAGTGACCGTGCCGTCGCCGTCGGCGTCGAACTTGGCGATCAGTTCGGCGGTTCCAGCCGACGGAGGTTCTGACCCGTTGCCGTTTTCTACGGCGCTGTCGTCCCCACCGTTTGTGCATGCGGCGGCCACCAGCGTTAGAACCACTAGTACGGCTGGCAGCCGGAACAACTTCGTGAACATTCACTTCCCCGTTCGTTCAAACGGCGCTCTGGCCGTTTCAGTTTGGCTGGTCAACATGGTTGCTTCTTGGCGGGCCTCGGTCGAATCGATTTGAGGTAAGGGCGCATTGGCCACACCTGGGCGGAAGCGTAGGTGAAGAAGTAGCCAATCCAAGTGCCCTCATCCGCGGTGACTGCGAACCCGGACGAACAAGACGGCCGAAGCCGTGGCCCCTGAGGCAATCTGGAGAGAGACGGTAGACCAATAGATGGCCCGGAGAACTGAGTCAGACGGATTTACGAGGCTGAGGACTGAGTAAGCAGTGATCGCCCCAGCCGCAAGCATCACCAGCGGGGCAAGCTGGCCAAAGCTTGCTCTTCCGGCCATCGAGGCGAAGATCGACCGAGCATCGGTGCTTCCCGAAGCTCGACGTAGCGCGATGACAAGGATCCAACCCAGCGCCCCCAGTTTCAGAGGAGCCCAGGGAATTGCAAACGTGATAAGGGCCATACCAGCCAACAACAGCCCGCCGATGCCAACGGTCCAGCGCTTGGTTGGGTGCCAGTCGGTTGGCCACACGAACCCCAGCAACCAATGGGCAGCCATCAGTACGGCTGTGAACGTGATTGCGTACAACGAGAACTTCGCAACCGGCCACTGCCCCGGATCCCACGTGCCGTCGCCGGCCGCCAAGTCTGCTTGCATGTCGGCGATGCTGTCTGGCAGCCAGTAGGTCACAGACCAAATACCCCAAAACACTCCGTACACGGTGGACCACAAGGCCAGACGTTTCCGCTGATTCGAGATCGCCCAGCGGCGGGCTAAGTACCAGCAGAACATGAAGCTGATCAGGCCATGCCACGCAAAGAAATAGAGTGCCAACAGCGGTAGCACGCCATCTTCGTAGAGCACCGGCGTGACGATTCCCTCTACGACCAGCGCATAGATTCCTGAAGCAAGAACAACCCCGGAAAGGTTGTGGATCCGGTAGCGGGAGATCGCCAAGAAGGCGGCCATGATTCCAAGCGAGTAGAAGAGCACGAGCTCGACGAACCCTGATGCCGAGAACCCTTGCGGGTACCAGTAGAACTTCTCAGAAGACACCACAACGATCGCGCTGGACAGCAACACGAAAGCCGTTTTGGCTGCGAAGCTTGAGAGTCTTGTTCGCGCGAGGCGCGCCTGGCGCGTTTCAGGGGGAATGGCCGTTTTGTCCATGCCTCCCTGTCGGCTTCACCACGCCTATCGGTTCACGCACTTGCCGGTCCCGAGAAGTAGCGGCCAGCTAAGGGCTGTTTGGCCCGGAGTTGAGTAGAGCCACGAATTGTCGGCGCCATTGAACTGAGGGTTTGTCGGCCTGAACGTTGGTGAGGCTTGTTTGTTCCAAGCCCAGAACGCCCGGCACCTGTTCCAGCATCAGTTTATCCTCGGCGCCGATGGCGCGGTCGAACGAGATGATCTCGTCTGGGTCGGTGCTGTGATCATCGTTTCGCCAAACAACGAAAGTGAACCGCGAACTCAGATCGTCGATTGGCGTGCTGCACAACAGCAGAATGTGTTCCAACCCGTCCGGGTATCTGATTGTGCTGCGAACCGTGAACGGCAGATGGAACCCGGTTGTCATGTAACGGTGAACAACTTCGGCCTCTGAAAGCGACGTGGCGCCTGCCGCTGCGGGGTTGTTGGCCTGAACCTCATAGGAGTAGCCAAAGAAGTCTTGGTCAAGTTGACGCATCTCGATGTTTGGGACCTCGGCTGCCTGGTCGTTGCCGAACGTTCCGGTGTGGACCCAGGGGAAGTGGCCGATGTCCATAAAGTTGTCGACCATGCGAGTGGCAGACACTTGCCACGTCTCGAAGCCGGTGTTGATCCTTCGGAACTCTGGCTCGTGCTCTTTGGCAATCAATGGCACAGAACCAGGCGGCACTCCGGGGCAAACCCAGATCAGGCCGTAGTGCTCTTCGATAGCTACGCATTTGAGGTTGGCGTTGGCCGGCACCGTTGGGTTGGGCCCCGACGATGGGATGCCAACACAGCGACCGTCTTGGTCGAAGCGCCAGCCGTGATAAGCACAGGTGAGGGTTCCAGCCGAAACCGAGCCGATCGACAGCGGTGCCTCACGGTGGGGGCACCGGTCTGGAGCCGCAGCCACGACGCCAGCGGCTGGGCGCCAGAGCACCAGGTCCTGCTCCAGTAGGCGCACCTTCAGCGGCTGGTCTTGAACGTCGCCAGATTCCGCTACCGGATACCAGGCGTTTCGCAACGCCGGGTTGTTGCTGAATACGGCCATGTGGATCCGTTCACCTACGCTCGGGAGGCAAAGATTACAGTGGCCGGGATGGCTTCGCCCGAAGCAGTAGCCCGGTCCTACCTTCAGTCGTTCGTAACCGCGAACCCTACTGAGATTGCCGCCCACGTAAGTGAAGGTTTTGTCAACGACCAGGTTGCCGCCCTTGGCACTGGCTGTGTGTCCAGGGAGCGCTATCAGGAACGTCTGGTTGGGTTTCTGGCCGAAATGGCCGATATCAGCTACGAAGTAGAAGACCTTGTGGCCAGCGGCTCCCGCGTTGCTGTGTTCTACCGCCTCCGGGCCAACTGGAAGGGCCCAAGCGGCAAGGAGCACAGACCAATCCAGGTTCGGGGCGTGCAGCGACTGCTGATCCAGGATGGCCTGATAACACATCGCACCGACTACTGGGACAGCGCGTCGTTCCTAGGCCAAGCCGACCCGGTCGCGAAAGAGGCCCTTGCCAATTTCGGAATCACGTTCGATCCCGAATGATAGGTTTTCGCCATCAGGCACCCGGGAGGCATTTGATGACCGAAGCCACCTACAACATCCACCCCACCGAGGCACGGTGGACCCACATTGCCCTGCGGGTGGCCGACTTGGATGCCACGATTCGGTGGTATCAGAGTTTCACCCCACTTGAGCTAATTGCCAGGCGCGAAGACGAGGCCGGCTACGGGGCCTGGCTGGGAATGCCAGGCAAAACCAACAACCCCTTTGTTCTCGTAATCGCCCAGTTCTTTGAGGGCAGCGACCCTTTCGATGATGCGCCCAACGCGGTGCTTGCCCCATTTGCTCATCTGGGAATGGAGCTACCCAATAAGCAGGACGTTGACGACATGGCCGAGAAGGGCCGGGCTGCGGATTGTCTGGCAATGGCGCCAACTCAAATGCCTCCACCGATCGGCTACATCGCAATGTTGACAGATCCCGACGGCAACACGGTTGAGTTCTCGTGGGACCAGGGTGTGTATTCAACTCTGGCAGAACAGTGGGGCCTGAGCCAGAGCGAACCGGACTAGCAGGGTTAGAGCCAGCAGGGTTAGACACTGTCCAGGCGGCGGAGCGACGGGATTAGTTGGGGCAGTTGCCTGGGCCCTCGCAGAGCTTCATAGCCAGAAGCCAGCTTCACAAGCGTGGGTTCGCTCCAGGCGGTTCCCATGAACGAGATACCAACGGGCAGGCCATGCGCTAGCCCGGCGGGAACGGTGATCACCGGGTAGCCGGCAGGGGACGGGAACGCGCCGCAGCCGCCTATGAATTGCTCTCCGGTAACCAGGTCGATTAGCGAGGCAGGCCCGCCAGTTGGGCCAACCAGGGCATCCAGTTTGTGCTCTTGCAGCGCGCGGTCCAAGCCTTCCTGCCTGGAAAGGCGCTGCGCGGTTGCCAGCGCCTCTAGGTAGGCGGGCTCGGTAAGGGGCCCCTTCTGCTCGGCCAGCTCGAAGAGGTCTTGGCCGAACCAGGCCATCTCTTGGTTCGCGTGGTCATTGTTGAACTGAATTAGTTCGGCCAGGTTGCGTGGTGAGCCTGGCGTGCGGGTTGCCAGGTACAACGCGATGTCGGCTTTGAACTCATAGAACATGACTTCTTCTTCAGCCCTGGCCAGGGGCCCCGGCCGCCCAAGGCTTTCAACCTCGACCAGGGTGGCCCCCGCAGCCGCCATTGCCTCAAGTGCGTGGGACACCACTGCATCGGCCGATGGAGAGAACCCGAAGAAGTTGCGGGCGACGCCAAGTCTGGAGCCCGCAATACCAAGCGGATCCAAGAAGGCCGTGTAGTCGTTGTGGCCGCCACCATATGGCATCGGGGTGTCGGGGTCTCGATCGTCTTGGCCGGTCAGCGGGCCAAGCACTGCGGCCGCGTCGCCAACTGTGCGGGCCAGAGGGCCAACGGTGTCCTGACTGCGGGATACCGGGATCACCCCCGCCCGGCTGGTTAGCCCAACCGTTGGTTTGATTCCAACCACTCCGCAAAGGGTGGCGGGAGACATGATGGAGCCGTGCGTTTCGGTGCCGATGGTGGCCGCCGCCAGGTTGGCTGACGCGGCGGTGCCAGAGCCAGAGCTTGATCCGCCAGGGGAACGGTCGAGCACAAACGGATTGCGCACCTGGCCCCCTCGGTGGCTCCAGCCGCTGGAACCCGCCCGAGAGCGCATGTAGGCCCACTCGCTCATCGCTGTCTTGCCAAGCAGCACAGCACCTGCGTGGCGCAACCTTGCCGCGGTGGTTGAATCCTGTTCTGGGCTTGACTCGGCAAGAGCGAGCGAGCCCGCCGTGGTTTGCATTGCGTCGTCTGTGTCTATGTTTTCTTTCAGCAGGAGCGGGACGCCGTGCAGCGGCCCGCGCACGTGGCCGTTGGCCCTTTCCTGATCAAGTTGCGCGGCGATCTCCAAAGCCTCGGGGTTCACCTCAACCACCGAACACAACTGGGGGTCAACGCTGCTGATCCGATCCAGATACGCCGCTGCTAGTTCCGCCGCACTTCGCTCTCCGCGAGCCATCAATTCTTGAAGCTCAGCTATCGATTTCTCAACGATCCAGTCCACCCAGCCAAAACTAGTGGCTTTAGTTTGGGAGGGGTGCCGCTGTTGCTTCATCCAGCGTTCAAGCGCGACGTGTTTCGGCATTCTCTCGAAGTACCCGTACCGGGCACCCGACTTGTGCCTTCGCGGCCTCACTGTTACCGTGCGGGCGGGGATTTCTAACTGCCACGTGTCTGCACGCTCTGCGTTCTTTACTCGTGGGGGGTAGTCCCATTAAATGACCCGCCGAATACCCGAAGGCCACTGTGCCCGCGAGGAGTCAATTCCCATGAAGAGAGTCACGATCCTGTTCGTAGCTTTCGCCCTAGTAGCTGCCGCTTGCGGCGGCGGCGACGACGGCGAAGACAGCGGCGGAACAACTCAAGAAACTGATGCCGGAGCTGATTCCACCACAACCACAGCAGCCCCTGCAGAACCCGCAGCAGAAGGGGGCGGCGGCACGCTCACTGTTGGTCTCTTCCAAGAGCCAGACAACCTGAATCCGTTCCTGGCGGTGCAAACTGCCAGCCGAATCGTTAGAGACCTCGTCCTTGAGGGCCTCGTCGACGCCGACCCAGACGGCAATTACATCTCTGAGCTGGCCGAGGTTCCCTCGGTAGCCAACGGCACCATTTCCGAAGACGGCCTCACTGTCACCTACAACCTCGTAGATGGCATCACCTGGTCAGACGGAGATCCGTTCACATCCAGGGATGTGCAGTTCACCTGGGAAACGGTTATGGATCCGGCAAACGCCGTAACCACGCAGTTGGGCTATGAAGACATTGCCTCGATCGAAACCCCAGACGATCAGACCGTCGTTGTCACCTACACAAAGCTCTACTCTCCTGCGCTCTCGCTGTTCAGCATCCCCGAGTCGATCCTTCCGGCCCACGTGCTTGAGGGCCAGCCGTTCGGCGAGGCAGAATTCAACCGCATCCCTGAAGGCACCGGCCCCTTCATGGTTACCGAGTGGAACTCGGGCCAATCGATCATCCTCGATCGGAACCCGAACTACCGCGATCCGAGCAGCCCGAAGCTCGATCGGATCATCTTCACCATCATCCCTGATCAGAACGCAGGCATCGCCCAGATGCGAACTGGTGAGATCGACGTGTTCTGGAACGTTGACTCTGCTGTCATCAACGAGTTCGACGGCATGGACGGCGTAACAGTTCAAGTCACACCGTCTTCGAACGTTGAGTACCTGGGTCTCAACCTGAGCTCCGGCTCCGACCCAGCCACTCCTCACTTTGCCTTCGGTGACCCGAACGTGAGGCTGGCGCTGGCCATGGCCATCGACCGCACTCCAATCATCGAAGACCTCCTCTTTGGTTTGTCTGAGGCGGCAACGTCGCCAATCGGGCTTGGCTGGGCCGCCCCCGAAGGGCTGTCGAATCCTGCCTACGACCCTGATGGTGCCATGGCTCTGCTTGAGGAATCGGGCTGGGTAGACAGCGGAGACGGGATTCGAGAGAAGGATGGGCAGAGGCTCACTCTTGAGATCACAACCCCAACCGGTCAGCAAGTTCGTGAACTCACCCAGCAGGTCCTGCAAGAGCAGTTCAAGGCTGTGGGAATCGAACTGACCATTAACAACGTGCCAGCAGCCACATTGTTTGGCAACTGGGCCGAGAACGGCAAGCTCCAACGGGGTGACTTTGACATCGCTATGGATACCTGGGGCCCAGATCTAGACCCCGCGGGATTCCTTGGCATCTTGTTCAACTCTGAATCCATTCCCCAAGATCCTGGTGGTCAGGGGTGGAACTTCTTCCGCCTTCAGAGCGACAGGCTTGACGCCGCTATTGAAGAGGGAGCCAGCACGCTGGACATCGAAGCTCGCAAAGCGGCCTACCGCACCGCGGTTGAGGAAATCCTTGATGCCGGTGTGTACATACCGCTGTACAAGCGGTCAAAGCTTGATGCGTTCAGCGACAGTGTTAGCGGCCAAGCGCCCAACCCATGGGGAGAGCTCACTTGGAACGCCAAAGACTGGACAATCGATAACTAAACCAAATCTGAGGTAAGTAACGCCAACAGAGAGGATGGTCACGGCTTGTTGAAGTTCGTAGTGAAACGGATCTTGCAAGCTGTGCCCCTCCTCGTTGGCATTTCTTTGGTTGCGTTCATACTTCTCCAGCTAACCCCGGGCGGCCCAACCGCGGCCTATCGGGGCATTGCAAACATCAGGGGTGAAGATCTGGCCCGAATCGAAGCCGACTTGGGCTTTGATCAGCCAATGTTTGTGCAGTACTTCAACTGGCTCGGTCGTTTTGTGCAGGGCGACTGGGGCATTTCCTTTGTGGCCCGCCGACCAGTCTTTGGGCTGATCATGGAACGGCTGCCTGCCACGCTTTTGCTGATGGCTTCGGGAATCATTGTCTCCCTGCTGATCGCAGTCCCGCTCGGCCTACTGGCCGCAATCAAGCGAGACACATGGGTAGACCACACCCTCACTTTCGCCAGCTTTGTCGGGTTGTCAATCCCGGTGTTCTGGCTTGGCCTGATGCTCATCATCATCTTCTCGGTTTGGCTGGGTTGGTTCCCAAGCGGGGGGATGGTCCCGCCGGGTGAGGAGGGGGTCGGAATCCTCACCAGGATCAGATACCTCACGCTCCCAACGGTGGCTGTTTCCATGGTTTCGCTCTCATTTTTCACGAGGTACCTCCGCGCCTCCATGATCGAAACGATGGACGAGGAATACATGCGGTTCAACAAGGCTCGTGGTCTGCCGCCAACACGCCGCTACATGAAACATGCCTTCCGCAACGCAGGAATCCCGTTCGTAACGGTGATTGCCATCCACATCCCAGAGTTCCTGGTCGGGGCTCTGGTCGTTGAGACGATCTTTACCTGGCCAGGCACTGGCAGGCTCTTCTTCGACTCTGCTATTCGTTTTGACTACCCAGTGTTGATGGGCGTACTTGTGCTCGGGTCATTGATGGTGCTTGTGTCCAACCTGCTGGCCGACGTTCTGTACGCCAAGCTTGACCCAAGGGTGCGGTTTGACTGACATCACCCCTGCCCGACTTCCCGGCCAGCACCACACCCCGGGCCATGATGTTTCCGCCGAACACCTGGAGGCATTGGCTGTCGATGAAGAGGTTGCCGAAGTCTCGGCGTGGCAGCGCAACTGGCGGTCGTTTAGCCGGAACCGTCCCGCGGTGATCGGACTGTTCGTTCTGCTCGCCATTCTGGCTTCTGCTGTTCTTGGACCGATGCTGAGCCCGTACGACACCCTCACCCAAGACTTGGGAAACCGGCTGCAAGCGCCTTCGTTGGCCCACCCAATGGGCACAGACGAGCTGGGCCGAGACTCAATGACCCGCATCTTGGCCGGCGGTCGGGTTTCGCTTGGGGTTGCGGCCCTGGCCACAACGGTTGCCCTCACGGTTGGCACCGCCGTTGGTTCGATTGCCGGGTTCTATGGCCGCTGGGTAGACAACGTGCTGATGCGATTCACCGATCTGGCGCTTTCGCTACCAGACCTTTTTCTGCTGATCCTGGCCGCTTCACTGCTTGGTCCAAGCTTCGTCACCATGGTCATAATCATTGGCCTGGTTCGCTGGATGAACGTTGCCAGGCTGGTGCGTGGCTCGTTCTTGTCGCTACGCGAGCGAGAATTCACCCTTTCGGCCAGGGCCTCAGGGACTCGTTCGCTTGGCATCATCTTCAAACATTTGCTGCCCAACTCCCTCAGCCCGCTGATCGTGGCTGGCACCCTCGGCGTGGCCTCGGCCATCATTGCCGAATCAACGCTCAGCTTCCTTGGTTTGGGTCTCCAGCCACCAGCGTCTTCGTGGGGAACGATGCTGAGGAACGCCCAGCAGGTGATCTTCTCAAACCCTTGGGCCGCGGTGTTCCCCGGGGTCATGATCTTCCTCACCGTTGTTTCGGTCAACTTCATCGGAGACGGCCTCCGAGACGTGTTCGACCCTGGCGGCGCCACGCTTAGCCGGTCGAAGTTTCAGCAACGGCGGCAACGCCTGCTTCAACGGTACGAAAGATCTCAAGTACTGGAACTAGACGGTCAGCCCGCCGAAGTTACCTTCGTTGATCCTTCCAGCTGAGGAAAGTGGCAAGCAATCCAATGGCCAGGTGACTGCTCAACCAGCGGGGGTTGTTCAGCCGTGCACCGGTCTTGGGCAACGGGGCATCTTGTCCGGAAGCTGCAACCCGACGGCGGTTTCAGAGCCGACGGAATTTCTCCCTTGAGAATGATGCGCTGTCGCTGGGCCTCAACCACAGGGTCTGGAATTGGAACGGCCGACATCAGGGCGTGGGTGTAGGGATGCAGCGGAGAGTTGAACAGCTCGGTTCGTGGTGCGCGCTCAACGATCTTTCCCAGGTACATCACCGCTACCTCGGTGCTTACGTGGCGCACAACGGCGAGGTCATGAGCGATGAACAGGTAGCTCAAACCAAGCTTCTGTTGAAGGTCGTCGAGGAGGTTCAGAACCTGTGCCTGTACCGACACGTCAAGGGCCGAAACGGGCTCGTCCAAAATCACAAGAGCCGGGTTCAAAGCAAGCGCCCTGGCAATTCCGATTCGTTGCCTTTGCCCACCAGAAAAGGAGCGGGGGTGTCTGCTGGCATGAGACGGTTTGAGGCCAACAACTTCAAGTAGTTCTCGAACTCTGGCTGCCCGTTCTGGCGCCGTCCCAACTCGGTGAGCAACGAGCGGTTCGGAAACTATTGCCTGCACCGTCATCCTCGGGTTCAGCGACGCAATTGGATCTTGGAACACGATCTGGGCGTTGCGCCGAATGTTACGAAGCTCAGCCGGGTCGGCCTGCGTGATATCGACGAAGTCACTGTTGTTTGATGCGTCAGCGGACTCTTT
>QIKW01000231.1 GCA_003231975.1 Acidimicrobiia bacterium
CCGTTCGGGCCGCGAACTCTTCGGCGTCGACTGCAAGCGACTGAAGGATCATGGCCAGACCGTAGACCGTGACCCACCCAAACGGCCAGGCCGCGGTCTCACGCGTTTGAAGAAGGGATCTTTCTCCACGACGGCGCTCGCGCACCAACGAGCCGAGATCGAGACCGTCCTGATTCAGGTCGACGCGAAAGCGCCCAACGGCCAAGAAGCGCTGGCTTCTACCCCCACTCCGAGACCATCCATTCCAGAATTGTCCGATTCTGTTCGATGAATGACCGTTCGGCCTCGTCGCGGACCGGCTCAAACAATTCCACGACTCTCGAGTTGAAGCAGGATTGATCAGTCGCCGCAATAAGCAGTTCTTTGTCCTGAACTTCGATTAGATCGAGCGGGCTGCTCTCCGGCGGCTCGCCCATTGAGTCCCCCAGAATTGCCTGCTGTTCAACCTCGCTAAGGCCGCGTAGCCGATACGCCAATGAGTCTGAGGCCTTGATAGCTCGATCCTCGATGTCATCCACAATCGCTTGGCGGCTGCCGTACTCGAACCCGGCATCGCTCATGCATAGCGCCCATTCGGCCCCGGCCAATAGAACTTCGGGTTTGGATTCCAGACGTGCAAGGTGATCAAAGTATCTTTCATCGAGCACTTCGACCGCCTGCAGCTGGCTAGCAGACCCAAAGACATCGGAAATCGCCGAGCCAACGCAACCCTGATCGGCCTGCGGCACCGGCTGTTCACCAAGTGGCCCTCCAACCAACGCCACCAAGTACTCCTCCGACGGAGGTTCGATTTCGGATCCTGTTTCCGCAGTGTCAAGGAAGAATTGAACTACCCCGTAGCCAACACTTTCTGTTTCCGACCTGGCTGGAGGTGTCAAGTTGTTGACCGAGAATGCGTATGAAGGCACCGGTGATTCTGGGCTATAGGTGAAGCCCGCAAGAGACATGCATCGCCGAACCGATGCTTCGATTTCATCCGCCACGCTTTCTTGGATGGACGAGAATCTACCGGGGCCTCCAAACATTGCGTCAAGAGGTCCCATCGAGGGACCCACTACTGTAGTTGAGCATCCGGTCAAGGCAACCAGCACCAAAGTAGCAAATCTCCAAGGAAATTTAAAATAAGTTTGCAACCTCAGTCTTTCACCAACAGCGTCCGGTGAATTGCTTCGTACCCGACGGCGAGGACTACGAGGGAGATGGCGCCGAAATTCGGACCCTTTGCCTGGGCCGCAACTGCTACCACCACCACCGCAAGCACAACGAAGGCAGCAAAGCCGAACCTTCCGCTTGTCGTCGACCATCGAGCATCGTTTGCCTGATCGCGTGCGTCTTTGAGGCCATCTGTCATTTCACTCATCATCTGCAATATCCCCCACTATAGGTTCCGGGCAGGTAGCCGGGCACACCGTACCGCGCAGTTCGTACCCTGAGACATCGGCCTCTGTTCTGAGCATACGAAGCGGTGTAAACAATGCTGGCTCCGATGGCTGCACAGACGACACCACCGATGCCAGCTGTGAAATAGGCAACCGCCGAACATGCAGCGCCAACCAGAACGCCGCCGGAGGCGATATTGGCGGTCCAGAACCTGTTAAATTTCGTAGTACAGGTCACCCAGCCGCAACTGTACGACGGATCGGCTACGATCGGATACAGCATTGATTCGCTGTGGTCAATGATCTGAACAATCGAATTGTCGGTAACCTCATACCGCGTAGGAACTGATGATCCATCGGCTGCGAACGCCCAGGGCGGATCAATTTGTCCAATTATTTCACCGGACTCGCCCAACAACTCAATTCCTCCGGATTCTAGGAGAACCGGCTCGCCTGGTGGCATGCCCTCGGTGAATTCATACCGTGTCGGAGCGGTCGACGCATCCAGTCGAAGTATGGCTTGAGTAGTCGTTTCTGATGTGACGATTGCCAGGGTTACACCAGGGGCGATCTCGGCAGCTTGCATCCGGCTTGAAACGTCAATGCGCTCAACAGCCTCCAATGAAGCGACAAGCGGACTCTGATCGGTGGCCAGACTTGCGCTTCTTGGTTCTGTCGAGGGTTCGTCCGTGCTCACGTAGGGCATCGCTCCCACTGAAACCGCACCGATGACGAACGCACAAAGTACGATCGCAAGGCGGTGCGAACCAAGATTGATCCTCCGTGAGACATCAATGGGAGGTAAAGGAACGGCCTCCGCTTGCGTGATTTCGCGATAGCGAGAGTAGACGATTTCCTCAGCTTCAGTCACCGAGTCTTCAAGAGTTGCGGGCACATGGCCTCCCTTTATTAGTGGCAGGCCGTTTATTAGTGGCAGGCCGTTTATTAGTGGCAGGCCGTTTATTAGTGGCAGGCCGTGATTTTAATAGGGCGCGAGGATCTTGTCAACGACTGTGGCTCGATTAGTTTGGTGGTCCTTTCGTGGAGCTTCCCGTCGATGCAGGCGGCGGCGGATCGGCCGGGCGGGGGACATAGCGCGTTGCTGCACCGCCACCGGCCTGGGACGCGCCAGGCCGCCGGAGGGCGCCTCGGGCCCGCAAGCCGGACGGTGGACAACCCGATTCGATCGGGTTCCCGTTTTTGGAGGTGAATCAATGGTCGCTCGTTGAACGACAGCCGTTTCAAGTTCGTCGTTGCTCTTCTCGGCTGCCTTGGGGCACTCAGCAAAGGCTCGATCCGCTGGGCACCCCAACTCGGCGACGCGTTGGCCGGACACAACAATTTGGTGTCGCCGCCGGCTGTGTCCGCGGCCATCTTCCCATTCGGATGGCACACACGCGGTGCTCCTGCCTTGGCCCTCCCAGTTGGTGCGTGCCGTGTTTGGATGCTTGGAAAGACACCCCCGTTTACCACAGCATTCCATAGTCAGCTGGGGTTGATCTGCCCAACGGCGCCGGAACACCAAGGAGAAGGGCGTCAGGTCGTTCCCCGAGTACTATCAGACCCGCTTAGCCGGGAATGGGATTGTCTGGTGATCCTTGGGCGCCTACCGACAGTATGTGTCCGGCTGGAAGCGGAAAGACCAGATGCGACACCGAAACCAGACAAAGCTATCCAACCAGCTTGCCAAGCCCGAAAGAAGGCTCGTCAAGGCCAACGACCGGGGACCATCTCGTCGAGAAGTCATTCAGGCCCAGGGAAAGGTACTGGGGGTGAACATCTGGGGCAGGCACGCAAACCGAGCCCTTGCACAGGCCTTCTGGCTTGGCCTCCCACCCCGTTCGGGCCGCGAACTCTTCGGCGTCGACTGCAAGCGACTGAAGGATCATAAACGGCCAGGCGGCGGCAAATCACCTAAACTTGTATCTGGAGCGGCGAAGATCTCCCAAGAGGGAACCAATCTGGCCGCTCGAGCGTCTTAGATACCAACTGGAGAAGAGGAAAGACATGACGAAACGTTGGCTGGCGGCCTTGTTTGGCCTAATCCTTATTGCGAGCGCCTGCGGCAACGGGGGCGAAACCCAGGCCGGCTCAGACCGTGCTGAGGAAGATGGCACCGAGGGAGACGGTGCTGAGGAAGATGGTGCTGAGGAAGACGGCGGCGAGTTCGTCTACGAATCTCCCTTGGGAGAGTTTTTGGGATGGACCCAGCAAGTTGACTTCAATGCAGAAGACGCTCAGGCCGAGGCCCAAGAGCAGGAGCGACAGGTCCAAGAACTGGTCGCCGTTTGCATGAGGGCCGAGGGCTTCGACTACACACCAGTCGACCGTTCAGGTCAAGGGGCGTTCTTCGGGGGTGAGGTTGACGACGGCGAGGCGTGGGGCAGCGAAGCCTGGACTAGAAAGTTCGGGTTTGGGATCACAACGACGCGGTTCTCCCAAGCCCAGGTTGGCCCAGATCTGATAGGCCACAACTTCCCAACAGGCCCAGGGCCTGAAGGCGAGGGCGGCTTTGTAGACCCGAACCAGGACTACATCGACTCCCTCTCTGAATCTGAACAAGGCGCCTACTACGGCGCCCTCTATGGGACAAACCAAGGCCAGGTCTTCGGCTTTGAAGAGGAGGAACGTGAGCCAACCGAAGAAGAGATGGAAGAAATGGAGCGGAACTACGTGGCAACCGGTTGCGAGCCCGTTGCCTATGAAGAGGTCTACACCCAGGGCGGCGAAGAGCAATTTCAGGCCTTCGATGACGAGTTCGGTGACCTCCTAGAGGAAATGTTCCAAAGGGCAGAGGCCAGCCCCGAAATCGTGGAGTTCCGGGCAGAAGTTCAAGCTTGCGTTCTGGACAAGGGATTTGAGTACCTCGGTATGGAAGAGGCCTACCAATTCTTCGAACAGAAGATGGAAGCGGCAGGGTTGAACGGCGACCCGTTCTCGAACATCGACTTCGAGAATCTCAGCGACGAAGAAATCGACCAGGCCTTTCAAGACGCCCAGAACAAACCACTGCCGCCAGACCAGCTGGCAGCCCTGGCAGAAGTCCAGGATGAAGAGATTGGAATGGCGGTTGCCGCCGTTGAGTGCGGGGGCGGTGCCAGAAACGAAGCGAACGTTTTCAACGACCTTCGAGTCGAAATGGAGAACCAGTTCCTGGAAGACAACAAGGAACGCCTGGCCCAATACGAGGGCGTGTTCAGCAACTAGAGCATCTTGCCGCACCAATGCCGCTGAATATGACCGTTCCAATCAATAACCTGGTGATGCTGTGAATCGTCGAACCATTCTGATCCTGGTTGCCGTCGTTGCTGTCCTCTCCGCTGGCCTGGGCTGGGTTGGCGGGCAGCGCATCAAGTCGCCAGCTGAAATAGCAGCCGACGCCGAACCCCCACCAGCCTCGCTGATCACAGTTCCGGTTGAAGAGCGAGAGTTGTCAACCACAGTTGTGATCCGGGGCCAAGTCTCGTTCGAAGACGAGGCCGAGATCCCGGTGATTCCGTCGGCCGACGGCGCAACCATCGTTACCAACATGCCAAAGACCGCAGGAGAACAACTCCAGGAGGGCGAGGTTGCGGTTGAAGTGGCAGGCAGGCCGCTGTTCGTTTTGGAGGGCCAGCTCCCCGTTTTCCGTCCGCTGGGCCCGGGGGTGGAGGGGCCAGACGTGCGCCAACTGGAAGAGGCCCTTGTGCGCCTGGGATTCAACCCCGGCACCGTTGATGAAATTTACGACAACGGAACCGAAGAAGCGGTAGCCGCCATGTATCGGGCGGCCGGGTACTCGCCGAACGAGCCGACTCCTACAGAACTGGATCAGTTAGAGCAGGCCCGCCAGCGGGAGCGAACAGCAACCGAGTCTCTGAGGACCGCCAGAAACAACGCAAACGCCGGCGGCGTTCCGGAATCGGTTCGGTTGCAGGCCGACCAGAACGTTCGCCAGGCAGAGCTGTTCCTGGATGAAGCAACCAGGCTGCGAGACGCCGAGTTGGCGCCGCTCGTTGAGGAACGAACACAGGCTGTCTCGGCCCAGAGCGAGGCGCAGGTGGCGGCAGACCTGGCCGCCTCCAGGCTGGCCGCTGCCCAAGCCGGCACCCACCCAGACAGCGGGCAGCCCCCTACTGCTGAGGAACTGACCGGGCTGACCACCCAGAGTCAGGAAGCCGCCGCTGTGTTCGCCCAATCGCAGGTGGTGGCGGCTGTGGCCGACAAGGCGCTGGGCGACGCCCAACGAGAACAGAATCCCCCCGTTGAGGAGGCAGCAACCAACTTGGCCATTGCCAAGGCCAGCCGGACCGAGCAGTTTGCAGAGCTGACCAGAGACAACGGCGCCGCCGACGCGGTTCGGGCGTCCCAGCAAGAACTGACAGATGCCAGGGACTCGTTGAACAAGCTCGACTCCGGCATCGGCACGTCGTTCCCTTCGAACGAACTGTTCTTCCTGCCAGAGTTGCCTCGAGAGGTTCAGCGGGTTCTTGTCAAAACCGGAGACACCCCTCAGGGGGCGGCAATGACGGTAACCGGTTCTGGGGTAGTGATCAGATCCTCGGTTTCCATTGCAGATCGCCCACTCCTCAGGGAAGGGGCCGAAGGAATAATGGAAGATCCCAATCTGGGTGTTTCGCTGTCGGTCAGAGTTGCCTTCGTTGCCGACTCTCCTGGCGGACCGGATGCGGGCAGCGACCGCTACACCGTTCGCCTCGAACCGTTGGACGAGGTTCCAGAAGACGCCTTCAACCAGAACCTCCGGGTTACTTTGCCGTTCGAATCCACCGGCGGTGCTGTCCTGGCTGTGCCCCTTGCCGCCCTCTCAGCAGGCGCCGACGGCACATCACGGGTGCAGGTGGAACGCTCCGAAGGTGTTGTGGAAACAATCACAGTGAAAACAGGCCTTCTGGCCAGGTCGCTTGGCCTGGTTGAAATAGAACCGGTAGATGCTGAACTGGCCGCGGGCGACCGGGTGGTGGTTGGCCGCGAAGCAGGCTCATCGGCTGCCAACGCTGAAGAGTCAGACTCTGAGCCCGCTGAAGAGTCAGATGCTGAGCCCGCCGAAGGCCAGGACACCGAGGCCGAGGAGTAGGCAGTGGCCAATGCGGCCGGCCCGGCGCCGGTAGTTGAGCTGGAACGGGTTGCCCGCGTGTTTCCCGGCACCCCACCGGTGGAAGCCCTGAAGGCCACCGACCTGGTGATCCACGAGGGCGACTACATCGCAATCGTTGGGCCCTCCGGTTCGGGAAAGTCCACCCTGCTCCACATCCTTGGGCTGCTAGACCAGCCATCGGCTGGCATCTACCGGATAGATGGCATAGACACCCAAGAGCTTGGTGAAAGGGAACGGGCAGGCGTTCGTTCGGCCAGAATCGGCTTCGTGTTCCAGTCGTTCCATCTTCTGAACCACCGCAGCACGATTGAAAACGTGATGCTGGCCGAGATCTACCGGCCAGGGTCACGGGCAAAGCGGCGAGACCGTGCAATTGAGGCGTTGGAACAGGTTGGCCTGGGCCACCGCCTCACCTCCTTCCCAACCACTCTTTCGGGTGGCGAGCGCCAGAGGGTGGCCGTGGCAAGAGCCCTCGTTGGTGAGCCGAGCCTGCTGCTGGCAGACGAGCCAACCGGAAACCTCGACTCTGGCACCAGCGCCCAGATCCTCGACCTATTTGATGACCTCCACGCAGAAGGGCTAACCCTGGCAGTGATCACCCACGACGGGGACGTCTCGGCCAGAGCAAAACGGCAGGTTCGGATTCGGGACGGAGTTGTTACACCAGTGACGGCCGGAGCCGAGCATGCCTGAGCCGTACGTGCCCCCAGCTAGCGGTGTGGAGTTGGCAGAAACCGAATCCATCGCCTCGGCCGTGCCGCGGTCTCATCTGTCGTTTCGAGATCTTCTGAGCGAAGCAACTGTTGCCCTCACAGCACGCCCCGCCCGCACGCTGCTTACCGCCCTTGGCACCATCCTTGGTGTTGCCGCCCTGGTTGCCACCCTTGGCCTAGCCAAAACCGCAGGCAACCAGATCGTTTCCAGATTCGACGAACTGGAAGCAACCTCGGTGATCGTCCGACCACCACAAGACCGGGGCCAGGACCCACGGGGCCAGAACCAGCAGCAGGTAAGCAGCATTCCGTGGGACGCGGGAGACAGATTGCAGCGACTGAACGGGGTGGTGGCGGCAGGCACAAAGTCTGACGTTTCGGTTGGCAACGCCCTGGCCCGATCCGTGCCATTGATTGACCCCCTGGGCCAGAGCGAGTTTCAAATTCCCGTGATCGCAGTAAGCCCCGGCTTGTTCGGGGCGGTTCGCACCGAGCTAGCAACCGGCCGCGTTTTTGACGACGGCCACAACCAGCGGGGCGACAACGTGGCTGTTCTTGGCCCTGGCGCGGCCAGAAGGCTGAACGTAACCCGAGTGGACAACAGCCCGGCCATCTTCATTGGCGACACAACCTTGGCTGTTGTTGGAATCATTGAAGACGTGGCCCGCGAGCCGGAGCTGCTGAACGCCATCATCATTCCAGACGGATTCGCTCGCCAAAGATTCGCCCTGGAGGCACCCGCCGAGGTTCAAGTTGAGGTGCAGATCGGGGCGGCAGAACTGATTGGAGGCCAGGCGGCGGTTGCGCTGTCTCCGAACGATCCCACCCAGCTGCGGGTCAGCCTGCCTCCGTCTCCCCGCCAGGTGCGCTCTTCGGTTGAATCTGATGTGAACGCATTGTTCCTGGTGCTGGGAGGCGTTTCGCTTTTGGTTGGAGCAATCGGAATTGCCAACGTAACCTTGGTTTCGGTGCTGGAACGCACCGGAGAAATAGGGTTGCGGCGGGCGCTCGGCGCAACCAGGCGGCATGTGGCGGCCCAGTTCCTTTTCGAGTCTGCCGCTCTTGGCGCCCTGGCGGGCTTGCTTGGCACCAGCCTTGGCATCCTCACTGTTGTTGCGGTTTCAGCCAACCGAGAGTGGACCCCGGTGCTTGATGCCTGGCTGCCGTTTGTGGCCCCGGTGATCGGCGCCGCCATCGGCCTCCTGGCCGGCACCTACCCGGCCTGGAAAGCCTCAGCCACCGAACCAATCGCCGCCCTAAGAGCCACGGGCTAGAACAATTTCCCCCAGCGGCGGGCGCCGATCATTATTGGCAACATGGGGTTGGTGTGCGGCAGCGCTGGCAGCGTTGCTGCGTCAATCACAGAAACGTGGCTGGCCCCCGGCACAACGCGGCCGCCTTCGAAGGCCTCGGTCAAGGTGCAGCATTGGTGCGAAACCGGCGTTTGATCTTCACCAAGTGTGATTTTGCCGACGCCAGGCATCTCGGCCAGCCATCTCAGCACCAGATTGATCCCGGCAATCATCACTTTTTTGCGAACCGGTTCGAGGGCCGAGATGATTACTGCGCCATGGCGCCTGCCCTCGTCGGTGTCGCCGGTGTAGTCAAGCACCATGATCTGTAGGTCAACCCACTTCACGCCAATTCCAGTTGCAGTGCGAAGCAGCCGAGAGCTCGGCGCCCCAAGCTCGCCCGTCACCTGAAGCTCGTCGGACAACTGGGCCACAACCACGGTTGTTGAATGGTTAAGCGGCTCTGCCACCAAACCCTGATCAATCAGCCCGGATCGAACCAGAAGGGCGGCTGAGTTGAATGAGCCCGCGGCTAGCGCCACGTGATCTGCTTCGATCCGATCCCCGTCGGCCAACACAACCTCGTTGCCGTCTATGCGATCAACTTCGGCCCCGGTGCGCACGGTCAAACAGCTGGGAGCGTCGGCCAGGAAGGCATCGGCAACCGAGAATCGCCTGCCGTCTCGCATGGCAAGCGACAGCGGGCTCCAACCACGTGAATCTGAAATTGCGGTTGGCGGCCCTTCGGTGAATCCTCGGCCCACCATCTGGCCGAACGCGAGGGTGAAGGGCCCGGGCTGAACAAGCTCAATATGTAGGCGATCCAGAATTGCTTGTTGATGATCGTATGCATCTGGCCACTCCCAACGCCTCACATCAAGGGGATCGATTCCGCTGACCACCATTCCGTTCACAGCCGACCCTCCCCCAAGGCCCCTGGCTCGCCTGGGCGGACCGTCCCACCACCATTGCTGAACAGCTGCGGCCCGAAGGTGGTTTATGGCATCAAGCTCGGCAGGTCTGGGATGGCCCGGGCCTGCCTCCAACAGCGTTACGTCAATTCCTCGGTCTGCCAGGGTGCGCGCCGCCACGCAGCCCGCTGGACCAGCGCCGACAACAACGACTCCATTGCTCACGATCAGCCGGTTACTAGGGGAGGCGGCACAAAGTGAAGGCCAAGGGCCTCACAAGCAGCTTTGGCAACGGCCAGAAGCGTTCGGTCAGACCAACGAGGTCCAACTATTTGCACGCCCATTGGCAGGCCATTGACCGCACCCAACGGAACAACAACCGAGGGCAAAAGAGGCATCGTTGCCAACCCGGCCCAGAAAAGCAGCTCGTGGTAAGCGCGCTCTTCCTCATCAACCTGAACAACTCGGTCGGCGTATCCCAGCTCGGTGTTGTGTGGGAAGGCCTGAGTTTGGGAAACGGGCATCACCATCACGTCGACGGTCTCGAACAGGTTTGCCCATGCCGCCTGGGCCTTTGCTCTGCGCTCGTTGGCAGCCAGCCAGTTGAGGTGGCTGCTGACGCTGTCCCTGGTGTTGCGTGAACCGAAGGTTCCGGGGTCGCCAGCATCCAATTCGGCTGGGACGTCGGCGGCCGCCACCTCAAGCTCCTGCCTCAGCTCCGGCGGAAAACCAGCACCGACCACCGCGAAGAGCAGCCGAGAGTAGATGTCATAAAGCTCAGCAGACGAAACCGCGGGGCGGGCGTCGGCAAGCACAGCTGCCCCTTGGGCAGCAAGAGATGAAGCGAACCCTTCAACGGCGGCAAGGGTTGCCTGGTCAACCGGGCTAACAGCGTCGGTGGCCCAAAGCCCAACTCTGAGCTTGCCAAGATCAACAGGCGCCGCCGGGGGAAGAACCGCACCGGGAACACCGTGCATTCCGCCAATACGCATGCAAGCATCAAGGAGCATCGAGAGATCATCGACCGAACGGCCGAGTGGGCCCAGAACTGCAAGGTCGGTTTCGGCCAGGGCGCCAGGAGGGCCGGGAATGTGGCCTCGGCCAGACACGACTCCCCATGAGGGCTTCAGGCCGAATACGCCGTTGAAGTGGCTTGGCACCCGAATCGAAGAGCCTATGTCTGACCCAACTTCGCCTGTGGTGAATCCGCAGGCCAATGCAGCGGCGGCTCCCCCAGAGGATCCGCCTGGCGTTCGCTCTGGGTCCCACGGGTTGCGGCTGAGCCCGTAGACCTCGTTGTAGGTTTGGTGGTCTCCGGCATACAACGGCACGTTGGTTTTGCCGAACACAATTCCGCCGGCCTCCCTAACTCCTGCCACAACGTCGGAATCAAGAGACGGGATGTGGCCTGCCAACTGAGGGGCGCCGGCGGTTGTAACCAGGCCCTCTGTTTCGTGCGTGTCTTTGAGGGTGACGGGTACCCCGTTCAGCGGACCGAACGCCCTGCCTGCCAGCCTGGCCTCGTCGGCCTCAATAGCGGTTCTCCTAGCCCGGTCGATGTCGAACGCAACAACCGCGTTCACCGACGGGTTGAACGTGTCGATCCGATCCAGCTGAGCGTTCAGCAGTTCTACACTTGAGACCTGACCGGCACGAAGCGCTCGCACCACATCACATAAAGTCGCGGTATCCAGCTCAACGGCCATTAGTACCTCCCAAGGCTAGGTTTAGCACTTTGGAGAGGCCTTCGTCACCAGAGCCATTGATTGGCGCTCGGGCTCAGGAGCTGTTCGCCTGATCTCGCAGGAACCGGCGGAGAATCTTTCCCGAAGCGGATTTGGGGATCGACTCGACGAACTCGACCATGCGGATTTGTTTGTAGGAGGCAACGTGTCCCTTAACGAACTGTTGGATGTCGGTGGCGTTTGCCTGCTGATCCGGCTTGAGAACTACGTAGGCCTTTGGAACTTCGCCTGCTTCAAGATCAGCCACCCCAATCACTGCCACATCGGCCACTGCGGGGTGAGTAACAATTAAAGCCTCCAACTCTGCTGGAGCCACCTGGAAACCCTTGAATTTGATGAGCTCCTTTACCCGGTCGACTATGAACATGTGGCCGTCGGCATCGATTCGGGCAACGTCTCCGGTGTGAAGCCAGCCAGCCTGGTCAATCGTTTCCGCGGTTGCCTCGGGGTTGTTGAGGTAGCCCTTCATGACCTGCGGGCCCCGAATCAGCAGCTCCCCAACCTCGTCAACTCCAAGGTCGTTGCCCTCGTCGTCGACCACTCGCACTTCGGTGTTCGGGGCGGTCACACCGCTGGAGCCTGGCTTGAAGTCTTCGCCAACGGTTGCGTGGCTGATGGGGCTCAATTCGGTCATCCCGTAGCCCTGAACGACGAGGGCATCAACTCTGGCTGAGGCTTCCTGGGCCAGGTCTCCTCCCAGCGGGGCCGCGCCGCAGAAAACTTTGCGCAGGGCGGAGAGGTCGACGCTGTCAACGGCTGGATGTTTGGCCAGACCCAGCACGATGGGTGGCACGGCGAAAAACTGGGTAACTGCGTGTTTCTCCATCAGTTTCAGCGCCTCGACCATGTCGAACCGCGGCATCGTCACAATGGTTACACCACCGGCGAGGAGCCCGTTCATCAGCACCTGCATGCCGTAGATGTGGAAGAAGGGAAGCACGGCCAGGGCCACTTCGCCGTCGTGGTACTCAAGCATCGCCTCACCCTGTGCGAGGTTTGACACCAGGTTGTAGTGGGTGAGCATCACACCCTTTGGCAGCCCTGTGGTGCCGCTGGAGTACGGAAGGACCAGCACGTCGTTGTGCACGTCTAGCGGGGTCTGCTGCATTGGCTCGCCGTACAGCTCGTCAAATGACGGCTCGCCAATCACGATCAGCTCGGCCGCCGGGGTTGATTTCATTGCCTCTTTGGCCGTGTCGACGAAGTCCGGCACGGTAATCACAACGGTTGCTTTTGAATCGTTCAGCTGGAACTGGATCTCTTCGGCGCTGTAGGCCGGGTTGATGGTTGTGATGGCGCCGCCCGCGGTTGCGACGGCATGAAAGACAATGGCGTACTCGGGCACGTTGGGTGCCAGCATCGCAATCGTTGAGCCCGGGCCAAGGCCACGAGCATGGAGGCCGCCTGCCAGCCTGGCGATGTGATCGGCCAGTTGATCGAACGTGTAGCTCCTCCCGGAGGGCCCGTCGATGAGGGCGGCCCGATCACCAATGGCCGCCGCACGCCTCATTACGTACTCGGTAAGAGGCACCTCGGGTATCTCAATGTCTGGCAGTGGGCTGGTGAACACGTGCGAAGTCATGTCGGGAATGGTGCCTCAAGCAGCGGCCTATCGCCAGTACGGCAACAGACAAAGCTGAACAACTTCCGAACAGCGGAAGGAGAAACGGGTCAATCTGGTTGGATTCTTGCATGACCCGCTCTGTCCTCACCGGAATAGTCGCCCTAGCTCTGTTTGCTTCTGCCTGTTCTTCTGGCGCCGATGATGCCGCCTCAGATCCAACCGAGGCAGACGGATCGGCCGCCGCCGACGGGGCTGAATCCGGACTCGTTGATGCGTCCGAACCGGTGCCCGTCCCCGCTCTCCAGGTAGGCGAGGCAATTGACTACGGACCTGCCCCTGACGTGCCGGACGGCCCAATTGATCCCGAGTTGGAGGGCCTGATCGACGAGTTGGGCTCGTCGCTGAGCCTCGGCCTAAGCGCAGTTACCATTGGGCTCGACGCCGAGAAACTTGACCGAATGGTGGCCATTGGCGACCCGAGATTCCTTTGGGTTCTGGCCGACCTGCTGCGCTTTCCACTGGAGGGTGTGGTCGCCTCGCCGCAGGTGATCCGCGCCTTTCAGGACCTGTCGGGGATAGCGCTTCAGCCAAGCAACCCGTGGGTTTCGGCAACGAATCCCCTGATTGCGTGGGACCTCCCGGCACCCGAGGGCTATCTCGGCTTCAAACGGACCCTGTTCACAACGCTTGAGCCCAGGTGGGAGCCCCTCTTCGACGATGCCGCCACCATCGACTGGCGCCACGTTGGCTGGGGCGGGGTGCTGATTGATGACCGTATTGAAGGCGGTGCCGAAGGATGCCCGCGGGGTTGCATCCCCGCTCTGGACGATCCGGTGGTTACCGACGCCGCCGGAGGCAGTTGGTATCCAGATGACGCTGTGGTCTTTGGCATTGTTGTTGACGGCGAGGCCAGGGCCTACCCGAAGAACATCATGGAAATCCACGAGATGGTGAACGACACACTTGGCGGCCGCCGCATTGCACTCCCCTATTGCACCTTGTGCGGTTCGGCCCAGGCGTACTTCACCGACGAACTACCGCCAGGCACATTGCCTGAAGACGAACTGCCGATCTTCCGCACCTCGGGTTTGCTGGTCCGCTCAAACAAGATGATGTTCGAGCTGAGGACACTTTCGTTTGTCGACACTTTCCTCGGCAACGCAACTTCCGGTCCTTTGCTTGAGGCCGAAGCCAACTTTGCCCAGGCCGGCGTTGTCACCTCCACCTGGGGTCGATGGAAGGCCGACCATCCCGACACAACCATTGTGGCCGAAGACGGCGGGATCGGCCGCAGCTACCCGCTTGACCCGCTGCGAGGCCGAGACGACAACGGCCCGATCTTCCCGATCGGCGATGTAGACCCGAGGCTGGCCGTTCAGGAACAGGTTCTTGGAATCGAGACCTCTGACGGCACGCCGGTTGCGGTGCATGTGGCCATTGCCAGGGCCACGCTTCAGAACGGAGACCCCATTGAGTTCGAAGGGGTCACAATTCAGTTGGACGGCGACGGAATCCGGGCGGTTGGCCCCGATGGCAACGACCTTGGAAGCCATCAGGCTTTCTGGTTTGCATGGAGCCAGTTCCGGCCAGACACACTTGTGTGGCCCACCGACTTTGTGTCCTGAGGCCTGCCTCCGGCTATGGGCAAAATCCCTGTTTGCCCGGTCGTTTTTGCTCAGTGACAGTGGATCAGGTCGCTAGTTACTGTTCTTCCGAGGTCTGCGGAAGGGCACAAGTTGAATCGGTTTTCCTGGCGAGTTCTGCCACTGCTGGCAATTGCATTGCTGGCTCCCATTCTCATTTCGGTGCCTCGTGCTGGCGCCGAGATCGAGGCGGGCCCCACCACTTTCTGGGGCGTTGAGGGCCTAGCATCTGGCACGCAGAACGATTCGATCAGGTCCAACATCTTTGCCATGGAACAGATCGGCAACCGAATCTTTGTTGGCGGCCGCTTCACCGATGTGGTTCATGAAAACAACGTGTTCCCTCGCCCCTACATCGCTGCATTCGATGCGAACAGCGGCGTCTGGTTAGACACCTGGCTGCCAACCTTTGATGGCTCCATCAACACCCTTCAAGCCTCACCGGATGGTTCACGGCTCTTTGTTGGAGGAGACTTCAACAACGTCAACGGCCAGCCCGCCAGTTCGTTGGTGGTTCTGGACCCGGCAACCGGCGCCACCGACAATTCCTGGAGCGGCACCCTCACCAGCGCTACGAACGTGCGCGGTATGGATCTGCTTGGAGACTGGCTCTACGTTGTTGGCGCCTTCAACGGGGTTGTGAGCCCGGTGGGCAACAATTCTGCCATGCGAGCGGTCAGGTTCAACTGGCAAACCGGCGCCCACGACCCGAACTGGCGGCCTGAAATTCAGGGTGGTGGCGTGTGGGGGGTTGCTGCCTCGCCAACCGACAGCAGGGTCTACTTCGCGGGCTCGTTCCTCACCGTTAACCAGCAGGCAGTGCTCGGCGGCTTTGGCGCAGTTGATGCCAACGCTGGCAACAGCATCACCGGGCTCGACCCGTTCCCCATCAACACCCAGAACGTTTCTCGCCAGTACCTGTACGACGTTGTCACCGTCAACGGGCTGGTCTTTGCCGCTGGCAGCGAGCACTTTGTTGCCGTAATGAACGAATCCGACATGTCGCTCGAGAAGTTCCAATTCGCCAGGCCAAGGGGCGACTACCAGGATCTGGAAGTGGTCGGCAACCGGGTTTATGCGGGTTGCCATTGCCGGGCAAGTGCGGTGCTAGACACAACATCTGACGCCGTGATTTGGTGGGGGCAACCACCGCCGGGCGTTAGCGACGGCACGATCGAGCAAACCAACGAGACCACCTGGGTGATGGCCCTGAACGCCACCACCGGCGAAGTGGAAGAGACCTTCAATCCAGATATCACCGCTACTCGGGCGGGGGTCTGGGCGATCCTCGGTTCAGACGACGGTTGTTTATGGCTGGGAGGTGACCTAACCGGTGCCAACGGTTCTCCGGCCGACGGGATGGTGCGGCTGTGCGACCCGGGAACGGTTGACACCGAAAGACCTTCAACCCCCGGCAAACCACAAGTGACCAGCCAGGGAGCAGACTCCGTCGACTTCACCTGGAACCCCTCAACCGACAACGTCGGCGTCACCGGCTACAACCTCTACAACAACGACAACGACCAGATCGTTGCGAGCTCCGGAACCAACTCGGTCACCCTGAGCGGCCTCTCGCCTGGCACCAACAGCTACTACATGAGGGCCTTCGACGCAGCAGGCAACCTCAGCTGGCGCAGCGGCACCACCACAATCACCATCACCGGCAACGCCGACACCGAACGCCCATCAACCCCCGGCAAACCAC
>QIKW01000191.1 GCA_003231975.1 Acidimicrobiia bacterium
TAAAGGGGCTGGAAACCAGTTCAACTGCCTATCTCGACAGCACCGGAGAAGCGATTGGAGAGCCGCGGCCCACCAAGGAAGAACTCGGCATCGGCCAGCTCACCACGGGTGATCCCAGCATTAGCAGCCCTCCGTCGCCCCCCACGTACTCCCCGGAGCACGAGGGCCGCCTCACTGCCGTGCACACCATTACCAGCGCAAACCCGGAGGGTCTGTGTATTCAGCCGAACGGATCCAATGTGATTGTCCAGGCAGAGTGTGACGGTTCCCTCGCCCAGGACTTGTCCATCTGGAAGAACGAAGTAACCGACACCGATCAGATCAGGATTGGAGACAAATGCCTGGGTCTCGAAGACGAATCGGTCCAGCGTGGTGTTGTGGTGATGCTTGAAACCTGTATCGACGGTGACGAAACCCAGCTCTGGGAGCAGCCTTCGGGAACCAGCATTTACCAAAATGTCTATTCCGGGAAGTGTTTGGACGTTACCGGCGCAGGATTTGTTGGCGCCGCTCTGATCCAGTGGGACTGCCACGGAGGAAACAACCAGAACTGGGACAAGCAGGCCCCATGGACCCCAACCCTTGACCCGGTCCTGATGGTATCGGCCGCGGATGCTACGCTTACTGGCGCATTTGGACGATGCTGCTCCGACGACTGGATCAGTGCCCAGGACATTGATGATAGCCCCAACACCCCTGGCTCGGGGGCAACAGCAACATTTGAGTTCACCGTGGCCGATGCCGGTGACTACAAAATCGAGGGATTCATTTGGGCCTTCGCCAGCGCCAACTCGTTCTGGGTAACCACTTCCCTCGGTCCCGAACAGTACGAGTGGGGCACACCGGTACTTCAGGGGGCCTATGATTTCGTGAACACCGACGACGGAAACGGGTCCGATGCTGTCATCACAATCCCGGCCAACACCGTCTTCACCATCACCGTATGGCTTCGTGAGGACTACACTTGGCTCAAAAGCTTGGAGCTGGTGCCGGTCTAACCGGTGACCGGCTTAGCCGGGGACTGCGTGGTCCGGCTCTGCCGGGCTGATGGCGACGCTACGCTGCGGCGGTGAGCCGAACCTTCATCATTTGCAAGCCAGACGCAGTCGAACGGGGCCTGGTCGGAGAGATCCTTGGGCGCTTTGAGCGCAAGGGCCTCAAGATCGTCGCAGCCGAACTTCGCCAGCTCGACGAAGACACCCTTGGTCGCCACTATGAGGAGCATGTTGGCAAGGGCTTTTACCCCGAGCTTGTCGCCTTCATGAGCCGCAGCCCAGCCTTTCTGGCGGTGCTGGAAGGGCCCGAAGACACCTATGCCATCGTGCGCACCATGATGGGCCCAACCAACCCGGCCGAGGCACCCCCGGGCACCATCAGGGGAGACTTCGGAACGGTGATGACCGAGAACTTGGTGCACGGATCAGACTCTGAAGAGTCGGCCAAACGCGAGATCGCCATCTTCTTCGGCTAGAGCCGCTCTTGTGAGTGCCTGATTCGCCCCGTAGGGTGGGTTGTGTTCGCAGTCAGTGGGCGCTGCGCCGCTAACCCAGGAGCAACGATGGCTCGTAATCGATTCTCTTCCATGCTTGGTTCGGTTGGCGCCCGAGACATGGCAGTAGACCTCGGCACGGCAAACACCCTTGTATATGTTCGAGGCCAGGGAATAGTGCTCGACGAGCCTTCGGTTGTTGCCATCAACGTCGAGACCAACCGCCCGCTTGCTGTTGGCGTGGAAGCCAAGCGGATGATTGGCCGCACGCCCAGCCACATCCAGGCCATCCGCCCCCTGAAAGACGGCGTAATCGCAGACTTCGACATCTGTGAAGAAATGCTGCGCTACTTCATTCAGAAAGTCAGCCCCGGTCGTTGGGTGGGAAAACCTCGAATTGTGATCTGCGTACCGTCGGGCATCACGGGCGTTGAGCAACGGGCGGTTCGAGACGCCGCTGAGTTCGCTGGGGCCAGGCAGGCCATCATCATCGAAGAGCCGATGGCTGCGGCTATTGGGGCTGGCCTCCCGGTGCAGGATCCAACCGGCAACATGGTGGTCGACATTGGTGGCGGCACAACCGAGGTGGCCGTGATCTCACTTGGCGGCATAGTTGCCAGTCAGTCTGTGAGAATCGGCGGAGACGAGCTTGACCGGTCGATTATCAGCTACATCAAGAAAGAGTACAGTCTCGCCGTTGGTGAACGAACTGCTGAGCAGATCAAGGTTCAGCTCGGCTCGGCATACCGGCTCGAGGAGGAATTCGAGGCCGAGGTCCGAGGCCGAGATTTAGTCAGTGGGTTGCCAAAAACTATCGTCACCACGACCGAGGAGATCCGCGAGGCCCTAGCCGAGCCGGTCAGCTCGATTGTTGATGCGGTAAAGGTCACGTTGGACAAGACACCCCCAGAGCTGGCAGCAGACATCATGGAGCACGGAATCACAATCGCCGGAGGCGGGGCGCTGCTGCACGGTATGGCGGCCAGGCTCGAAACCGAAACCGCCATGCCAATTCACCTGGCAAACAATCCGCTGCATGTTGTTGCCATTGGGTCGGGGCAGTACCTCGAAGCCTATGACACGTTGCGGAACTTCTACCCGGCGCCGAACGACTAGGGGTCTCCCCCTTTAAGACTCCGTGGCCAAGACTGCGGTTGCATCCAGACGTATCGTTCTCCTGCTGGTCGTCACGTCGTTGGCGTTGATGACCATCGACGTTCGCGGTTTTGGACCCATCGATTCGGCCCGCTCAACCGCCCTTTCGGTAACCGCCCCTTTCCGCTCCTTTGTTGGGCGAGTTGTCAGCCCGGTTGGTGATACCTGGAATGGCGCCGTGCACTACAACGACCTTCAGCTCGAGAATGATCGACTGCGGGCCGAGGTGGCCCGGCTGGAGGGAGAGCTGGCCCGCCTGCCCGACGTTGAGGCAGACCTCGAGGCCTTGATGGCAGCCACCGATCTGGAGTTCGCCGCTGGCCTGAGCCAGGTTACGGCCCGCGTGGTCTCTGATCGTCGCACCGGAATCGAGCGAATCGTCGAGATCAATCGGGGTTCGGTTGCCGGAATCCGGGCGGGAATGCCGGTGGTTGTCGGCAATGGTTTGGCCGGGTTCGTTGCCCAAGTAATTGATGATGACCGCTCGGTCATAAGGCTCATCACGGACTCGCGGGCAAGTGTCGGCGTAGTGGGTGTTGACACCGGCCAGACTGGGGTAGCAAGTGGCGATGGAAGCAATTCCGAACTGCCGCTCGACCCGCTTCTTCGAATTGAGAACCTGACCGAGGGCGAACGGTTCGAGACAACCGCGCTGAGCCTTCGGTATCCGCCCGATATTCCGGTTGGCGTCCTCGTCAAGCGAGCAGATGATGCAGCGGTATATCTTCAGCCGTTCGTAGACTTCGAGAGGCTCGGTTTTGTAACCGTTCTGCTCACAGAGGATCAGTCTTGAGACGGGTGAGGTGGAGCCGAGCGGTTGTGGTTCTCACCGCGGCCTCCCTAATCCAGACTGGGCTGCTCGACCAGCTTCTCATTCTTGACCGGGTCCGGGTTGATCTGCTTCTTATTGTGCTGCTTGGAATCGGATTCTCAGCAGACACACCAACGGCGGTACTGCTGGGTTTCACCACAGGTTTGGTGGTTGACCTGTTCCGGTTCGGCCCGTTCGGGTTGCACGCCCTCTTGTTCTGCCTTGCGGCCTGGATGCTGGTGTTGGCGAAGGAGCGAATGCTTCAGTCGGGTGGCCTGTTCAGAACGGTGCAGGGAGCGATCGCCTCCATTTTGGTAACTGCTGCCACTTGGGTGGGGGCTGCGGTGTTCGGTCAGAACTCGCCCCCGTTTACAAACACAACGTTGATAGACCTGCTGTGGGTTGGTTTGATCGGTGCCGTCTTGATCCATCAGGCGGAAAGAGTCGGCCGCTGGATGATCCATGACGCCCTAACGCGACTTCCACAAACCGACATGGTTCGGACCCAGTGAGGTCGGGCGAGCCCACTGCGCCGATCATTGATCTTGGTGCCGACGTCCGGTTGCGGCCCCGATCTGGTGAACTTGGTACCAACCATGGCCACTGATTTGTCAGGTCGAAGGCTCGGAGTGCTCGCAGTGGTGGCTTTCGCCCTGTTCTCGATGCTCGGAGCCCGGCTCTACTTCCTTCAGGTCATGCAGCCTGAGGACTTCGAGGCCCAGGTGCTGAGCAACCGAGTGCGAACAATCTACACCGAGGCCCCACGCGGCCAGATCCTCGATGCCAGCGGGCGGGTGCTTGCCGGCCAGCGAGAATCGCTGGTTGTGACTGTTGACTGGACCGTCCTGCGAGAGGCAGGCGACGAGGCAAGAGCCGAGGTGTTCTCCGAAGTATCTGCTGCACTCACAACGTCGGGCATCAAAACAAAGGCAAGCGGGTTGAACGACGTCTACAGTCGGGCCGTTGACGGGGCCCTGAAACCGGTGGTGGTGGCCGACGATGTTGGTGAGGAGGTGTGGATCCGGCTGGAGGAAGCCGACCTTGTGGGAATTGCGGTGGAACGCCGTTTCGTGAGGACCTATCCGTACGGTGACATCGGTGCCCACATTGTTGGCTACACGGGCTCTGTCCGAGACCCCGACGTGGCGGCCGAGCTAAACCTGGCAAGTGACAAGATCTACTTCGCGGGCGACGAGCTTGGGATCGCAGGTCTGGAAAAGGTGTACGAAGACGTATTACGGGGGACTCCAGAGATTCGGCGGGTCGAAGTTGACGCCCAGAATCGGTTGGTCCGCACTCTTGACATTCGCCAAGAGGCCGTTGCGGGCCAGGACATCGTTCTCAGTATCGACATAGACGTGCAGTATGCGGCAGAGCAGATTCTGGAAGACGAGCTGGCACAGGCCCGAGAGCGAGATCCAAGTGGGGATGGTCTGGCCCACCTCGCCGATAGTGGCAGCCTGGTTGCGCTCAATGTAAACGACGGCTCGGTTCTGGCATTGGCGTCGTACCCGTCGTTTGACCCCCGAGACTTCGTGTTGGGAATCAGCGGCGACCTTTGGCGAGAGCTTTCTGACCGAGCCGATTTGCCGCTGCTGAATCGGACCATTCGCGGAAACTACGCCGCTGGATCCACCTTCAAACCCTTTGTTGCCTACGCTGCTGTGGACGCCGGAATTCGGGATCAGTACTTTACGTGGCTGGACGAGGGTGTCTACATATTGGAGAGCTGCATCGATCCCGCCAACGCGGCCGCTGGCTGTCGCTTTCAGAACGCGGGCCAGGCTGTTCTTGGCCCGGTCCAGTTGCGTGACGCGCTTGAACGATCAAGCGACACCTACTTCTACTCGCTTGGCGAAACGTTCTGGGACCAGCAAGACACCTATGGCCGAACCGGTATCCAAGACACTGCCCAGCAGTTCGGATTCGGAACGCAGAGCGGAATCGATCTCCCAATACAGGCCGCCGGTCGTTTGCCAACTCCTGAGAATCGGATCGAGCAATTCGGTGAGGAGGCACTGTGGTATCCGGGAGACAACGTTCAGCTGGCCATTGGACAGACCGACCTGTTGGTTACGCCTGTTCAGCTAGCCAATGCCTACGCCATGCTGGCAACCGGCGGCACCCGCTTTGAGCCAAGAGTGGTTGATTCCATCGCCTTTGAAGGTCAGGTGATCGAGGAGCTTCCCCCTGTGGTTGCAGCCGAGGTTCAATTCGATCCCGAGATCCTGGCGCCAATCTACGATGGTCTTCTGGCGGTGGTCAACCCCAGCTTGGGCACTGGGCGAGGCACCGCGGTTAACGCCTTCGCCGGATTCGATTTGGCCAACTATCCTATTGCTGGAAAGACGGGAACTGCCGAGGTTGACGACAAGGCAGACTTCGCCCTCTTTGCTGGCTTCGGGCCGTGGCCAGAGCCAGAGTATGCCGTCGCCGCCATTCTCGAACAGTCTGGATTCGGCGGCGATGCGGCCGCGCCCGCCGTGCGGCGACTGTTTGAGATCCTGTCTGGAGCTGCCTTCGCCCCGGCTGCGCCGCTGGCAGAAGAAAGAGTGATTGAGGTGGTCGGCATCAGCCCGGTGGACTTCGCAGCGTCTTTGTCAGCGCTTGAGCTGTTCCCAGAGCTCTCGCCCAGCCAAGATGAAGTAGAGCCAGAGCAGTGACCGCTTCAACTGCACCTGGGTCGCTTAGGTACCGAAACGAGTCCAACAGAGCGAAGCTGGCCAACATGGACTGGTCGCTTGTTGTGCTTGTCCTTGGGGCGGTTGGCATTGGCACGCTTGCCATCTACAGCGCAACCAGATCTCCAGACGGCGGGTTCGGGTTGGCATCCAAACAGGTCGTGTTCTTGGCGGGTGGGCTGGTGCTGATGGTGGCGGTTGCAATGGTGGACTATGCCAAGTACCGCCTGGTCCTGCCGTTGATGGGCCTGGCTACCGTTGCCGCCCTCGTTGCTGTGCTCACCCCGCTTGGCACCGAGGTGAGGGGAACCAAAGGGTGGTTCATAGTGGCCGGCTTCTCGTTGCAGCCTGCTGAATTTGCCAAGATCGGTTTGATCATTCTTCTGGCTGCTGTGTTCACCGGCCGCAGCGGCAACGTCGAAGCGCCGCGCATTGCTCTTTCCTTGGTCATACTTGGGGTTCTCTCAGCCCTGGTACTGGCCGAACGCGAGACCGGTTCGGTGCTGGTTTATTGCACCATCGCTCTTGGCATCTACCTGGTTGCCGGTATGCCTGCCAGGTTCCTGATCTTGCTGGTTGCTTCGGCGGTTGGGGTTTTCTCGGTGATCTTCACCAGCGGTGTACTTGCTGGCTACCAACAAGACCGGCTCACTTCGTTCATAGATCAGGAAAGCAACGTTGGCGCCAGTTACAACCAGGTCCAATCGGTCAACGCAATAGGTTCGGGCGGGTTGACGGGAAAGGGACTGTTTGAAGGGCCCCAAACCCAGTTCGGGTTTGTGCCCGCACAGGAAACCGACTTCATCTTCACCGTCGTTGCCGAAGAGCTGGGATTCGTTGGGGCAGGGGCGGTGCTGCTTTTGCAGGGCCTGATCCTGGTGCGGATCTTTCGGGTGGCACAGATGGCCCGTGACAGCTTCGGCGCCCTGCTTTGTGTAGGAGTGTTTGCGATGCTGCTAATCCACGTTGTCCAGAACGTTGGCATGACCATGCGGCTCATGCCCGTTACCGGGATCCCTCTCCCATTCGTTTCCTACGGCGGCAGCTCATTGATCACTAGCCTGATCGGAATTGGGTTAGTGCAGTCGGTTTCTGTCCACCGGAGGCGAGGCGCGGTGTAAGCAACGCTGCCTCGGCGTCTGCGTCGCTAAATTCAGGGGTCGCGGCCCAGCCCACAGATGCGCTAGGATACCAGCCCAATGACGTCCGTCTGGCCCCTGCTAGAGCCATGGTTGGCGCAGGTCCAAAAGCCGGCTCGCTACATCGGCTGTGAGGACGGCGCCAAAGCCAAAGCTCCCGATCCCGCCCTTGTGAGCTGGCTTTTCACCTATCCCGACACCTATGAGATCGGCTTGCCAAACCAGGGGCTGCAGATCCTGTATGAGATCATAAACGAAAGAGCCGACGCCAGGGCAGATCGGGCCTATGCCCCCTGGACCGATCTCGAAGCGATCATGCGGCTCCAGGCCATCCCGCTCTTTTCGGTCGAACATCACACTCCCGCCGCTGAGTTCGACGTGATTGCCTTCAATCTCTCAGCCGAGCTCACATACACCAACCTGATCAACTGCATCGACCTCGCGGGGCTTCCCATCTATAGCCGGGATCGTTCTGCTGATGACCCGTTGATAATGGTTGGCGGGCATTGCATGTTCAACCCTGAGCCCGTTGCCGACTTTGTTGACGTTGCTGTGCTTGGCGACGGGGAAGAGGTGGTTAGCGAACTGACTGAGCTGATTGCACACCAGCGCCAAAGCGGAGAAACAAAGCAGCAACTCCTGGTTTCGATTGCGGGGCTTCAGGGGTGCTATGTGCCGTCGCTTTACCAACCGCAGTACTCAAACGACGGCGCATACATAGGGCTGCTCCCAACCCTCGACGGGTTGCCGGGAACAGTCGAAAAGCGAACGGTGGCGGATCTAGCGCAGTGGCCCTACCCGAAAGAGCAACTGATCCCCCTAACCGAAGTGGTTCACGACCGGCTAAACGTCGAGGTGTTCCGCGGCTGCACCCGAGGCTGCCGCTTCTGCCAGGCAGGCATGATCACCCGGCCCGTCAGAGAGAGACCAGCCGAACAGGTTCGCACCATGGTTCAGTCCGGGCTCAAGCGAAGCGGCTACGACGAAGTGGCTCTCACCTCGTTGTCCACCGCAGACTTCAGTTCCATCGAAAACACCGTCGGCGCCATTATGGACGACGCAGACTCGATGGGATGCGGGCCAGTCAGCGTTTCACTGCCAAGTCTCAGAGTTGATGCATTCGGTGTTGGCATAGCGGCTCAATTGCAGCGGGCTCGGCGGTCAGGCCTCACCTTTGCCCCCGAGGCAGGCACTTGGAGAATGCGCCAGATCATCAACAAACTGATTCGTGAAGAGGACTTGTACGAAGCCGTCGAGGCCGCCTTCAGCCAGGGATGGCAGCGGGTCAAGCTGTACTTCCTTATTGGCCTGCCAAGCGAAACCGACGAAGACACACTGGCCATAGCCGACCTGGCCAAGGCCTGTGTGAAGCTGGGGAGGGCCCACACCAAGCGGGCAAGCGTTACTGTCAGCATCGGCGGGTTCGTGCCAAAGCCGTTCACGCCCTTCCAGTGGTTCGGGCAGAACACCGCAGCCGAACTGCAACGCAAGGTCAATCTTCTTAAGGATGCCACCCGCCGGGCCAACGGCGTCAACATCAAGTGGCACGATCCAAAGGCCACCGTCGTTGAAGGGATCAACAGCAGGGGTGACCGCCGAATCTCAGCAGTCATCGAAGACGTGTGGCGCAACGGCGGAACGTTCCAAGAATGGTCAGAACATTTTGACATGCAGCGCTGGACCGACGCCATGGACAGAGCGGGTCTCACCGTTGAAGATGTTGTCTACCGCCACCGTCACCAGGATGAAGCGCTGCCGTGGGATCACATTTCGGCTGGGCTCCACAAAGACTTCTTGTGGACCGATTGGCAGGATGCCCTGGCCCAAGTTGGCCTCCCAGACTGCCGCTGGACCCCCTGTTATGACTGTGGCGCTTGCACCGGATACGGGATCGAGCATGTTGTAGCGTCGGCCACACCGCCTGCAGGCGGAAGCCAGGGAACCGGTCAGGACCTCGCAACCGGAAACTCGGTCCCGGTGCAGCTTCTTGGGCCAAAGGCATGAAGGTTCGGGTTCGCTATTCAAGGCACGGTCGCATTCGGTTCATCAGCCATCGCGACACGGCCCGCATAATGGAGCGGGCCTTCCGCAAGTTGGCGATTCCTGTTGTGTACAGCCAGGGGTTCTCACCCCGCCCCAAATTCAGCTTCGGTTTGGCGCTCACCGTTGGGCACGAATCTGAAGCCGAGTATCTAGACGTTGATCTGGTCTCGTTGGACCACCTGGAAAGCCTGCCTCAGCAGCTAACCCAGGCGTTGCCCGACGGCTTAACCGTCGAGGCGGCAATTCAGCTTGACCAAGGCGCGGCATCACTGCAACAAGTGGTGAAGTGTTGTCAGTGGCGCATCGAGGTTATTGGTGCGCCCATCGAAGCAGTTATGAAAGCAGTGTCGGCCCTTGTGGCCGCGCCCCAGCTGCCCCTCGAACGGGAACGCAAGGGCAAAACCAGCGTTGTTGATGTCCGCCCGGCGATACTTGAACTTCAAGTCGTCGGGCCGACTGTTCACGGCGTTGAGTTGTTGGCGCTACTCGCCAATGAAGATCTGTCGATACGCCCATCAGAACTGATACGCGTTTTGGCTCTGGATCTTCGCGAAGGGCAAGTGTGCCGCACCCACCAATTTACGAATGCCGAAGGCGGGCGTGTCGAGCCAATCGATCGTTCAAATTTGATTGCGGCGGGGGCCACTATGGCAACCAATCCGCTCGCCCCTTCGGCCTGGCCAGCAGAATCGCAGGCCTCATGAGAAGGGAAAACACCCATGTCGGTGTCAAGCAACGGTGGATCGAACGATCCAACCGCACCGGCGCAGCCGCGTGTCGAGGCGGCGAAATCGGCGCCTGCCGGTTCGCAGTCAGAGCGGGCAGCCAGAGACGCAAAAAAGCCCCGAATCGGCGACTCTCGCCCTGCGCCAGAATCAACCAACCCCAACCCCAACCCTAAAATAGCAAGCGGCAGCCAAACCCCAAAAGGTGAGGGCGGGGGCACCAGCGCTTCAAGTCGGCGCCGTCGACGTCGGCGCAACAACGCCAACAAGGGCGGTGAGGCCGCGGGCCAAGGCACTTCATCCTCTGGTGGCAGCTCTGGCAGCAGAGACTCTGGTAACAGGGGCTCCGGGAACAGAGACTCTGGTAACAGGGGCTCCGGGAACAGAGACTCTGGTAACAGGGGCTCCGGCAATAAGGGAGGCCGAGCCAAGGGTGGTCAACGCGAGGTCAAGCCGGTGCAGCAAATTGTGGCCGACTCGCCAATTGAGATGGATGAAAAGCAGCTGAAGCGCCGCCAGGGAAAGAGCAGGAAGGGTCGCCCTGTTGGCCGTTACATGATGGTTGTTTCCAAGCGTCAAGATGCAACCCACATTGCTGTTCTTGAGGGGCGCACCCTGATTGAGTACTACGTCTCGCGCCCCAGCGACGACGTCACCCAGATTCACGGCAACATCTATGCGGGTCGGGTGCAGAACGTCTTGCCGGGAATGGAGGCTGCGTTTGTCGACATTGCAACACCGAAGAACGCGGTCCTGTATCGGGGCGATGTTGTCTACGACAAGAGAAAGTATCCGAAGTCGGCTGAGCGGCCCAAGATCGAACAGCTTCTTAGCCCACGAGACACAATTGTTTGCCAGGTCACCAAGAATCCTATTGCCCACAAGGGAGCCCGACTTACCACCGAGGTCTCGCTCCCTGGCCGGTTCGTTGTGCTTGTTCCCGACAGCGACACCTATGGGATTTCCAAGCGGTTGCCAGACAGCGAGCGACGTCGGCTACGGCAAGTGCTAGACAAGGCCAAGCCGAAGCAGCACGGCGTGATAGTGCGCACAGCTGCTGAGAACGTCACGGCTGAAGAGATTCAGCGAGACGTCTCTGGCCTGGTTGAGCAGTGGAACCAGATAAAGGCCCTCGCGGCCAAGGCCAAAAGGGCCCAACTCCTGTATCGCGAGCCCGACATGTCGGTGCGGGTGATCCGAGAGGAATTCAACAAGGAGTACCGAGCCGTTGTTATCGACGACGCCGAGCTCTATGAACAGGTTTCAGAATACGTTTCGGTGATAACCCCTGCCCTGGCAGACCGAGTCGAGTATTTCGACCCGGCCGAGGAGGGCTTGGCTGTTTTTGAACGTTTCCACGTTCATGAGCAGCTTCACAAAGCGCTCGATCGCAAGGTGTGGCTGAAATCGGGCGGTTCGCTGATAATCGAGTCCACCGAGGCTCTCACGGTGATTGATGTCAACACCGGCAAGAACGTCGGCTCGTCCAGTCTCGAAGAAACCGTGTTCAGGAACAATCTTGAAGCGGCAGAAGAGGTGGCCCACCAACTTCGTCTTCGTGACATCGGCGGGATCATCGTGATCGACTTTGTCGACATGGAAGACAAGTCCAACCGGGAAGAAACCTTGCGGGTGTTCCGAGCCGCACTCAGCAGAGACAAAACCCGCACCCAGGTGTTCGAGATCAGTGAGCTTGGGCTGGTTGAGATGACCAGGAAACGCATCGGCGAAGGCCTTCTGGAAACGCTGTCAAGCCAGTGCCCCCACTGTGCTGGCCGGGGAGTGGAAATTGACGCACCGTTCCCAGACCAATAGTGGCTAGCCTGGGGCCTATGTATGCAGTCGTAGCCACCGGTGGCAAGCAATACCGGGTTGTAGAAGGCCAGCAGCTCCAGGTAGAGCGCGTTGGGGAGCCAGGAACCATCCTGGATCTTCCGGCGGTTCTACTGGTAGATGGGTCCGATGTTCTGTCAACGCCGGCCCAGCTCACAGGAGTGAGTGTTGAGGCCAAAGTCATCGATGAGGCCAGAGGCCCGAAAATCGACGGCTTCATCTACAAGAACAAAACCAACCAGAGGCGTAGGTTTGGTCACCGCCAAACCCACGCCACCATCGAGATCACCGGAATCAAGAGGGGCTGAACCATGTCAAAGACCAAAGGTGGCGGTTCCACCAGGAACGGCCGGGATTCCAACGCACAACGGCTTGGGGTGAAGGTATTCGACGGCACCGAGGTGCACGCCGGGTCAATCATCATTCGCCAGCGTGGCACCAAGTTCCACCCCGGCCGCAACGTTGGCAAGGGCGGAGACGACACTCTGTTTGCCACCGCCAATGGCAGGGTGAAGTTCGGATTCCGTAAGGGCCGCAAACTGGTTGACATTCTGGTCGACTGAGTAGGTCAGATTGCCCCGTAGCTCAAGGGGCAGAGCCAGCTTTCCGATAGTGGTTCATGGCCGCAGTTTCGAGTGCTCAAAGACGACCTCGTGAGCGAGGCTCGGCAATAGTTGAAGCTGCGTTGGTAGCGCCCGTCTTCTTCATGATGATCTTCGGGATCATGGAGGCTGGGGTGCTGTTTCGCAATGCCCTCACCACCACCAACGCCAGCCGTGAAGGGGCCCGGGCGGCAAGTGTGTTCGGCCGAGCCGCCGAAACCGACTTTCTGATCCTCCAGACAGTGAAACACAGTGTCTCGGCGATGGGTGCAGACAAGATCGAGTTTGTTGTTGTCTACAAGATCGACGAAGTCGGCGACCCTGTTCCATCCATC
>QIKW01000178.1 GCA_003231975.1 Acidimicrobiia bacterium
CGAGCCCTCGAGCTCGGCGACGGCTCGGCGGCCAAAAGGGCGTAGGCCGGAGTTCCGGTACTAACGAAGAGGCTTATTTGACCTTCCAGTTAGCTGGAACCTGTAGGGTCAGATTATGAACAGCCAAGAGGTCCGGATGGGAAAAGCTGAACCGGAGACCGAAGCAGACCACCTCCAGAACGCAATGACTCGGCTGGAAGACAGCCAAACCGCACTGACCCGCCTGGCCAAGATCTGCTGCCGGCCAGAACGCAGCCCGGCGATGAACCAGTCTCTTGAACTGATTGAAAGAACCGTCAACACCCTTGGCTCAGAGTCAGACACCGAGGCCAAGGTCAACGAGGCCGTAGCCGCAATTGCGCAGCTCGGTGCCCAGGTTGGGCCGCTTTATGCCACCTGCTGCACCCCAAAGCGGGCCCCGCACTACCGCACCTTCTTCGAGGGCCTTGGCGATGCCCACGGCCAGTTGGCTTCTGCTGTTGGCGCCGGGCACCACTAACCCTCGGCAAGCCGCGGCTGGCCAGCCCCCTTACCTAGATAGTGTCTGCGGTAATGACCCCCAACGGTGGCGCAAACCTCACAAGTTCGGCCTTTCTTCGCGCCTGCCGCCAAGAACCGGGCGCACGGGTGCCGGTGTGGTTCATGCGCCAGGCCGGGCGTTCACTTCCTGAGTACAAAGAGGTGCGGGGCAGCGGCACCATCCTGAATGCGATTCAAGATCCAGACCGCGCCACCGAGATCACCCTCCAGCCGGTCCGCCGTTACGGAGTTGACGCCGCCATTCTGTTTTCAGACATTGTCACCCCGGTGTTCGCCAGCGGCTTCGGGATCGACATCACCCCTGGTGTTGGCCCAACGTGTGAGCAACCGTTTCGCACCGAGGCCGACCTTGGCCGGTTCCGGCCGCTGGACCCAGACGCAGACCTCTGGTTCCAATCCGAGACCGTGCGCAGCCTCGTTGCTGAACTGAAGGTTCCACTTATTGGTTTTGCTGGCGGCCCGTTCACCCTTGCCTGCTACCTGATCGAGGGGAAGCCCTCAAAGAATTGGACAACCGTAAAGGCCCTGATGGTCGGCCAGCCAGACCTCTGGCACAAGCTCTGTCACAAGCTCGCCGACCTGGCCATAGACACCCTTACCAACCAGGTGACCAACGGCGCATCAGCGGTTCAACTGTTCGACAGTTGGGCTGGCGCTCTCAGGCCAGAGCACTACCGCGAATTTGTCTTCCCCCACTCTCAGCGGATCCTGTCGGCAATGGCCGGCCTCGGGGTGCCCCGCATTCATTTTGGAATCAACACCGGAGAGCTTCTACCTCAGATCACAGCAGCCGGAGCAGACGTGGTCGGGGTTGACTGGCGCACCACTTTGCAAGATGCCAGAGAGCGGACCGGCGGCACCGTTGCGCTCCAGGGCAATCTCGACCCGGCCCTGTTGTTGGCCCCAGCCAAGAGCCTGGAAGACGAGGTGCGCCGGGTGCTGGCCGACAACAACGGGCACCCGGGCCACATCTTCAATCTGGGCCATGGCGTTCTGCCCGAGGTAGACCCGGATCAGCTGCTTCGAGTTGTTGAGTTGGTGCACCGCGAGGGAAAAGCCGACGGGGCAAGGGAGTAACACATGCCAAGCGCAGCAATCATCGGAGGCGGCATCACAGGTTTGGTAACCGCATACGATCTTCACAACGCGGGCTGGCAGGTAACAGTGTACGAAGCCAGTAGTCGCTGGGGCGGAAAGATCTGGACGTCACCGGTTGGGGAACGCCTGGTTGACGCAGGCCCAGACACGTTCCTGGCCCGCGTCCCTCAAGGCAAGCAACTCTGCAAAGACTTGGGCCTCGACGACGAGCTTGTGTCTCCGGTTGCTCCGGTTCCCGCCTACTTCCACTACAACGGCGGCCTTGCCCCGCTGCCCTCAGAAACGATTCTTGGGGTGCCAACCAGCATGGAAGCACTTGCCTCCTCCGGCGCTGTTTCGGCCGCCGCGGTTGACAGGGCGGCGCAGGATCTAACCCTCCCGGCCACCGACCTGTACGACGCCGACGGTGTAGAGCTAAGCGTTGGCGCCTACTGCCGGGCCAGGCTGGGAGATGAAGTAACCGACCGGCTGATAGATCCAATCATTGGCGGAATCAACGCTTCCGACATAGACCGGCTGAGCTTGAAATCCGGAGCTCCCCAGCTTTGGGCCGCGGCCAACCGAGGCCCTTCGCTGATTCGGGGGCTGCTTGAGCTGAAGGAGAGCGTTGGGGCAACGCTTGGCTCGGCCGGGGCAGACGAGCCGGTGTTTCTCAGCCTTCCCGGTGGCATGGCCCGAATCGTCGACGCTCTGGTTGACGAACTCGGTGACGCCGACCTGCGGCTGAACTCAGCCATTACAGACCTGGGCCAAATTCAAGCAGACCAGTTAGTCCTGGCCGTTCCGTCTCTGGTGGCCGGGCCGCTGGTTGCGCCGGTCTCACCAGGGGCAGCAGAGTTGCTTGGCCAGATTGAATACGCGTCGGTGGCTCAAGTCACCTTCGAGATACCAAGATCCGCCGTAGAGCACGAGCTTGACGCATCCGGCATTCTGTTCCCAAGGGTCGATGGAAAGGTGATCACCGCATCAACCTGGTTCAGCACCAAGTGGGCTCACTACCAGAGCGCAGATCACCTTCTGATCCGGCTCACCTCCGGCCGGTTCGGTGACACGCGGGCGCTGGACTTCGACGATGCCAGCCTCACAACGCACCTGATAGACGAGCTGCGGAGCGTGGTTGACATCAAGGGCGAGCCATCAAGTGTGAGAGTTCATCGCTGGATCGACGCACTGCCCCAGTACACGCCCGGGCACGGCGGGCGGGTGACCGGAATAGTTGAAGCACTAGCGGCAGACGCCCCAACCATCCACGCTGTCGGTGCCTCCTACCGCGGCATTGGTATCCCGGCCTGCATCCACGACGGCCGCTCTCTGGCCCAGGAACTCATCGCTCAATGAAATTCCCCAACCTCCCAGTTTGGCTTCGCTGCGCACTGGCGGGTGTGTGCATCGCGGGCGCCCTCCCCCCGTGGGGATGGTGGCCGTTGGCGTTTATCGGGTTCGCCATCCTGGATCGCCTGCTGGCCAACACAACCTGGAAACAGCGATTTCGTCGCACCTGGCTGGTTGGGGCCTGGTGGCTGTTCCCGGCCATGCTTTGGATGGTTGACCTAGCACCACCGGGGTACGTGATCGCCTCGGTTCTCTATTCAACGTACTTCGGGATCGCCGCTGCGCTTACTCCCCCATCCTCGCCTGGCAGGCAGTTCGTTTTCCCTGGGGCTTTCGCAATAGCTGAGTTGGCCCGTTGGTACTGGCCCTTTGGTGGCGTGCCCCTGGCCAACGTTGCACTAGGCCAAGCCGCAGCTCCCCTCGGTCAAACAGCCAGGCTGCTTGGTCCACTGTTTGTAATTGCCCTAGTCGTAGCGGTTGGCCAGGCCTTGGCGGCCGCTGTTGTTGACAAGGACCGCACCATCCCAGCTGTCGTGGCCAGCCTGGTGGCGCTTAGCCTTGGAGCGGCCTGGCTGCATCCAAGAAGCACGGTTGTCGGCGAGATCGACGTTGCCGTTGTGCAAGGCGGCGGGCCAACCCAAACGAGGGCGTCCTCCAGTCAGCAACCGGTTGTTCTGGCCCGTCACATCGAGGCAACGAAGACTGTGCCCCAGGGTGTAGATCTGATCCTGTGGCCCGAGAACGTTGTCAATCCCGGCCGTTTCCTGGACATGGACGAGGCTGCCAGTCGGGTGGCCGATGTGGCTATTGCCAACAATGCCACCCTGTTAACTGGCTGGTTCTTCGCCGTTAACGACGGCACAGCAACCGTGAATTTTCAGGCAGCGACCTCGCCCCAGGGAGAGCAGATAGACCGCTACGACAAGGTCAGGGTTGTTCCATTCGGAGAGTACGTGCCCTTGCGTCCAATCGTTGAGGCCCTGGCCGAGCGGTTCTCAAGCGAACCGCTGCCCAGCCGAGACGTGATTGCAGGCACCGGGCCGCCAGTGTTGGAAACCCCGGTTGGCACGGTGGGTGTAACCATTTCCTGGGAGGCATTCTTCGAAAGACGTTCTCGGGCCGCTGTTGCCAACGGAGCACAACTGCTAACCAATCCAACCAACGGGTCCACCTTCTGGCTAACCCAGGTTCACACCCAGCAGGTTGCGGCGAATCAGCTACGGGCAATCGAAAACGACCGCTGGGTTCTGATGGCGGGCCCAACCGGGATGTCGGCGATCGTCGACGCCAACGGCAAGGTTCTGCAACGCACCGGAATTGGCGAGCGGGCCGTGCTTACAGACACCGTCGAACTGAGAACAGGCAGAACACTGGCCAGCCTGGTTGGAGTGTGGCCGATGCTTCTGTACGGCCTGGCAGCGATAATTCTGGGCCGGGTTAGGCTGCGGTCTTGACGCCTACCATCCTCACCGGAATCAGCCCTCTTGCGTGGGAGCACCCAACAGACCGGGCCGCGCTTGGGGCGCTGCGTCAAATCCCAGGCTTCGATTCGGTCCTTCGCAAGGTCATCGGCACCTTTGGAGAGCGCAACATTCGGATCAACTATCAGGCCAATGCGGTGAAGGTAGGCCCCAACCAGTACCCAGACATCCACACTCAGTTGGTGAAGGTGTGCAAAGTTCTTGACACCGATGTTCCCCCGCTTTTCGTTTCACAAACGCCGCTGGCGAATGCTGGCGCCGTTGGGATGGACAAGCCGTTCATCGTGCTGAACTCTTCGCTGATCGAGCTGGCCAGACCAAGGGAACTTCGGGCCGTTCTTGGTCACGAAGTGGCCCACATCATGAGCGAGCATGTGCTGTACCGCACGCTGTTGTTCCTACTGCTTGACCATGCTGTGCCTTCAGTTCCGATTCTGGGCCAGGCCGTTCTGCCGATCACTTTGGCGCTTCAAGAATGGCACCGAAAGGCCGAGATCAGCTGCGACCGCGCTGGCCTCCTCGCCACCCAAAATATGGACGCATCCGTTGGTGTGCTGGCAGTGTTGGCAGGAGGCATCAGGGGCAAGACTCGTGAACTGAATCTGGAAGCATTCGTCCAGCAGTCCGAGGAGTACCTGGACGAAGAAGGGCTGGCCTCCTACTACAAGTTCATGTCAACGCTTCGCCAGAGCCACCCGTTTCCGGTGGTTCGGGTGGCTGAGTTGCAGCGCTGGGCCGACAGCGGGGCATACGACAAAATCGTTGGTGGCACCTACGCCAAACAAGGCGACGAGCAGCCATTCAGCGAAGACGCCGCAGGAGCAGCCCAGAACTTCTCAGACACCGCAGCCAGGGTTTTCGACGACGCCGAGCAATACGTAAACCGGGCGCTCAAGAACTTCGCAGACAAAGCCCAACGCTTCCTGGAAAACGACGACTGACGGCACCACGACCCGATGGTCCCTGACCGGCCGGTGATCGGGAGCTAAATGGCTGGGGCGTGGCCGAGACATGGGCGGCCCCAGGCAGCGGCAGCTCTTGAGGAGGCGCGTCTTGCTGGGTGGTGGTTCCGTCCGTCCGACGGCCACAGCTTTGGTCGGCCACCTGAGGAAGGCGCTGCTGAACTGGTCGATCAACTGGCCGTTGGGCTGGATGAGGTCGAACCACTTCTGACGGAAGCTAAGGGCGCCGATTCACTTGATCGACTCCTCGCCAAGTACGACCGGCTCTGCGGTGAGGTCACGAAACTCTCAAATCTTCTGGGAAAGTTCCGATAGCGGGCTCCTGGGAATGGGTCCGTAGGAGAGTGCAGAAGACATGACTACGTTTCGACTCAATCTGGTCTTCCATGGCGTGGACTTCGATGATGACGCCGTCTTCGAAGCACTTGCGGAGCATCCACACATTCTCTGGCGCGCTCAAGGAAAGACCGCCCACGCGACCGCTGTGGTTGAGGCAGGCTCAGCGCTGAAGGCCGCAGGACTGGTCTCACAGCAAGTTCTGGCTGCTGTTCCTTCCGCACGCCCTCTGGTCGCCGAGGAAGATCTTGTCTCTATCCCTGACGTCGCATCCCGAATTGGGATGACACGGGAAGCAGTACGGAACTGGGCGGACGGTCGCCGCCAAGCGGGTTTTCCACTACCGAGGGGAGTGGTGGGTGATGGCATCAAGGTCTGGGCTTGGGCGGATGTCAACGCTTGGCTCCGAACGAACCTCGGCATCGGTGACGACGACGCAATGGCGACCCAGCATGACATCGCGATGATCAACGCCTTCTTCCGGCAGGAGGCGTCGCCGCTGCCTATGCAGAAGAGACGCTGATTTGGCGCGTTGCGAACCGAGTCTCTACCTCGACGGAGACAACAGTCACGCAGATCGCGTCATCTCAGCGGTGGCTACCAGCGCGGACAGAGACAAAGCTTCTTGTCATCGATGGCGGTGTGAGTGCAGCCGCCTGAGGCCAGGGAGGACAGCCCCGGTCGCCCGTCTGATGCGGTCGTCGCGGCTGCGCAGAAACTAGTCAACAACGCGGAGCTGATCGACGTTCGTACTGTTCATCTCGCAGCGACGCTGGCCGACGGCGTCGTGCCCGGTCAGCACGTCGCAGCGGTCGAAATGGAAGTTGGCCTGTCCTTCGCCACAGGCGAAGGCGTATACGGAAGTCGATTCGAATATCGGTTTGAATTCCACACCGAGGATGGCTCGACACTAGGCAACATCGAATTCTCTTTAGTCGCGGACTATGCAGTGAGCGAAGGCTTCACCCCGGATGACGAAGCGGCAGACTTCGTCACGTCAACAACTGGCTTCTTCACCGCCTACCCATACGCGCGAGAGGTCCTCCAGTCGCTCGCTACCCGCCTGCAATTCGACCCAGTCGTGCTTGGGATGATCAAGCGCGATTCGATGCAACCTGGGACTGTGACCGTTGCCCCTCACAGGCCCTCTAACGCTGATAGATAAGTTGCCCGAACCCCAGACCGCGATTGTGGTTGCAACACCGACATGCGATGGGGGCCGTCACCAGCGTCAGCCTCAGCCCGAAAAAAGACTGGCTGCAACCGCCACGCTAGGGTCAGGGGACTGGGGCAATATGGCCGGCTTCGGTTGTAACCCGCTTCCAGCACAGCACGGTTTGCTGATCGGGCCTGAAGGCTGAACCATCATCATTGGCGGCCACACGACGAGCCTATGACGCCGGCGGATGCACCAAGTCATTGACGAGCCCTCTGGCCCTCCAGGGGCGAGCCAAGAGAGTCCATGAGGTTGACCACAAGCAGATGCCAACGAACTTAAACCCGTCCTCAATCAGCTGATCGAGGTCGTTGAATAACAGATCGAAGGCCGCCGAAAGGGCCAGCATTCCGAGAGTTCCGACGACGCCAAACGTGGTTACAGGGCCCATCGTCCGCCAGAACCGGAGAATCAGACCGATGACCATAAGCAAGTAGACGAAGAGTACGAACCGGTCAAGGAACCGGCTGTAGAGCCTGACCCAGTCGTGAAACAGGAAGAAGTCGTCGAACAATAGAACGGCCCCCACCAGCCCGCCTGCGAGGAAAGTGTGACGCATTGCCCGATCCGATGCCATCGACCATCCGACCATGGACATTGTCACCCCGACCATCCACACCAAGGCTCCCAAGTTCGAAAGTGCGCCGGTGTAGAAGGCGCCACCCAGCGTGACTTGCGGTTCCCTCGTCAAGACCGACCCCGGTATGTCGACCACAAAGGCGAAGATGGCGCCAAGCACCAGAACGCCAACAGCAAGCGCTGTTACGACGCCGTAGACGACCAGGCTCCCTGCCAAGTCACGATCGGCTCGGACGTAGTCGGCAAACTCTTGCCACAACTGCCGGAGTTTGGCCACGAGTTCTCACTGTAGTTCGGGCTGTCGTAGGCAGCGATGAATCTCACGATCGATGTTGGCACGAAGATTCTAGGTGTTGCCCAAGCAACCGTTCTTGTTGATCAGCCTCAATGCATTCGAGATGAAGTTGATCGTTCACCGTCCTTCTGGTTGGAAGCCAGGTTGATGTCAGGGGCCCCGTCGTGTCCATGGCTCGTGCTCGGAGTCTCCCCGCTCGTGGGAGTAAGTGGCGCGGCTTGGCCTAGCGGTTGGTGCTACCCCAGCGGGTGTGCGCATCGCAGTCGGGCGAACTTGGCAAAACCCTTGTCTGCGGTCACCATGGTTGCGTTGAGATCTATGGCGGCGGCGGCGAGAAACGTGTCGGGGATGGTATTGGCTCGGGCTCCAACGTCCTTGGCTAGCTCGGCAAAGATGCCCCAAACCCTATTTGTTGGCTCGGCCCGAATTGCAGACGGCGACAGCTGGAGCCCGCGGACATAGTCGAGGGCGGTGTCAAGCGGCGTCGGGTCGCGAAAGATCCTGTGATTAGTCACGATTCGGAGAAAGCCACCAAGAACCGCATCTGCCAGCCCCAGGGTCTCTTCCCCACTCCGGGCCGACTCGATCCACGCCGCATACTGAGCGTGGTCTGGGCTTTCTTGACGATGGGCGTAAATCAGAACGTTTACATCAACGAATAGCATCGAGCGGCTCCCCATCGTCCATAAGATCCCGCAGGGACGCCATGTTGGTGATGTCCACTCCGGGCAGAAGCCCACTTCCCCCGAAAGTCGGTAGATTTTCGAGGTCGGCTTCGGCGCCCGGCCGACGCTGGTAAGCGGAGCGAACCGCATCTTCGATCAGAGAGCCCAAGGTTCGGCCCGTGCGCGCTGCGTCCTCTTTGAGCTGACGGAGCAGAGAATCGTTGATATTTACAGTCGTCCGCATCAAGCCAGGCTACACCGAACGCATCATGACGCAAATATCGAGCATCATGATGCCGCATCTTCCGCAGGTTCACGCTCGCGGGAGTCGTTGATCGCCGCTTGCGCGGCCTCACACCTCCAACAAGATGGTTACGGGTCCGTCGTTTGTGAGCTCAACCGACATGTCTGCGCCGAACACTCCGCAGGCAACGTTTGCCCCAAGGGTCCGAAGCTGATCAACCACAGCGTCAATAAGCGGGGCAGCCACATCGGGGCGGGCCGCCTGGGCATAGCTTGGCCGGTTCCCTTTTGCGGCATCGCCGTACAGGGTGAACTGGCTGACAACCAGAACCTCGCCGCCAACGTCGGCGACCGACAGGTTCATTTTGTCTTCCTCGTCGGCAAAGATTCGCAGCTTCCAAAGTTTGGCCGCCAGTTTGGTGGCCTCAGCGGGGGTGTCGGTGTGCGTAACCCCAACCAGCACACACAGCCCCGGCCCGACGGCACCAACCACTTCCCCGTCAACGCTCACTCTGGCCTGTTTCACCCGCTGCACAACTGCTCGCATCGCCTGAACGGTACCCACCACGGCCGGGTCGGGCTGAGACAAGGGGAACTCGCCCTAGCCTTACACCGTTAGACCAGCGTGCCCCTCTTGTTTCTCGCGGCACAAAGCACTGAAAGAACCCCCTCCATGTCAGACGATCGCCCGCTCCGGCTCGCCTACCTTTCCTACCGGTCAAAACCAACGGTTGGCGGCCAGGGCATCTACACCCGCCACCTCACAAAAGCCCTGGTAGACCTGGGCCATTCGGTCGAGGTGTTCTCGGGCCAGCCCTACCCCGTTCTGGACAGCCGAATCTCCTTGACGAAGCTGCCAAGCCTCGACATCTTCAACGATCAGTACCCCGGGAGATTTCCCGCCTACTGGGAGATCAAGTCAAAGGCAGACATTCTGGAGCTGGCAACCTTCAGCACCGGCACGTTCCCAGAGCCGTTGGCGTTCAGCTACCGGGCCTATCAAGAGTTGAAGAAGCGCACCGCAGACTTCGACCTCGTCCACGACAACCAATGCCTCGGTTACGGAATTCTTGGGGTCGACAAGCTGCTGCCCACTCTCGTCACCCTGCATCACCCAATCACGGTTGACCGCCGCCTCGAGATGGCGGCCGCCCCCAATTGGCGCAAACGGATCAGCATTGGCCAGTGGTACGGCTTTGTGAAAATGCAGGGCCGGGTCGCCCAGAGAATGCCCCGAATCCTGGTGGTGTCAGACAACTCAATTCAAGACATACACAACGACATGGGCGTTGACCTGGAACGCATGCGCCTGGTTCACGTTGGGGTAGACCCAGACCTCTTCAAGCCAATGCCTGAGATTCAGCGAATCCCGGGCAGGCTGATCACAACGGCATCGGCCGATGTGGAACTGAAGGGTCTGAAATTCCTGTTGGAGGCAATGGCAAAGTTGCGGACCGAGCGAGACGTTTCCCTCACCGTGATCGGGCGGGCCAAGCCTGGTGGACCAGCAGCCAAACTGATCGAAAAGCTTGGCTTGGCCAGCTACATCACCTTCGTTACCGGCGTGCCAGACGAGCGCATCGTTGAGCTCTACGCAGAGTCTGAAGTAGCGGTTGTTCCTTCGCTATACGAGGGCTTTTCGTTGCCAGCAGTTGAGGCAATGGCCAGCGCAACCCCCCTTGTTGCCAGCGACGGTGGGGCGCTGCCAGAGGTAACCGGGGTAGACGGCGAAACGGTTCTGCGGTCAAAGGCCGGCGACGTTGACTCGCTTAGGACGGCCCTGGACCAGGCGCTTTCTGACCCCGCCCTCCGGGCCAGGATGGGGCCAGCGGGGCGGGAGAGGGTCAGCGCCCTTTACACGTGGCGCCAGACCGCCATCAACACCGTAGAGCAGTACCGCGAAGTGATTGCCCTGCGTGAAGCCAAGCTTGCAGCAGAAACCGCTGCGCCCTGATGCTTACTGTTGACTATGACCAGCTGGAGCTGAAGCCAGGAATGGCTGTGCTTGATTTGGGGGCCGGGTTTGGTCGCCATGCGTTTGAGACAGCCAGGCGGGGCGGCTCGGTTGTTGCCGCCGATTTGGCATTCGATGAGATGAAGGCGACACAAGACACGTTTGCCGCCATGTACCTAGAAGGTGAGCTTCCAGACGGAATCAGCACAGTTTCTGTTCAGGCAAACGGCCTCACCCTGCCCTTCGCCAACGGTTCGTTCGACAGGATCATCGCCAGCGAAGTGTTGGAGCATGTGCCTGATGATCTTGGTTTGATGGCAGAGCTTTTCAGAGTGCTGAAACCCGGCGGAAGGCTGGCCGCAACGGTTCCGTCTCAACTTCCAGAACAACTCTGTTGGTGGCTGAACGACTCTTACCACGCCCCGAAGTCGGAGGGCGGCCACGTGCGAATCTATGGCCAACCCGAACTGCGAATGAAGTTGGAGTCGGTTGGGTTCCAACCCGGTCAGAGCCATCGGGCCCACGCCCTTCACAGCCCGTACTGGTGGCTGAAATGCGCGGTGGGAATAGACAACGAAGACAACTTCCTGGTTAAGCAGTATCTCAAGTTGCTTACGTGGGACATCGTCGAGGCACCGGCGCTTACCCGCACCGCAGAGCGACTGCTGAACCCGGTGCTTGGCAAGTCACTTGTGATCTACGCCGATCGAGCCGCGGCATGACCAAGACAGGCACGGCCGAGGTTGGCCAGATGCAGACGCCGTCGGTTGACGGGCTTCTAACCCAGGCCGATCTTCGCCTAACAGCAGAATCAATCGCGGCCCTTCAGCTGCCAGACGGAATGATCCAGTGGTATCCGGGCGGGCACACCGACCCCTGGAACCACATAGAGTCGGCAATGGGTTTGGCCACCTGTGGCTTGATGGCCGAAGCCGAGCGGGCCTACCAATGGCTGGCCGACATCCAACGGCCAGACGGGAGCTGGCACAACTACTACACGGCCGCCGGAATCGAAGATTCCAAGCTTGATTCGAACTGCATTGCCTACATCGCAACTGGCGTGTGGCATCACTGGCTCAGCACCGCCGACCGAGGCTTCCTTGAGTCGTTCTGGGATGTTGTTGAGCCAGCCATCGAGTTCGTTCTGGATCTGCAAACCAAACGGGGCGAGGTGATCTGGGCCCGTCACCCAGACGGCAAGCCTTGGAGTTATGCGCTGCTGACCGGGTCTTCCTCGATCAGCCACAGCTTGCGGTGCGCGTCGCTGATCGCAGACGAACTTGGCAAGGATCGCCCGCATTGGGTTGATGCTCGTGAGCGGCTGGTCAACGTGATTGCGAATCACCCAAACTCGTTCGAGCCAAAGGCCCGCTGGGCGATGGACTGGTACTACCCGGTGCTCACCGGGGCTGTGGCTGGCGACGATGCAGCGAAGATGCTGTCTAAAGGATGGGACACGTTCGTGATGCCGGGCAAAGGAGTTCGCTGTGTTTCAGACCGGCCATGGATCACCGCGGCCGAAACTTGTGAGTGCGTGATCTCCTACCTGGCTGCGGGCGAGCGCTCAACCGCGGTAACCATGTTCAACTGGGTTCACTCGCTACGAGACCGCGACGGCAGCTACTTCACGGGCATGGTGTTCCCAGAGTTGGAACACTTCCCAGACCAGGAACGCAGCTCTTACACCGCCGCCGCGGTAATCCTGGCCGCCGACGCCATCGCCGGGCTCAATCCAACCGCTTCTCTCTTTACTGCCCACTGACTCCAACCAACCTGCCAATAAGCTAAGAGGCTGGACCGCCGTTCCTCGGCCTGTGGCCTCGTCTCTCCGCAACTTTTTCGCTCCGCTCAAAACTCGCCCCCGCCAGATACGCGTTGCCGACGGCGTCGGCACGCAATGAGCACGTGACCTGGATGGGCGGAGCCGGGTCCGCGAAAGGCGGACCCCAATGTGATCGTGTTGCGCGTTGCCGGCGGCGTCGGCACGCAATGAGCACGTGACCTGGATGGGCGGAGCCGGGTCCGCGAAAGGCGGACCCCAATGTGACTGTCACACCCCTTGTTTAGTGTGAGGGGCATGGGTTGCTTGGCTGATCTTGAGGAGGTGAGGAGGTGATGGGCGGGCTTGACCCGGCCGCGGGTGCTGAGCTCGTTACCGGGTTGTTGGGTGTTGTTGAAAGCTCCCGCCGGATCCTGGGGGGCTACGAAACACGCCTGATCAATATGGCCTCTCGTCACGCTGATGCTGGTGATGGCCCTGACCCAGTGGACACCATGACCAACAACGGTGCTTCCCGTAACGAAAGCCGGAAACGGACCGGGCGAGCCAAAACCAGTGAAGAAATCCCCGAACTGGCCAAAGGCGTAGCCGATGGCGAAACCAACCCCGAAAACCTAGACGCCATCAACCGGGCCGCCAACAGTTTGGATACAGACCCTGAGCGGGCCGCATTCAAAAACAGAGGCCAAGAACTAGCTGATTTGGCAGCCGAACTAGGCCCGCACCCGTTCGGGATCGAGCTACGCAGAATCGTTGCCGAGATCTCAGCCGCACACGGTTTGACCCTGGCTGAACGGCAACGAGCCAAAGCATCGTTTCGGTCCTGGACCGACCGCGATGGCATGCGCCACATGAAAGGAATGTTTGACCCTGAGTGGGGAGACACAGTAATCAACGCGATCGAAAGAGAAACCAGATCGTTGGCCAACACCCGCGAAACCGTCACCGGCAACAAAGCGAAACTCAACAACCACCTCACAGCCGAAGCCGTCGTTGAAATATGCGCCAGAGCATTCAACCCCAACACCGAAACAGCCCGACCCCTCATAGGGCTACTCCTCCACCCCAACAAAGGCGGCGCCGGTCAATGGTTCAGCGGTGACCAAGCCGACAAACAAGCCGGGTTGCGGGCCTGGTGTGACTCTGACGTCTACAACATCACCTTCGACAACAACGGTCTACCGTTACGGGTCGGCCGCAAATACCGCACCGCTACCCCAGCCCAACGCATGGCCCTACAAGCAATCTACACAACCTGCGGGTGGAAGAACTGCGACCGGCCGTTCCGCTGGTGTCACATCCACCACATCAAATACTGGGAAAACCAAGGCCCAACCGACCTAAACAACCTCATACCCCTCTGCTCCCACCACCACACCATGGTCCACGAAGGCAAATGGCAACTCCGTCTCAGCCCCAACCGGGCCCTTCACATCTACCAACCAAACAAACAACTCTGGGCCACAACCCACCCCAACGGGGCCGAACCGAGCCCGAACGGCGCTGAACCAGCCAACAGCACTCAACCAGTCAACGGGTCTGAACGGGGCCCCAAACCGGCCAACCCCAGC
>QIKW01000158.1 GCA_003231975.1 Acidimicrobiia bacterium
GAGCCAGTCAGGCGGCGGCCAGTCAGGCGGCGGCCAGTCAGGCGGCGGCCAGTCAGGCGGCGGCGACCAGGGTCGCTCCTTCGGGTCTTCCGGGGACAGTCAGCAAAAAGAACCACCAGCGTATTCGCCAGATGAGGAGCCCTTCTAGTGGCAAAGACAAGAAGCACCAGGCGGGGTAAACCCAAAGACGCCAACCGCCGGACCAAGAAGAAGGTCAGCCCTCTGTCAAGCGACAAGGTTGAATACCTCGACTACAAAGACGTCGATCTTCTGCGCCGGTTCATGTCCGACCGGGCCAAGATTCGAAGCCGGCGTGTGTCCGGCAACGACAGTCAGCAGCAACGGGTTGTGGCCCGGGCAATAAAGAATGCCCGTGAGATGGGCTTGTTGCCTTACGCCAGCCAGGTCACCACCCAGCGCCGCAACCGTGATCGTGGTGATCGTGGTGATCGTGGTGATCGTGGTGATCGTGGTGATCGTGGTGATCGTGGCCCTCGCTCTGATCGTCCGCCTCGCGACTCGGGCGACTCCCCACCGAAGAGCACCGAAGACAGCGATGCTGTTGTAGATGATGCTGTTGTAGATGATGCTGTTGTGGAAGCGGTTGAAGCCGTCGATGCGGTTGAAGCAACCATTGGCGGTGAGTCCTGATGCGTATCGTTCTGCATCAACAGGTGCCACAACTTGGCAATCGCGGTGATGTGGTTGAGGTTGCCGACGGTTATGCCCGCAACTACCTGATTCCGAAGGGGGTGGCTCAGAAGGCCAGCGCCGGTGTTGAGGCTCAGGCGGAGGCAATGCGCAAGACGTGGGCCTCCAAGAACGCCAAAGACCGTGAGGCCGCTGAAGAAGTAGCCAAATCTTTGGTTTCTTCAACTATTGCAATTTCGGCCAGGGCCAGTGGTGAGGGCAAGCTCTTCGGATCAGTCAGCGTCATCGACGTTGTTGAAGCCGTGCAGGCTCAAACCGGTGTGGAACTGGATCGCAAGATGATCGAGTTCGACGAAGGCATCAAAACCGTTGGCGTTCACACAGTTACCGTTCAGCCTCACGAAGATGTTCAGTTCCCAGTGACCGTTGAGGTTTCACCGGCCTAGCCAAGGCTCTGCTGGGGCGCTGCCGTTGTGTTGAGGCCATAACCAAGTTGCTCGCGGCGCTGGTTCGACGCGCCCCACCTGTCTTTGAAAGCGGGAGTTTGTTATGCGCCATTTTCAGACGAAGTCAACCTCTGATCTGGGCCTGCTTTCGGGCGGCTGTGGAAAAGATGCAGGGTTTTCCACCGCTGTTTCACAGCTTTTGGCCAGTTGTTGTTCTTACTGCCCACAGCCTAATTGCATCAGGATGCCCTAATGCCAGAAGACGACCAACAAACCCAACCGGTGGTTGACGACGCGCCTCATCCGGCCGATATGCCAACGGCCATGCCAGAGCCCGCCTTCGCTGGCAGCGGAGCGCCCTCTTCTCGGGGCGGCTGGGCCGCGGGCTCCAGCGGCGAGAGGCCTTCCACCAGCAATCGACTGGATCGGATGCCGCCACATAATCTTCGGGCCGAAGAGGCGGTTCTGGGAGCCATGCTGCTGAGCCGCGAGGCCGTTGCCGACGTGGTTGAGGTGCTTCAAGTAGATAACTTCTACAAACCCGCGCACGGCCATGTGTTTGAGTCAATCATCAGCCTGTACGGGTCCGGTGAGCCAATTGATGCCATCACGGTTGCCGAGGAGTTGACACGGGCCAACCTTCTGGACGCCATCGGCGGCCCTGGCCTGCTGATAGACCTTCAGGCCGAGACACCGGCCATCGGCAACGCCGCTCATTACGCCCGAATCGTTGAAGAGCACGCCATCCTTCGGCGCTTGATTTCGGTCAGCAACGAGATTGCCGAGATCGCATACAGCGTGCCAGACGACATCATCAAGGCCGTTGACGACGCTGAAGCTCGCGTCTTTGATGTGGCCCAGCGCCGGGTGGCCAACACCACTTCAGAAATCAAGGATCTGCTATCGGCCAACCTTGACCGGCTCGAACTGCTTTATGAGCAGGGCGACTCCATCACTGGCACCCTCACTGGTTATCGCGATCTGGATGAGCTCACAGCTGGCCTCCAGCCAAACGCGCTCTATGTGGTGGGGTCTCGGCCCGCGATGGGGAAGACGTCCTTCGCGCTTGGGATGGTGGCCAGCGCCGCCATGCAGGCCCAGCGGCCCGTGCTCTTCTTTTCGCTTGAGATGAGCAAGTTGGAGCTGTCTCAGCGGATTCTGGGCTCCGACGCACGCGTCGACGCCAACCGTTTGAAAACCGGCCGCCTAGAAGAAGCTGACTGGAACCGCATCAGTCACTCGGTTGGGCGCCTGGCCGAGTCGCCCATTTTCATCGACGACAACCCTCACACCACAGTCATGGAGATTCGGGCCAAATCTCGCCGACTCAAGAGCAAGACGGGCGACCTCGCAATGGTTGTTGTTGACTACATCCAGCTGATGACAGGAAGAGCCAACGCTGAAAGCAGGCAGGTTGAGGTCGCTGAAATCAGTCGAAACCTGAAGATTCTGGCTCGCGAGCTGGAGTGCCCGGTTGTGGCCTTGGCTCAGCTGAACCGTGGCCTTGAGCAACGTCAGGACAAACGACCGATGCTTTCTGATCTCCGCGAGTCTGGCGCGCTTGAGCAGGACGCGGACGTCGTAATGCTGCTGTACCGAGACGAGATCTACAACCCCGAATCCGAACACAAGGGTGTGGCCGAGGTCATCGTTGCCAAACATCGCAACGGCCCGACCGGCACAGTGAAGCTGGCCTTCCTTGGTCATTTCACCCGCTTTGAGAACATGAGCAGTCGTCAACCACCAAACGGTGGCGGCGAATTCTGAACAGCCGAAGGCTTGAGGCCGCTTAGTTGTCGGTCTGTACGAACACCGAAGGCGGGGGATCAGCCACGCCGGTTCCCCTCGAAGATTCTGCATCGGCCTGCGCCACAACACCAGCGAGCGCCAGGCAGGCCGCAATGCCAAGCAGAGTCTTGAAGACGAGGCCAGACTGACGGGAACGAGACTGGTCTACTGACACAGCAGGCAGAGGGCTCTTTGTGCGGTTCTGAGCCCTAGACGGTTCAGCGACTCTCGGCCCGGTTTTAGATTTGATGGTGTTCATCAACTGCTCCGGTCTGGCGGCCTACGTGGCCTCTTCCTCATCGGACCAACGCGCAAACTCCTTAAGTGCAGAGTTGCCAACCTGGCCCGGATTCTGGAGTGTTTGCGCCGCTTCTACGAAAGGAGAGTGGCCAGGGCCCATATTGTGGCCACTGCCCCAATGGCGATCATGGCCAGGCTGCGAATAAGCGGTGGTTGGCTCAGCTCGTTGTCTGCTGGGTTCAGCCTTGGCCGCAAAAGAGCCATGGCGGTTCCGCCAGAAAGAGCAGCGCCAATTGCCAAAGTGAGAAAGGGGAGGAGATTTTCACCGAGAAACATGTGTGTGAGACGAGGTAGATGGAAGTGTTGCTAGCCGCTGACAGAAGTGTGCACCTAAGTGTGGGCCGACTGCACCAATTTGTCAGATCAGCCAAAACGTGCTCAAGAAACTTGGCCTTCAATCCGATGTTGTTACTACACCGGTGATCATCGCCCACACCGGCTAAACGGGGCATGGGCGAGGGCCGCAATTCCCTCCACACGCATCGCCACCAGTGTTCTAGGACACTGGAAGCTAGCGGCTCTCGCTCGCCCTCCGAACACCAGATGGCTTAGGCCACCCGGGGCAGGGCGAGTTGGTCCCTCAGTTTCCCGTTGGCTCCAGATCTGCTGGCAACACATCAGAGCGAAGGCTAGTTGCCTCAAACCGCTCGGTTGCTGTGCCAGTTCTTGTGACTCGACTGGCGACCGCGCCGGTGTCAAGATCAAAACACAGAGTTGTCTCGTCGCCAAAAAGGCCGCTTTTCGTTGGATCTGTTTGCAGAATCGTCCAGCACATGCTGCTTGCCGCCAGGCCCTCGGTTGCCTGGGCTTTGTCCTCAGGCAGCGGCTCATAAAGTTCATAGACCGGATCCGGCCCGGCAAGGAGCGCCCGAGCGGCAGCTGTCTCTTGCTCTGCGGTTGGCGCTGGTTCGGGGTCGGTGCATAGCACCCGACCCTCGATTAGCTCACACCGTCTAAGGGTTTCGCCGTCTTTGATGATGGCGATTGCCCCAACTTCGTCGATGGCTCTCGGCCCATCCCTGGCCTGGCGCACAAACACAACCGTTTGCTCTGTTCCCCGGTTTCGGGTCAGCTGCCCGTCGGCAGCAAAGTCACTGGTTCTGCTTCGTTTGTAGGCCGTGAGAAACTCGGCTGGTTCCAAGGGGCCAAGTACAGCAAGGGTGCTTGCGGTTGGGGTGGTAGTTGGTGGGGCCGGGCTTCGGGTGGCCCACAATCCGAGAACAGCAAGCGATGGCAGAACTACTGCGCCAACCACAATCAATCCGAATGGGATCCGCTTCGTCACCGAATCACGCTAGCGATCATCCGGTGTCAATTGGAGCTACGAGGTCCGAAAGCTCGATCCCGTTCACCAACAATAACCATTACCAATAGGGTGCATGAATGGCTGAACCTGGCGAATCCTCACAATCTGAGGAGATCCCCCTGGTGGCAGCGGCCACCGTTTTACTACTTCGTCAGGATGCTTCCGGCATTGAGGTTCTGATGGTGCGGCGCAACTCCAAGATCGCCTTTGGCGGGATGTGGGTGTTCCCAGGCGGACGTGTTGACCCTGGCGAGAAGGATCCAACCGACGAGCTTGGCTCGGCCCGAAGAGCCGCAGTTCGAGAAACCAGGGAGGAGGCAGGGCTGGAGCTCGTGGCCGCCGACCTTGTTGCGTGGTCTCACTGGCAGCCACCGTCTGCGCCAGAAATGATCCAACGGCGAGGTCCTCTCCGCCGCTTTTCCACCTGGTTCTTTGCCGCTGAGGCACCCGCAGGGGTGGTGTCGATAGACCACGGCGAAATTGAAGACTACGCCTGGCTTGGGGCCCGCGCTGCAATCAATCAGCATGCAGAAGGCACCATTGAGTTGGCTCCGCCGACGTGGATCACCCTCACCCAACTTGGCCGCCACCAAACAGTTGGGGATGCCCTTGACTGGGCCCGAGCAATGCAGCCGCGCCGTTTTCACACAAAGCAGCTATCGGGCAAACCACGGACGATTGCGTGGGAAGGGGATCACGCCTACCACGGGCCGAACGGCACAGGCTCCAGAACTGGTGGGGCCCTCCATCGGCTTGAGTTGCGGCCAGACGGTTGGGTTTATCAAGACACCACTGGGCTCTGAGGCCCAACCTGGGCGAGACTGGGTGCATGTGTCGCAACATCACAATTCTCAGGGGTCTCGTTCCAGAGGCCAGCCACGCCGAAATCGAAGCTTCGGCCCGCCAGTACGTGAGGAAGGTCAGCGGGATACGACAGCCCTCTTCGAACACCAGCGAGGTGTTCGAAAGAGCCGTGGCCGAGGTTACCGCCATCACAGTTGGGCTCTTGAAGGACCTCCCGCCTCGGAAGCAGCCGCCAAAATCTGTTCCCCCGATGCGCATTTATGGCCGAGCCTGACCGCTACACTTAACAGCTTGCTCGCGCCCAAACCGGGGCTTGGGCCGATCAGAGGAAATACAACATGTCCATCAGCTTCGCCGATCTCGGCGTTCCGGCTGACCTTGTCTCCGCGCTAAAGCGCGTTGGCATCACTGCCCCTTTCGAAGTACAGACCGCCACTATCCCCGACGCACTGGCCGGACGAGACGTTCTGGGAAGAGCCCCAACCGGTTCAGGTAAAACGCTGGCCTTCGGGTTGCCATTGATTGCCAACCTGGCAAAAAGCAAGCCTCGTAGACCGCGGGCCTTGATTCTGTCGCCAACCCGTGAGCTGGCCGAACAGATCCGCCGGGAGCTGGAACCGCTGGCGCAAGCCAGGGGTCGCTCTGTTCTTACTATCTATGGCGGGGTTGGCTTTGGCGCCCAAACCAAGGGCCTTCGCAACGGCGCCGACCTGATCGTTGCCTGCCCTGGCCGGCTGATCGATCTGTTGGACCGGGGCCAGCTGAGCCTCAACGAAGTTGACAAGGTTGTGGTTGACGAGGCCGACCGGATGGCCGACATGGGATTCTTGCCTGCGGTTCGTCAACTTCTTGACCTCACCTCAACCGAGCGCCAGACGGTGATGTTCTCAGCAACGCTTGACCGAGACGTTCAGGTGCTGATTGATCACTATCAGAAGGATCCAATCACTCACCAGATTGGCGATGCCGAACCAGATCTGTCGCAGGTCAGCCACCGGTTCTTCGCCACCAGGTCCGATCAGAAGCTTGCCCTGGCCGCAGACCTCATTGAGGCTTCCGGGCCAACGATCGTGTTCTGTCGGACTAGGCACGGGGTAGACCGGGTTGCTCGCCAACTGAAAGCTGTTGGGATGAAGTCGGGTTGGATCCATGGCGGCCGCTCTCAGAACCAACGCGATGCCGCGCTCCAGGCTTTTGTTTCCGCCAAGGTTCATGTGCTGGTTGCCACCGATGTGGCGGCCCGAGGAATTCACGTTGACGGTGTTGGTGCGGTAATTCATTTTGATCCGCCTGCCGACTCCAAGGACTACGTGCATCGAAGCGGCCGAACGGCACGAGCTGGGGCAGACGGCTCTGTGTTTTCGTTCATCAACTCAGACCAGGCCAAGGGCGCCAAGCGAATGATGCGAGACGTCGGCCTGCCGGCCTTTGAGATTGAAGCGGTGCCGACTCTCACCGAGCGAGCCAAGGTTGAGAGAACAGAGCCTCGGTCTCGTCGTTCAGGTGGGCAGGGCCGAACGCGCGGTGAGCACGGCTCACAGGGAAAGCGATCGACCAAGCCGAAACGCCCAGAATCAAAGACCGGGAAGTCGGGTCGCGAACGTGGACGCCAAGGCGATGGCGAGTGGCCAGTGTCAACCAGCGGATCTTCGCCGAAGGGCACAAAACGAGGCAATCAGAAACGAAAGACCGGTCGCCACCAGGAACGAAGCAACGGTGAGGGCCCAGCCGGGCGCAGCGACAACACGCCAAGCCGCGCCAGGCGCCGGGCAGGTGGGCCGGACCGCAGCGAACACAGGGCAGGTGGGCCGGACCGCAGCGAACACAGGGCAGGTGGGCCGGACCGCAGCGAACACAGCCAGCAGGCCAGCCGGGGTGAACACAGCCAGCGGGCCAAACCTGACCGTTCCGCCAAGGCCGAAGAGGGCGCAGACAAGCCCCGAGGCACCGCTGCTTCTGGCATGCCGAAACGGCTGCGGATGGACGGCACCGCTGCTCCCAAACGGAAGAAGAGGCAGCCAATAGCTTCTAAACGTTCGGGTAAGCCGCGGCCGAAGAACAAAAAGCTGGGTCGTTCTTCGGGTAAACGCTAACCGGCGGGCTCAGCAGCGGCGGTTTCCTCCCTTGCTAGCCAAGCCGATCTGCCCATCTCCCACTGCCAGGTTTCAGGTTTGGTTCGCTTTGCCTTGGTGAATCCCAGTCGTTGCGGAATGGCCCGACTCTTGTGGTTCGCTCGATCATGGTTGATCAGAACTGTTTCCAGGTCGGGAAGTTTGAATGAGGCGTCGGTTAGCGCCTCGGCGTCCTTTATCCGGTAGCGCCTCAGAACGTAACCAGCCGGTACCTTCAAGGTGGTAGGCGGTTCATCCGGGCATTTTGCCAGGCTGTCCGAGCTTGAGCGAGCCGATTAGGGCGCCAACATCAGCAACCAGGGAACAAAGTGGGGCGGATCTGAGTTCTTCCAAGCCTCTGTACAGTCGCCATGCCCACCTAGGCGCTGGAAGAACTGCTGAGTCTGGAGAGTCGTTTCATGTCTGACGTTCATGAGGTTGTGATCATTGGTTCTGGCCCAGCTGGCCTGACGGCCGCTGTTTATACCGCCCGAGCCAATCTGAGCCCGCTGGTTATAGAGGGTGAGCCCTCATCAACCAGCGATCAGCCTGGCGGGCAGTTGATGCTGACCACCGACGTTGAGAATTACCCCGGGTTTCCCGAGGGGATCATGGGCCCTGAGCTGATGACGAACATGCGCGCCCAGGCCGCCCGATTCGGCGCCGACATCCAAACCGCCAAAGTCTCAAAGGTGGACCTTAGCGACCGCCCCTTCAAGATTTGGGTTGGCGACCCGGACGCCCCGGAACCCACCTATCTCTCTGAGACTGTGATTGTGGCAACCGGGGCCCAGTCATTGATGCTTGATATTCCAGGCGAGGCCCGGCTGATGGGCCATGGTGTCAGCACGTGCGCAACTTGTGATGGGTTCTTCTTCCGGGATCAGGAAATCGCAGTTGTTGGAGGGGGCGACTCGGCCCTCGAGGAGGCCACTTTCCTTACGCGGTTTGCATCGAAGGTCACCATTGTGCACAGGCGTGACGAGCTAAGGGCTTCAAAGATCATGCAAGACCGTGCGATGGCCAATCCCAAGATCGAGTTTCTGTGGAACCACACCGTTACCGAGGTGCTTGGCGACCAGACGGTTGAATCCGTAACGGTTGAGAACACTTTGACTGGCGAGGCAGGCGATCTCAAGGTAACCGGTTTGTTTGTTGCCATCGGTCACAGGCCAAACACAGATCTGTTCAAGGGCCAGCTTGACATGAAAGCCAACGGCTACCTCGAGGCCAAGCCTGGGTCGTCACTTACCAACGTTGAGGGAGTGTTCGCCAGCGGCGACGTGCAGGACGACTACTACCGCCAGGCAGTAACCGCGGCAGGCTCGGGCTGTATGGCGGCAATTGACGCCGAACGCTGGCTGGAAGCCCAAAACGACGCGTGACCGAATCTAGTTGCCCCTAACTTCTGGGACTTTCCAGTTGGCGGGCATCTTGGCGAAGTCGAAAAAGGGCGCTTCGTCGTCTGAGGCGACAGCGTCTTCGATCTGATCGTAGAACCCCTTGCCTGTTTCTTCGGCGAAGGTGATGGCGACGTCTTCGTCGCTGGCGCCAACAAGCGGCCGCTGAACGTACTCGGGGAACGTTGCTTCGGCTGCGTCACCTTCGGCGTAGCCCCTGGCAAACATCTGCTTCAGGATGCCAAAGCCATCGTTGCGCACGAGCGTCTGGCCTCGGGGGGTGCCGCCCATTGCTTTCATGTGGGTCTGGAATTTCTCGAGGTCGTGGGTGTCATAGGCAACGTGTTGGCAAGAGTGGTCGCCGTGCACGTCCACAAACTTGGTGACTTGGCTCTTCTTCGCTCGATCTATTCCCTCGATCAGGGCCACTCCGAAGTCGCCGTAGTCAATGCACCAGATCTTCATGCTGCTGTCTGGGTCTCCGGGGCGCACGTCGTCGATGCGGTTAATCAGAACCCCGCCCTCAACTTCGATGTGAAACCAGGCCCATTTCTCGATCGAGCCTTTCTTGCAGGCGTAGCTGACATGGTCCACCTTCTTCAAGTACGACATTGTTCCAGTTGAGCAGTCTGCTCAGATTGATGCAAGAGTGTTGAACGAATCGGCCGGATCGTAGTGATCTGCATCCAAACAGCCAAGATCGGCATAGAACAACGGCCACTGGCTGAACAAACTGACCAGGCACGGAGCATCAATGAAACGTGAGCAGCTGAGTCCCCGGCAAGCTGGGCCGAGCCCCTCAGCAGGCATCGATGGCACCGACCGAAGAATCATTGCCACCCTCCGCAGCCATCCCAGATGTTCAATGACAGAGCTGGCACGAAGAGCCGGAGTGGCACGGGGTACTGCACTGAGCCGTCTCCGCCGCCTGGAAGAAGAGGGTGTGATCAAAGGCTACGGCCCGGATCTGGATGGAGCGAAGGTTGGGTTCAGCGTTACCGCTTTCACCACGCTTGAGATTTCCCAGAACACCTTGGAAGCAACCGTCTCACAGCTGGCGCAGATCCCAGAGGTCATGGAGGTTCACACAATCACCGGCAGCGGCGATCTCCTCTGTCGCATATCCGCCACCTCGAACGATCACCTCCACCAGGTGATTCAGGCCGTTGTTGCCATACCCGAAGTGACCCGAAGCAGCAGCGATTTGTGCTTGCGAACGTCGTTGCGGCGAGAGTTGGCCGATCTGATCGTTCACGATTGCGGACCAGATTGAGCGTTCTTGCTGGCGTCGCGCTTTGATCAGTTTGTGTCTTTGGTCACACCCCGGGTGCTTACTGGCCAAGAACCCAGCTAGTATTTCGGCCGCTCCCGGGAATCCGGGTTTAGACGCGGTCTGGATTGGAAGATCCAAGGCCACACAAAAGGGGAAATCTCAATGACCAATGCAAAGAGACTGAGGTCTCTACTCGCGTTGCTTTTCGCATTCGCTCTTATTGCAGCGGCATGCGGTGGCGATGACGTCACCGATGCCGGCTCTGGATCCGGTGAAGAGGAAGCCGGTGAAGAGGAAGCCATGGAAGAGGAAGCCGGTGAAGAAGAAGCCATGGAAGAAGAAGCCATGGAAGAGGGAGACTCTCTCGGCGACGGCTCACTAGGCACAGTTACCATTGCTGCCGGTGAAGCAATCCAAATCCGCTCACTCAACGCCATCACTGGCGACGTTGCCTTCCTTGGAGTACCAAACCAACAAGGAATTGAGATTGCCATCGCCGACTACGGCCAGGTCCACGGGTTTGACGTAGACATGGGCACCGGTCTCGACGACCTCTGCTCGGCTGATGGTGGTCAGGCTGCGGCTCAAACCATCGTCGCCGACGAGCAGGTCATCGGCGTGATCGGCACCTCATGTTCTGGTGCTGCCACCGCCGCCGCACCGCTCATCACAGCCAATGGCATGGTTCTCTTCTCACCGTCGAACACCTCGCCCGCCCTCACATCCGACCTCGCTGGCAACGCTGGCGAGAACTACAACGTTGGCTACTACCGCACCGCCCACAACGACCTGTTCCAGGGTGAAGCAATGGCCAAGTTTGTTAAAGAAGAGCTTGGGCTCGACACCGCCGCTGCCATCCACGACGGCGACCCCTACACCCAGGGCCTTGCTGGCGCCTTCCGTGACGCCTTTGAAGCCCTTGGTGGCGAGATCACAGCGTTTACCGCGATAAACAAAGAAGACTCAGACATGGTGCCGGTGCTTACCGAGGTGGCCTCCGGGACACCCCAGGCCCTATTCTTCCCAATCTTCCAGCCCGCAGGCGACTTCATTGCCAGCCAGGCCCCTGGAGTACCAGGACTTGAAGACACTGTGCTGCTTGCCGCCGACGGCCTGCTGGTCGACGGTTTCCTGGAGTTGGCCGAGACCACCGACATGTACTTCTCGGGCCCAGACGTCCGCTTTGGAGCCAACACCAACCAGGCAACCGGCAAGACCGCCGACGACATCCTGGCCGTCTTTGACGAAACCTACGGTGGTCCGCCATCGGCTGCGTTCTGGGCTCATTCCTATGACGCCACCACCATCCTTCTGGATGCCATCGCTGCGGCCTCAACCGTGGATGGAGACTCTCTCATCGTCGACCGGGCCGGGGTTCGTGAGTTCCTCAACAACCTGACTGACTACTCCGGAATCATTGGAACCCTAAGTTGTGATGACTTTGGAGACTGTGGTGCACAACGAATCACTGTGATCCAGAACACCACTCCTGATGACATCGAAGCCAGCAAGAACAACGTTGTCTTCGATTTCGCTCCCTGATCCTGCTTAGGGCAGCGAGTACGTGACAGAATCGGCCCCGCCCACTACTTGGTGGGTGGGGCCGTTCTGCATTCTTGGCTACCGATCGATTCACCGACACTTCCACTACCCGGGCCAGTCTTTGTGCCCCAACCAGGCCTACCGGTCGCTCCAGGAGACCCAAGCGTGACAACTGCTGTCAGGACCAAAACCGGCCGCGGCACCACCAACGTTGATCACTTCCTTACCTTGATCAAGGTGGCGATGCTCGGCGGGATCGCCATTGGAATCGCAGCCTTCATTGCCCAACAGATAAACCCCGACAACCCCTTCGCCCAGTTCGCCAACCCGGATGCCAGGGCACTTTCTGCTGCTCAGTTCAAGGGGCTCCTGGTGGCAGGCCTTTCCCAAGGGGCAATGTATGGCCTGATCGCCCTTGGCTATTCAATGGTCTATGGCGTTCTGGGGTTCATCAACTTCGCTCACGGCGAGGTGTTCATGGTTGGCGCCTTTACCGGCTTTATCGCATCGAACAAGTTGCTTGATGCCGGTGCGTGGGAGGACCAGTTCATCTTTTCGCTGATCTTTGTTGTGATCCTGGCAATCATTGTGTCCACCGCAACCGCGGTGATAATGGAACGGGTTGCCTACCGCCGCCTTCGGGGCTCGCCCAGGCTGATCCCCCTGATTACCTCCATTGGTGTCTCGTTCTTTATCCAGAACGTAGCCATCGTTCTGTTCGGCCCCGGAGCAAAAAGCTACCCGCCGCTGCCAGAGTGGCTCTCGAAGCAGTACGAGATCGCAACGTTCAGGATCGAGGGCACAAAGATCATGGTTCTGGTGGTGGCCGCAATTTCGATGGCGGTTCTTTGGCTCTTCGTTGAGCGAACCAAAACCGGCAAGGCCATGCGGGCGGTGGCCGAAGACAAAGAGATAGCGGCCCTTATGGGCATCAACGTGAACCGAACAATCGTTACCACCTTCGCCGTCGGTGGGGCAATGGCGGGTGTTGCCGGGATTCTTTGGGGGCTGCTGTTCCGCAGCGTGGTTGCAACCACGGGCTTCCTACCAGGGATCAAGGCGTTCACTGCCGCGGTGGTTGGCGGAATTGGCAACCTTGGTGGCGCAATGGCAGGCGGTGTTTCGCTTGG
>QIKW01000167.1 GCA_003231975.1 Acidimicrobiia bacterium
GCCAACCCCCGTAGTTCCAGCGCCTGATCCCGGCCCAGCGCCTGATCCCGGCCCAGCGCCTGATCCCGGCCCAGCGCCTGATCCCGGCGCTGTGGTGAACCCACAGATCGTGCCAGCAGACCCCACAGGCACTGCCTTGGGCGAAACGGCCGTGCTCGGCAAGCGGCAACTACCCAACACCGGCGCAGAATCCATCGTGTTGGTTCTGGGAGGAGCGGGCCTGCTGCTGGCAGGCGGGGCACTGACCCTGCGGTCTCGGCGGGCCAAGGCTTAGCTGTCGCTGCCCGCGAGGACGGCGGCGTTGGCCCCGTCTATCCTGATCTCATGATCGAGCCGTGCTTGGTGTTGTTTGTCTGCACGGCAAACGTCTGCCGCAGCCCAGCAGCGGAGCATTTGGCTCGAGAGATCGTTGGAGAGCAAGACTTCATATTCAGGTCGGCCGGCTTCCTCTATGACGGTCAGCCGATCACCGAGCGCATGGTCGACGCGTTGTTGCGCGAGGGAGTGACAGACTCAGACCTCCACATCAGCCATCGTGTTGAAGACGAGACGCTCGGCGCGGCAGACCTGATCTTCACAATGGAAGCCCGCCATCTTCGAGATCTCTCCATCCGAGACCGATCCATATTCCAGAAGACCGTTCCGCTGATGGAAGCAGCAGAACGGCTGGACCGGCCCATGACGTGGCGGGAGTTTTTGGCCAGCATGCAAGACCGCGAACCGTCCATGTACTTTGATGACCGCTGGGATGTGCCAGATCCCTACAAGCGTGGTCAACGGCACTATCGCGAAGCAGTTGATTCAATCGGCAGCCTAGTTAGCACCGTTTTCTCGAATCTGAAGACCTAGCGCTCGCGCCGCCAGCTGGCCCCACCCAGCAAAGAAATCGAGAATTTGGGCCGCCTCGTTTTCGCAACCTGGGCGTTTTAGCGGTAGCTTCGTACTTGAACGAGTGAGACCCGCAAGGGCTGGCTCGTTCGCTGGCCCCGGGAACGCCGCCGCCCCCCGGGGCCAGCACCTTATTGTTTGGGACCTGCTTTGGCAGGTCCGCCTTATTGTTTGGGACCTGCTTTGGCAGGTCCGCCTTCGGCCATCTGGGTCACGTGCTCGCAGCGTGCCGACGCCGTCGGCAACGCGTGACGGGCTGTGATATTGGGACCTGCTTTGGCAGGTCCGCCTTCGGCCATCTGGGTCAAGGGCTCGCGGCGGTTTGGAGCCCCGGACTTGGCCCCAAACCGGAACTGGCATGGATTAGGTGCGTTTTCGCCACTATTCCATGCCAGTTCGTCTGTTTCATTGGGGTCTGCTGTCACCTTGGGGCCTGCTTTGCAGACCCAGCCATCTGGGTCGTCAGCCATCCGCTGGTCGCCGACGGCGACCACGCGTAACAGCTTGGGTCAGCTCTTTGGAGCCCTGATCTTGCCCAAACAGTTCGGCTCCAGCGAAAGGATTTCCCCTTCGCTGGATTTACCCTTTCACTCGAAATATCTGTACACAACGGCGGCCGCACAAGATGGCTTGGTCGCGTTTTCAACCTCGAAGGTGAGATCAATCGTGACCTGGGCTCCGCCGGTCACCACTTTCACGTCGCTTAGGGTGGCGCCCATTCTCAGCTTTGACCCAACGGGAACCGGGGCCGGGAACCGCACTTTTTCGCAGCCGTAGTTCACACCCATCACAAACCCCGTGGCAGTAAGTACCTCGGGCAGCAGCCGAGGCGCCAGCGACAGCGTTAGGTAGCCATGGGCAATCGGCCCTCCGAAAGGCGATTCGGCGTTTGCCCGCTCTACGTCGACATGGATCCACTGGTGGTCTCCGGTGGCCTCGGCGAATGTGTTGACCATCTCTTGGGTGATCTCGACCCACTGGCTGTAGCCCAGATGTTGGCCAACCACTTCCTTGAGCCCGTCAATTCCATCTACTTGTGTTGCCATGCGGCCGACCATAGGCCACTAGCAAACAGAGGGGTGAATCAGTCGAACCAGGCCTGTTGGTAGGTGCGAGAATGACTGTGAAGGACAGCGACGACCAGTGCGATCGGAAAGACCAGGGCGGTGAGGAGGATGAGGGTGAGGATGATCGTCCTGCTGAGAGAGCCTGCCGGCAGGGTCGTTGACCCTATTTGGAGAATGTGCAGGACCCGAATAGTTGCCGCTACCGCAAGTACGTAGTAGCCAATCCGTTTCGAGTTGGCTACGCCAAACGAACCTCCGATCAGACCGATCGCCAGCAAAAGCCCGATTCCGCCACTTGCTCTGCCAAGTAGCGAGAGCACACCCGAGAAGTAGCCCAACAGCACGCCAGCTTGCAAGGTTTGCGGATGAGATCGGTTCAACCAACGATTCATGACTGAGAGAGTATGCGCCCGAATAGGTCAGACGGTGCACCGCCTGCAATCATGAGGGGCTACGAGGCGCCATTTCGACCCGCACCGCTTTGGTGCTCGCCCGCTCTGCGTTGGCCCGGAGTTGGCCACAGGCGGCATCTATGTCGGTTCCCCGGTTGGTTCTAATGGTGGCGTTCACCCCGGCTTGGCGTAGCAAGTTGGCGAATGAGTCAATCCTGTCGGGCGGGGAGCCCACCGTTGGCCAGCCGGGTGTTGGATTCAACGGAATCAGGTTCACGTGGGCCCTGGCAGTAGTCGCAACCGAGATCAGTTCGCGAGCATCGCTGTCTCGATCATTGACGCCGTCGATCATTGCCCACTCAAACGACACTCGCCTCCCGGTCCTTTCGCGAAACATCCGGCAGGCATCAACAACGGCTTCGATTGGGTGCCGTTTGTTGACTGGCACGAGGCTGGTTCGCAAGTCGTTGTTCGCGCCGTGAAGTGAAACGGCTAGCCCAACCTGCAAGCCCTCTTCTGCGAACCGGCGGATTTGTGGAACCAGCCCGATGGTGGACACCGTGATCTTCCTGGCTCCAATTCCCAGATCGTCGGTGATCCGACCAATGGCGGTCAGAACGGTTGCGTAGTTGGCGAACGGCTCTCCCATCCCCATGAACACCACGTTCGAGAGTCGTCGGGGAGCCGCTTCGTTTCTGGCAGCAACTACTTGTTCAAGGATCTCGCCAAGAGACAGATGACGATCAAATCCCGCTTGACCGGTTGCGCAGAATCCGCAGGCCATCGCGCAACCCACCTGGCTGGACACGCACACGGTTGAACGGTTTGGGTAGTGCATCAGAACCGACTCGATCCTGGCCCCATCAGTTAGCTCCCACAGGCGCTTCACCGTCAGCCCATCAGCTGTCTCTTGCGCGGCTGCCGGGCGAAGAGACGGTTCTGTCAGCTCAGCCAGCCTGGCCCTCAGGCTCTTCGGCAACACGGTCAGCTCCGAAGGTGGCAACCCTTGCTGATGCAAACCGGTCCAGATCTGGTCGATCCGGTAGCTGGGTTGGTCGCCAAGTAAGGCCTCCAGCTCGGATCGGTCGAGGTCCCATGGCGACCTGGCCGCGGTCATGGTTGGTTGGCCTTGGGGCCGCCCGGCGTTGATGCCCATGCCCGGTCGGTGCTGACGGTCTCAAAGCCCAGTCGTTCATAGGTGCGAACCGCGGCTTCGTTTTCAGCCTCGACATAGAGCATCCCGGTATTGATGCCTTGATCCTGCAACCACGCCAGGCCTGACGCCGTCATTGGGGCTCCCAACCCTTTGCCGTGCACGCTCGGATGCAGGCCGATCACGTAGATCTCACCGAGCCGCTCGTCTGATCCGGGCTTTGCCCCAACGGCTGTTGGCGAGTGGATCTTGGTCCAGCAGAACCCAACCAACCTGCCATCGCGTTCGTGCAGACGGATACCAGCCGGGGTGACGCCAGGTTCAGTGAGTTTTTCGGCGAGCGCGGCGGCAGACAGGTTGCCCTGGTCTGGGTGCCCCGCGAAGGCGGCGTTGTTCAGCAGACGCAATGCCTCTTCGTCTGATCCTGGAACAAAGGCGCGCGTTGGCAGATTTTCCGCTTCAACTGGTAGGGCAATCCGCATCTGGTAAAGGGTTCTTGACGGTAAGAAGCCCGCCGCGTGAGCTACAGGTTCGTGCCAGGAACTGGCGGGCTTCGCCCACATCTCGACACGTTGGATCTTGGCTGCAAACGGCTGAGCAATGGTGTGGGCCAACAGTTCGGTCAGAATAGTTTCGGGCGCAGCGCCAGAGTTGGGGTTCACCAGCGCCTCAAGGGTTACCCGGCCATGCTCCGCCGGATCAAGCAGGCCAAGGATCAGGCCTGCGGGTTCGCCCCAACCTAGAGCCCAAGCTCCGACCACCGTCGCGCCCTTTGAGACTGTTTGGGCCCAACTCTCTCCGAAACGATCATCAACCAACTGGGGCGGCACGGCCAGAGTCAAGGATCTTCGGGCAAGGGAAATCAGGTCAGAACTGCTGTCGGGAAGCCTCAGAATCTCCAGCACCCAAACAGTCTAAAAGCCCAAGCCAGTCTTTGAAGGGGATTTTGAATGGCCAAATATGACTGTCGGATCGGGCCAAAGGAGGGGAGTCGATGACAAATTTGATGAGCTAGTATGTCTCTCTCCGGGGGACGGGCCCGTCGTCAGCGACAAAGGTGCCCTCATGCTTTCTGTTCTGCTAGTTGCCTACAACTGCGATCCTCGTCACAATTCAGAGTCCAGACTTGGTTGGCGGAGGTTCGAGACCCTCCGAGCTTCTCACGATGTTCACGTCACACTGGTGACTGCTGAGTCAAATCGCGAACGGCTTGAGCTGCTCGATCTCGGACACAACTCCAAGGTTGTGTTTGTAGACAACCACAGAGCCTTACTGAGTCGTCTGCCGGGCAAGCTCGGCCAGATGGCCGGTTACTCGAAATTCCTCAGAAAAGGTGCGGGCACGGTCGCCTCACTTTGTCGGGCAAGGTCATTTGACGTGGCCCATCAGCTTCCGGACGAAACATCGAAGCGAACGTTTCGCCAGTTTCGGCGCCGCTTCACGCTTTCGGTCGCCTAGCTGGTCGCCGAGGGCGACCACGCCCAACAGGGCGCGAGTTTTGGCGCGGGGCGACAAACACTCGGGAAGAGACGAGGCCGCAGGCCGAGGAACGGCGGTTGGCTATCGCCTCCCGGCCTCCGGCCAATCTGGGTCAGGAGCCATCCGCTGGTCGCCGACGGCGACCACGCGTGACAAAGTGTGGGCAAGTTCGAGTGAAGCGAGACTCTGAAAGACGAATTGACTCTAAGGTCTGGCAATGGCCACGCCAAGAACTCCGAAAGGGCGCGCTAGACGCGTCAATGACCTATTGAGCGAAGAGTATCCAGATGCCACGTGCGAGCTTGATCATCAGTCTCCGTTCCAACTTCTGATTGCCACAATCCTGTCTGCTCAGGCCACCGATGTTGGAGTGAACAAGGTCACGCCGGGTCTGTTTGCCAGATTCCCCGATGCCGAGGCCTTGTCTCACGCGAGCCTCGAAGAGGTTGAGCAGTTGATCGGCAGCCTCGGGCTTTTTCGGAACAAGGCGAAGAGCGTCACTCGGTGCGCCGCCCAACTGGTTGAGCGACACGACGGCGAGGTTCCCTCGTCGATGAAAGACCTCACCGCGCTGGCCGGTGTCGGCCGGAAAACCGCCAACGTTGTCAGAAGCGTGGCCCTTGACCTTCCCGGGCTCCCAGTTGACACCCATGTACTGAGGCTCAGTAGGCTCCTTCAGCTGACCGAGGAAACCGACGCGGTAAAGGTTGAAACGGCGCTGAACCCAATGATTCCGGCTGCGCAGCGGGGAGAATTCAGCCTTCGCATGATTCTGCACGGCCGCCGGGTGTGCGTGGCCCGCCGCCCTCGGTGTGCAGACTGCGCCTTAGCGTGGTTCTGTCCCTCAAGTCAACTGCGCGCATGACTGAATCTAACCATGCAGAAAGCTCTAAAAGAATCACACACAAAGCCGCGGAAGTGAATTACCTTGGCTGCTAACCAGGTTCCCGCCACCTGGTAGCTGCGACGTGGGGATCCGCCGCCCCTGTCGCGCCGCTGGCGCCCCCCGTCTGGGGGGCGCCAGTTGTTTTGCCACAGTGTCCTGAGTCGGGCGTGCTTCTTCCCTACCTCAGAGCCGCCTGATGGCCTTGTGGAGCCGTCTGGTTGCTGTGTGAAGCTGGCGCTCGACTTCCACCAGCTCGCCCCTGATCTCGTCTTCTTCAGCTGCTTGCTCGGTGAGCAGACGAAGCCGTTGCAGGATCTCGTCGAGGCTTAGCGCCAGGGAGCCGATTGAGCTTGGATCGATTGGCACAGTTACAAGAGTCCTCGTTCGTCGGTCTGGTCTTGGCCCACGGTAGGGCGCGATGTGCAAAGCCTGGCGCCAGCCGAATATTCACTCACCGGGGCACAGTCTTTAGCGCTAGCGTCTGGGCCGTGCTGAACCGGTTGGACCTTAGAGGTAGAGGAACTGAGGTGCGCAGCCTTCTGCCCCGCCCAGTCCTGGATTCCGATGACCCGGTCGATGCTGTGCGGTCCATTCTGAAACGTGTGAAGCACGAGGGCGACGCGGCTCTTTTCGAGCTGACCAAGCAGTTCGACGGGGTGGACCTGGCGGGCCTAAGAGTTCCCGACCGTGACCTCGACGACGCCGCGGCATCTCTGGCCCCCGAGCTTCGAGCCGCGCTTGATGTGGCTGTTGGGAACGTTGGAGACTTCCACCGCCGTCAGCTGCGGGCCCCAGAGCTCATAGACCGCCCGGGCATCACCATCAAGGCCTATCAGCGGCCGGTCAAGCGGGCTGGCGTGTATGTGCCAGGGGGCAGGGCTCAGTATCCAAGTACGGTTGTGATGACGGTCGTTCCGGCGAAGGTGGCTGGGGTTGAAAAGGTGGTTGTGTGCGTGCCGCCCTCGGCTGAGTTCGGCGGTGTTGCTCCTTCTGTGCTTGGCGCAGCGCGGCTTTCTGGAGCAGACGAGGTGTATGCGGTCGGTGGGGCCCAGGCCATTGGGGCAATGGCATTCGGCACGGCATCCATCCAGCCGGTCGACGTGATCGCTGGCCCCGGAAACATCTACGTGGCTATTGCCAAAAGAGAAGTTGCGGGCCACGTCGGTGTGGCTGCGGCCTTTGCTGGTCCATCAGAAGTTGTGGTAGTTGCCGATAGCACCGCAAACCCCATTTACGCCGCCATCGACCTGATCGTTCAAGCCGAGCACGGCCCAGACGGCCTGGCCTGGCTGATCACCTGGGACGAAGCCGTTGCCGACGCGGTGTGCGCCGCAGGCGAAACGCTGCTTGAGACCTCCCCCCGCGCCGCAGAAATCAAGGCAACGCTGGCCGCCACCGGCCATGCCGCCATCGTTGACGGGCCAGAGGCGGCTGTCGCGGTGATCGATGCCATCGCACCAGAACATCTGGAACTACAGGTGCACGGCGCAGAACAGTTGGCCGAGCAGGTCCAGAACGCCGGCGCCATCTTTTGCGGTAACTACTCGCCTGCATCGATTGGTGACTATGTGGCAGGCCCCAGCCACGTGTTGCCGACATACGGGTCGGCCCGCTTCTCAAGCGCCCTCACTGTCGCCGATTTCCAGCGGGATCATCACGTGATCTCCGTCAGCGAGGCAGGTTTGGCCGAATTGGGCCCACACGCTCAAGTCCTCGCCACCCAAGAAGGCTTGACCGCCCACGCCGACTCGATCGGGATTCGCCTGGCTGACCAACGATGAGCAGGCCCAGAGTTCGAGCCGACCTGGATTCACTTGAGGGTTACCACTCGCCTCAGGTCGAGGTAGAGGTGCGGCTCAACACAAACGAGGCGCCTGACGCCCCGCCGGCAGGATTCGCCGAGGCGGTGGCGCGCGCCGCGCTTGCTGTGGAATGGCATCGCTATCCCGACCGGGCCGCCACGGAGCTGCGGGAAGCAATAGGGGGCCTTCACGGCGTCTCGGCCGATCAGGTTTTCTGCGCCAACGGATCCAACGAGGTGCTGCAAACAGTGCTTCTCACCTTCGGGGGCGCGGGCCGAACGGTGCTCACCTTCCAGCCCACGTACGCCCTGCACGGACACATCGCCCGCATAACCGGGGCCCACACCGTGGTTGCGGGCCGAGACACCAACTTCCTGGTCGATCCAGATCAGGCCTGCACCGTTATCAGCACCGAGCGGCCCGCCGTCACGTTCTTGTGCTCCCCGAACAACCCAACCGGAATCGTGGAGCCCGAGGCCACCATTCGCCAGGTGCTCCAGGCAGTTACTGAGGTTGATGGTCTCCTGGTTCTCGATGAGGCGTACGGTCAGTTCTCCCCGTTCGCAGGCGAAACCTTGGTCTCAGACGATGTTCCACTGGTTGTGACGCGCACCTACTCCAAAACGTGGGCGATGGCGGGCGCTCGTCTCGGCTACCTGATCGGGCCAGCCTGGCTGGTCTCAGAGCTCGAAAAGGTTGTGCTGCCATACCATCTCGACGTGTTGAAGCAAGCAGCCGGTCTGGCTGCCCTTGAGTTCCTTGACCAGATGGAGGCTCGAGTTTCCGGAATCGTCGAGGAACGAGGTCGGCTGACAGCGGCACTTCGTTCCCTCGGAGCCGAGGTGTGGCCCTCCGGAGCCAACTTCATCCTGTTTCGGCCACCGGGTGGTGACGGCAACGCGGTGTGGCAGGGCCTGGTCGACAGGTCTGTGCTTGTGAGAAACATTGCGGGCTGGCCTCACCTCAATGGTTGTTTGCGAGTAACCGTTGGCTCGCCGGGCGACAATGATCGGTTCCTGGCCGCACTCACCGAGGTTCTGAAATGACAACCCCCAAACCGGCAAACGATGCCAGGCGCAGCACCAAGCGCCGGGCGACCGGCGAGACCACGATCGAGATCCAACTCGATCTCGACGGCAGCGGCTCCACCGCGGTGTCCACGGGCCTCCCGTTCTTTGACCACATGCTGGATCAGCTCGGTCGACACGGGGGGTTCGACCTGCGCGTTGAGGCAGAAGGCGACCTTCAGGTTGACTCTCATCACACAGTTGAGGACACTGCCATCCTGCTTGGCCAATGTTTTGACGAAGCGGTTGGCGACAAGGCTGGAGTGCGACGTTTTGCCAGTGGGCTCTACCCCCTCGACGAGGCCCTAGTTGAGGTTGCGCTTGACCTTTCGGGCAGGCCCTTCTTTGTCTGGGATGTTGTTATGCCAGAGTCGCTTCCGCTTGGTTCGCCCCCGTTTGACCCGCAACTGGCCGAACATGTCTTCCACAGTTTCGCCACCTCGGCTGGCATAACTTTGCACGTCAGCCTGAGGTCTGGTCGCAACGTCCACCACATCATCGAGGCCTCGTTCAAAGGGCTGGCCCGCTGCCTTCGCGACGCGGTTCGGGTTGAGGGCCAGGCAGTGCCTTCCACAAAGGGATCGCTTGCCGTTGAATCCCGCTCAGTTCCAGATCGTGAGGCCTGAGCCGATGACCGGGCCCCTTATCGCCGTATTGGACTACGGGATTGGCAATCTTCACTCGGCAAAGCAGAGCTTGTGTCACGTTGGCGCCGACGCCCGGCTTACCGCAGATCCCGGCCTTATTGGTGACGCGGCCGCGGTTGTGCTGCCTGGAGTTGGCGCGTTTGGTGCGTGCATGACGGCACTGCACAAGTCTGGTCTGGCCGATATTGCCGTTGCGGCCGCAGCTGATTCGCGGCCGTTCATAGGGATCTGTGTTGGCATGCAGTTGCTGTTCGAAGGCTCAGAAGAAGCGCCAAGGGTGCCAGGGCTCGGTGTCCTGCCCGGTGTGGTCAAGTGGCTGCCGGAGGCTGAGATTCGGCCCCAGATGCAATGGAACCAGCTGAAGCTAGTTCCCGGTGCAAGTTCCACCGATCCTTTGCTCACTGGTTTGGAAGGGGCGTGGATGTACTTTGTCCACTCGTTGGTTGCGCCGCTCACCAGCAGCGTCACCTCTGTTTGTGACTACGGCGGCCCCCAGCCGGCAACACTGCGAGAAGGCAGCGTGTGGGCCACCCAGTTTCATCCTGAAAAGTCAGCGGCCCACGGCCTCAAGCTGCTTGGCAACCTCACCAAACTTGCCATGGCCCCCAGAATCGCCTCGTGATGGATCTACTCCCGGCCATAGATCTGCGCGCAGGCAACGCCGTGCGCCTTTATCAGGGCGACTACGGCCGCGAAACCGTCTATGGGTCCGATCCTGTGGCCCAAGCCGAGGCCTTTGTTGCCGAGGGCGCCCAGTGGTTGCACGTTGTCGACCTCGACGCCGCCAGAACCGGCGACCCGGTCAATCGGCCGGTGATAGGCCGGATCTGCGCCGCAGTTGACGTGCCCGTTCAAGTTGGGGGAGGAATACGCACAGTCGAAGCCGCCACCGTCCTGTTCAACCTTGGTGTTTCGAGGGTGGTTATTGGCTCGGCCGCGGTTGAGGATCCTGCCTTGGTGCGGCGACTTGCTGCAGACAACAGCGTTGCGGTTGGCCTTGATGCGAGGGGAGACGAGGTGGCAACCCACGGCTGGACCGAGCGAACCGGCCGCTCAGTTCACGAGCTGGCAGCCGAATTCGCCGATGCGGGCGTTGCGGCGCTTGTCGTTACCGAGATAGCGGTTGACGGAACCTTGGAGGGTCCTGACACAAAGGGCCTGGCCGCGCTGCTTGGGGCAACCGAGATCCCCATCATCGCCTCTGGAGGCGTCGGAACCATCGCCCACCTGCTTGAACTGGCCGCAATCGATGTGAACGGCAGGCGCTTCGCTGGCGCCATTGCGGGGCGTGCGCTCTATGAGAGAGCCTTTACTGTGTCCGAGGCGCTAGCTGCTCTGTCCGGACCACCAGAGAAACCGGAGGGGGAGAGATCATGAAGGTGGTCAGGGTGATTCCGTGTCTGGATGTAGACAAGGGCCGGGTTGTGAAGGGGGTTAACTTCGCGGGCCTGGTTGATGCCGGCGACCCCGTTGCATTGGCGGCCAAGTATGACCAGCAGGGCGCAGACGAACTGATCTTTCTGGATATCACCGCCTCGCACGAAGAGCGAGACACCACAGTCGAAATGGCAAGAGCGGTAGCCGAGCAAGTCTTCATTCCCTTCACAATCGGGGGCGGTATCAGAACCGCTGGCGACGCCAGGCGTTTGCTGCGGGCAGGGGCAGACAAGGTTAGTGTCAACTCTGCGGCGGTGGCGCGCCCGGAACTGATCTCAGAGATAGCCGAAGAGTTCGGCTCTCAGTGTTGCGTGGTTGCCATTGACGCCAAGCGCACAAACACCCCCGGGATCAACAGCGGCTACGAGATCTTCGTGAAGGGCGGCAGGGAGGCAACAGGGGTAGATGCCATTCGGTGGGTTGAGCGAGCCGTTGCCCTTGGCGCAGGAGAAATCATGGTTAACTCCATCGACAGAGACGGCACCCGAGAGGGCTACGACATCGAGATGACCAGGGCCGTGGCTGATGCGGTTCGGGTGCCGATCATTGCATCCGGGGGAGTTGGCGGCGTTGCAGACTTGGCTGCTGGAGTGATCGACGGCGGAGCAACGGCCGTGCTGGCCGCAGGCATCTTCCACTTCGGCGAGGCAACGGTGGCCGACGCCAAGAAGGCTCTTGCGTCGGCGGGTTTGACTGTCCGACCCGCAGAGGCGTGGGCGGCCACCGACATGGGCGAGGCACGGTAGCGTTCAGACCGTGTCATCCGAGACGAATGCTGTTCAGGGGAAGAAAGACAAACTCCCGATCAAGATGCTCAACGATCGTATTCTGGTCGAACTGGAAGGGCCTGATGCCGACAGGAAGTCGTCCGGCGGGATTTTGATCCCGGCAACGGCCCAGGTCGGCAAGCGGCTCACCTGGGCTCAGGTGGTTGCTGTTGGCCCCAACGTTCGCTCGATGGAGCTGAGCGACAGGGTGCTTTTTAATCCCGAAGAACGCTATGAGGTTGAGGTTGGCGGCCACGACTACATCATTCTTCGAGAGCGAGACATTCACGCCGTTGCGGCCAAGCGGTTGGACGACTCCCACACCGGCCTCTACCTCTAAGGTCAGGCTCGATCCTTATGGAACCAGATCAGACGGGCCAGCCGGAACGCACGCCCATCCGGGCATCCGGGGAACAACTTCAGAAGATCCGGTTCGACCAGAACGGCCTGGTGCCAGCCATTGTGCAGGATCACGAATCTGGTGAAGTGCTGATGATGGCCCACATGACCCAGGAGTCACTGGCCCTTTCCCTGGAACACGGCCGCACCGTGTTTTGGAGTCGCAGCCGCCAGGAACTCTGGCGTAAGGGCGACACCTCGGGCAACCATCAGAACATCCGCTCCGCTCACTACGACTGCGACGGCGACACGCTGCTCTTCAGAGTTGACCAGATCGGGGCCGGGGCCTGCCACACCGGTGCCCGCAGCTGCTTCTTTGAGACTTTCGGCCCCTCTTGATGCGGGGCCTAACAACCCGCGACGACTTCCGAGCGCTGGCCCGAAAGCATCGAGCGGTGCCAGTAACCCAGGAACTGCTAGGCGACCTCACCACGCCTGTCGCAGCCTTCCTGCGAGTGGTCGGAGACGAGCCAGGCTTTCTTCTTGAGTCGGTCGAGAACGGCGAAAGGTGGAGCCGATTCAGTTTTGTCGGCCGCCGCC
>QIKW01000030.1 GCA_003231975.1 Acidimicrobiia bacterium
GTTGATGTTTGCGGCCTGGCTGTTCAGGTCATGGATTCGGGCTCGCAGAGAACAGTCGTCTACCTCTTTGAGGTCTCCCAACCGTGTCTCGTCTATTACGAACATGTGTTGCAGTATAGAGGCCCGTTAGATGCGAGACAACTCTTTTTGCATATTTTAGAAGCATTTAACCGCTACCATCCCAAACCACTTCAAAGACATGCATCTCGATACGTGATCAAAGGTCTTTGGAACCAGCCGCAATGTTGCGATTCGAGAGAACCATTGCCAATGGCAGGCAGAGCACAAGGCCTCCCATGGCCCCCTACCCCTACCGTCCACAGTCCCATCGAAGTGCCCAACGGAGTCTGTATTACGAACGTGACAGCAACCATTGCCATTATGGCGGCTGCTACTGAGACGACGATCGCTTCGCCTACAGCTATCAGAAACATCCCAGACCATGAGACGTTGATCGTTCGATACAGAATGAACTCCCTCCTCTTGGTCCACAGAGTTGACTTCCCAGACCCCGAGGCTCCAACCAGGGCCAGAAGACCTCCTGAGCGCGCGCTCGAACGAGAGTGTCTTTGAGAACCGGCTCGCCCAGGTCGTACTGGTGGCCAACGCCTTCAAGCTTCAGCATCCCAAGAATCCAAGATCAAACGGGTTGAGAAGCACAACGTCTCCTCCCGAAACGTCGCCTTCGATGTAGGTGACTCCCGACAAGGACGATCCAGTCGGTTGGATTTCTGTGGCTACCGGCCCGGCTTCTGTTTGGCTATAAATGCAAGTTCTGCCTGGTTCTTCAACAATTGCCACTATTGGGACTTGGAGTCGGGTCCGCCCGGCTTGGGCCGTGACAAAGCCTTGGAGTTTCACCGGGTCGTCGCCCGCTGAATCTGCATCCGCCTGACCGCTGACGTTGCCAGCCGCTACGGAACCGAAACGCGCAGCATCGACCGCTGGGATCAGCCAGTTCGAGTCAACGGGAGAGGTAGAAGATCCGTCTTGGGGACTGAACAAGAGCGTGCTGAAGTTGGATGCGTCTCGGCGAAAGGACTCAGAAATGACAACTCTGGGCTCAACTATTGCTGGTTGGGAAATCAGAACGGGGGTGCCAGCGAAGGGAAGCCATTGGCCGACCTGAGGAACAACCTCGGCAACCTCGAACCCGCTTGACATTGGCGGCAGCCAAATCACCGCGCCGGGGTCGAAGTCGTCAACCCGGCCTCGTCCGATTGTTTCGTCGAACGGACAGCCAGCAGGGGTTCAGTCCCGAATGTGCCGTCGAATTCAGCTGTGTCCTTTAAGAATCCAAGATCCCTCAAGGCGCATTGCATCTCGACCACGTCTGGCCCCTTCGAACGGCGAGACAGCGAACGCCAGAATGGAGCCTCGGTTCGCACAGCCAGCAAAGTAGTGCCCCCGACATCAAGGACAGGGTCACCACTACCCAGCACATCCCCGGGGGTGGTATGAATCCGCGTGACGCGTCCAGACGGTCCAGGCGCAACAAGCTCAATCGGGGCGTCAAAACGAATCTGAAGTTCGGCGGGGGCGTTGAACACCGCCAGCTCTTCCTCAACAATTCCCAACACGGGCTGGATCTCAGAACCAAACTCGCCGCTCTGTGGCCGCAGTTGCACCACGACAAGCAGAATGCCAGTCAGGCCAGCGGCTAACAACAAACCGGCTACTGGTACGCCTCAACTGTCGTTGGCCTCAAAGCGGCCCGGAAACAGTAGCTCGTGAGCCTGGAAGCAACCAAGCACAGTTTCGAATCGAGGATCGTCGCCAACAGTTTCGTCGTCTTGGGCATAGCCAAGCTTGCTTGTTGCGTCGGCTAGCGCCGAAACCTCATCCGGATTGGCCCGGTCATAGGTAAGAGGTTCGATCTCTGCGTTGGCAATGCACCGATCGAAAGACGCCGCCAGTTCAACTTGCTCTGCGCCCTCAGGGAGCCTGGCCCGGTCGAACGCAAGGTTCAGCCGCTCAGCCTCTGCCACGCAGGTGTCATAAAGCCCAAGGAAGGCCTGGGTCTCCTCCACGTCTCCGCCGAGGGAAACGCCCCATTGGGCGCGCCCCGACAAATCGGTCTGCTCTGCCGATGCGTCGTAGCCGTCGGCCCGCAAGCACTGCTCGGCTGCGCGCCATGCCGCTTCTACTGCTCCCTCAGTTGGTGGTGATCCGTCTGTTGCTGTGTTGCCGCCGGCTGTGCAGGCGCTCAAAAGGAGAAGGCCAACCGCGGCCAGCACCAAAGGGCACTGGCCGCGGCTCAGTCGGGATTTCAGCAAGTCAGCGACCTTGAAGCAGAGTAGGCGGTCTTGTTCTTGTTGTTCTGGTATTTGCCGTAGGCACGCGTGCGCCAGTTGTCGGTGCCGTTGCAGTTGTACACGGCCTGGACACTAATCGACTTGGCGTTGGCGAATTTGTTCTTAGTTGCCCGGGTGCGCCACCAGATGTAGTGCTCCTGCCCGCGCTAGCGGGGCTAGGTGCGACCACCATGAGAGAGGACGTCATAGCTAACGCCGCCATCATGTACAGCAACCGTTGCCTAGTCCAGGCATCGAAGCCGCACAGGGCAATCGAGCAGTTATCGCTCTGGAAGCGCGGCCCGGGGAGGGGGCGGGTTGGCACCCGATGAATTCCTGGGCCCAGATCCGGCCGCCGCGATCATGGCCCCAAGCGTCGGCAAGTAGAACACCCCAACCGAAGCCGCGGCCAATATCACAGCCAGCGCCAGTAGAACCAGAACTACGAGTCGAGCCTGTCTAGCTCTTCTCAACGAGCCAAACAGCAGCGGCATGGACACCAGCAATATCGGCACCGCCAAGATCAACAACACACCGATGCCCTCAGACTCAAGCAAAGACGTTCGCGAACTCACGCTGCTGCCATCGGCATTGTCTGTGCCCCTTGACCCAGACGGCATAAGGGCAACCACAGCCGCAGTGATCGTTGCTAGCACCAGTGCCGCAATGTTCCATCGAACCGCGCCTGCCAACCTGGGCTTTCCCGAGCTGGAATCCGGAGGCAGCGAGCCGCTTTCCTGCTCCGAGTTGTCCATAATCAGACACTAATGGGGATCGACCAGTCGTTCCGGGTGATCGGGGAGGCTGGCCGCCTAACAGCTGGCCGAAACCACGCAATTCCAGACTCAGAAAGTGCCAAGCAGGTGAGCAGCCCCGGTGCCTCGGTCTACATTCAGGCTCACTCCGTTGATGTAGCTTGACGAAGCCTCGTCGGCCAGGAACAGCAACGCGGGCGCCATTTCGGCTGGCTCTGCCATCCTGCCAGCCAGCGCGGTTGCCCGGTCCAACACCGCATCTCCAACGCCACGACGAAAGTCTTCAACCAGCGCTGTGTTCGTTACGCCGGGGCAGATGCTGTTCATCCGAACGCCTGCCTCCAGCGTCTGGGCGGAGCGCCACATTGTGTAGTACTGCACGGCCTGCTTTGAGAAGGCATAGCCATCTCCGCACACCCCCGCGTTCGCGCCCACCCACGCCACCCCGTCGGCAAACGAGTCCAGCGCGGTCAGCTCGGCCAGCGGCTCGGAGTTGGCGGCCCATCCCCTGCCAGCGGTTGACCCAACGTGCACAACCGAGCCTCCATCCGGGATCAGCGGCAGCACCGTCTCAGTAAGTTCACGCAGCCCAAGCCAGTTGATGGCGATCACCTCACCAGGTGAGAAACGCCCGCCGTTCGGAACACCCGCGCAGTTAACCAAGGCGTCCACCACGCCAGGCAGCTGGTCAACCAGGTCACCAATCGAGGCCTCGTCGCCAAGGTCGCACCGATACGCCGCGGCCACCGCCACCGACGCCGTAACCGGAGCAACGTCAACCGCATGCACCTCGGCCCCGGCCAAAACAAACAACTCAGCAGCAGCGGCGCCAATGCCCGAAGCGGCACCTGTGATCACAACCGTGCTACCAGTGAAGTTGAGGAGCCCGGTCACCACGCCATTGTGGCACTAACGTCTGGCGGTGGCCCCAAGCGATCTCACAGCAACCCAGGCCAGGCTGTTGATTGAGCAGGGCGAGCTGAGTTCGACAGACCTGGTTGCCTCGTGCCTGGAGCGGATCGATGCCGTCGATCCAGCCCTGAATGCGTTCATCACCACAGCAGACGAAGCAGCGCTGGCCCAGGCGGCAGAGCTTGACGACGCGGCCGCCGCTGGGAAAACGTTGGGCCCGCTGCACGGCCTGCCCGTTGCCATCAAAGACATCCAACGCACCAAGGGCCTGCGCACCACATACGGCAGCAAGGATTTCGCCAACCACGTTCCGGATGCTGACGACGGGATCGTGGCCAGAATCCGCAGTGCGGGCGGGGTGGTGATCGGGAAAACGAACGTTCCCGAGTTCAGCATTGGCGCTAACACTGTGAACCCGTTGGTTGGCGCCACCGGCAACCCGTTCGACCCCACCCTCACTTGCGGCGGATCCTCCGGCGGCTCGGGAGTAGCGGTTGCCACTGGAATGGCTCCGCTTGCCACTGGGTCAGACCACGGCGGCAGCCTGCGAATCCCTGCCTGCTATAGCGGCGTTGTCGGCTACCGGGCAACCCCCGGAGTTGTGCCAAACGAGCAGCGATCTGTCACCCAAACCTTCTACTCTCTGCAAGGCCCAATGGCCCGTTCGGTTGGCGACGTTGCCTTGTTGCTTTCGGTGATTGCGGGCAGAACACAGGCCGAGCGAACCAGGCTGGATCCAATGGCCTTCCCCCTCGACGCGGCCAAGCTTGCCAATCCCGAACCGGTTGACCCGGCCGCGTTGCGGGTGGCCATAAGCGAAGATCTTGGCGGCGTTCTGGTTTCGGAAACGATCCGCCGCACTTTCAACAACAGGATGGAGCAACTTAGCTCTCTGGTTCAGCTCTGCGAACGGCACCCGATCGACCTCACAGCCGCTCCTGCCACAGATTGGCGGCTCCGCAGCGATCTGTTCATTGCCCAGTACGCCGACCGCGCTGCCTCGTGGAACGAAGACTTCAATCCAAACATTCGCAGCAGCTACCAAGCAGCAACCGAAACAACAATGGAGGAATTCGGGGCTGCGAGGCGCACGCAGATGGAGCTCTACCAAAACTTCCAGGCCATATTCAATCAATTCGATGTTCTGATTTGTCCCGGAGCAAGCGTGCCGCCCTTCCCATGGACCCAGCGCAATCCGGAAGAGATAGACGGCGTGCCCGTTCCCAACTACATGGCGTGGCTGGCCCTCACCTCGTCGTTAACCGTTGTTGGCCATCCCGTGATTGCGCTGCCCTGCGGCCTTGACGAAAACGGCACACCGTTCGGCGTTCAGGTGGTTGGCCCCATGTATGGCGACCGACGCCTCCTCGGCGCAGCCGCCGCCCTTGAGCAGGCCTTCAACCAGAGTCCAGAGCTAGGCAGGCCCCGCCCAAACATGCCGGCCCTGTCAACAATGTCAACCATGTCGGCCCCGTCGGCCCTCTCGAACCCGGCCTAGGGGCAGGCGCCTACCGCATCACAAACGGGTTGGCCATTGGCTCACTTGAGGTGTTGACCCAAACTGCCTTGGTGCGGGTGTAGTCATACATGGCGTCGATTCCAGCCTCGCGGCCGTAGCCGCTTTGACCGAACCCGCCGAATGGCGAAATTGGCGAGATGGCTCGGTAGGTGTTCACCCACACGATTCCGGCCCGCACAGCTTTCGCAACGCGGTGGGCCCTGGCCACATCGCTCGTGAACACCCCAGCAGCCAGACCAAACTCGCTGTCGTTGGCCAAGCCAACACCAGCCTCCTCAGTGTCGAACTTCAGAACAGACATGACCGGGCCGAACATCTCAACCCGCGTGCTCGGCACGTCCTGGTTCGGGCAACCGAGCACCGTTGGCTGAAAGTACCAACCCTCATCCAAACCGGGTGGCCTCCCTCCGCCAGTGAGAACCGTTGCACCATGCGCGGTGGATTCGCCAATCACAGACTCGATGCGATCGCGTTGTGCCTCGGTGGCCAGCGGGCCCATCTGGGTTGAGGGGTCCAGCGGGTCTCCGATGCGGATGGCCTCGGCCCGCTCAACCAACCGCTCAATGAAACGATCGTGAATCCCGGCTTGCACAAACACACGCGACCCGGCAACACAACTCTGACCAGTGGCCCCGAAATTACCCGCAATGGCACCGTTCAAAGCCCCCTCAAGGTCGGCATCGTCGAACACCAGAATTGCCGACTTGCCGCCGAGTTCCAGCGAAACGCTTGCGAAGTTGTTTGCCGTATTGCGAACCACGTGGCGCGCCGTTTCCGGGCCGCCAGTGAAGGCAACCCGCGCCACCCCACGGTGGCTGGTAAGCGCCCTCCCACACGGTTCGCCAAAGCCGGTGATCACATTCAGCACTCCTGGCGGGAAGCCAGCCTGGTCCACCAACTTTGCGAACTCCAACAGGGGGGCAGGAGCCTCCTCGGATGCCTTGACCACAACCGTGTTGCCTGCGGCCAGGGCCGGGCCAACCTTGGTGGCGCTGAGGAACATCTGAGCATTCCAGGGAACGATGGCGGCCACTACCCCGATTGGCTCACGGGTGGTGAACACGTGCATGTCTGGCTTGTCAATCGGCAGGGTTGCGCCCTGGATCTTGTCGGCCAGGCCCCCGTAGTAGCGGTAGTAGTCGCCAACGTAAGCGGTTTGGGCCTTGGTTTCAGCGGCCAGCTTGCCGCTGTCTGTGGTTTCGATTCGGCCAAGGGTTTCGGCGTTCTTGGCAACGAGTTCGGCTAGGCCAAACAGCAGCTTGCCCCGCTGGGTGGCGCTCATTGCTGGCCACTCGCCTTCGTTGAGCGCCCGGCCAGCCGCGCCAACCGCCCGGTCAACGTCTGCCTCACCGGCAGCAGGAGCCGACGCCCACGCCAGGCCCGTTGCCGGGTTGACCGAGTTGAACCGCGCCCCGCTTTCTGCCTCGCAGAACGCACCATCTATATAGAGCTGATACTGCGCCAGCTCAGTTTCATCAGTTGCGGGCGCTGTCATCAAACTTCCTCTTCCCCATCGAGAAACCCAAGCAAGGCCCGAGCGAACACCGCTGGAGACTCTATTGGAGGGAGGTGACGGAGCTTGTCCAAGACCAAAGCCTGCCCGGTGGGAACAGCTTTGGCCAGCGCCCTGCTCATGGCTGGTGTTGAGCCAGGGTCGAGCGCCCCCGTCATTGCCAAAGTTGGAGACTGCACGTTGGCCGCGGCCCCCGGCAGCAGCGGGTCTCCTTCGATGAACACCCGGTAGGCCTTCGAGTAGGCGCCGAGGCGATTCGACTCCAGTCGGGTTCGCACCGCGCTGACATCGTTTGGGTTAGCGGCCTGCCAGTGGTGGCTGAACCACCGGTTGATTGCCAAGCTGGCAACCCTGGTCATGCCGCCCTTCTCGGCTGCGTCCAAACGACGTCGAACAGCCGCCTGCTCTTCCCCGCTTCTGTTGAACACGGTGTTGAGCAGGGCCAACCTGCCAACACGATCTGGGTGGCGGGCCGCAGCCGCCAAGGCAATCTGCCCGCCAAGGGAGAGGCCGGCAACGTCGGGCTTGACGACGCCGTGCGCGTCCATCACGCCTAGCAGCTGGGAAACAAAGTCGTCGATCGATCGGGGCCCTGGCGGGTCCGAGCTGTTGCCGTGACCCAACAAATCATAGCGAACGACCTGTCGCGTGGCTGTGAGCTGGGGCATCACTTTGTCCCACATCGTGTGGTCAAGGCCGACGCCGTGAATCATCACCAGGGGCGGCCCCTGACCCTCTACCAGGGTGAAGGTTGCGGCGGCGCCAGGGCCAGGCTGCATCTAGGTGCCCGGCGCAGTTGGCTTGGCGGCGAAGTGAGGCATTACCTGCTCGGTGAAACCAACGATGCTGTTCATCGCGGCCTGGTGATCAACGCCGGGAAAGCTTGACCAAACCAGCAGCGTCTGCAAGTTCAGCTTGGAAACCATCTCTTCGATCTTTTCGATTACGTACTCGGCGGTTCCGAACAACATGTTGCGGGGGTGCAGCCAGTCATAGGTCAGAAGGTCAAGTTTGTTCTTGGTTTCTGGCAGTTCTTCGCCAGGAAAGCGGTGGTTGCCCAAGCCCCTGAAGTGGCACACCCATTCCATGTAGCGAACCATGTGCTCTCCGCCAAGGCGTTCGGCCTCGGCCATCGTGTCGGTAACAAACATGTCTCGCAGCACCGCCACGTTCTGACCGAGCGACACTTCGGTGCCCGCTGCTTCAGACGCCGCGGTTTGGTACATCTCGAACCGGGGCAGTAGCGAGTCGGTTGGGGGAATCCAGAACATGGCCTTGCGGCCTTCTCTGCCCGCGGCCTCGATGGACGGGGGCGTGTCTACCACCTGCCACAGAGGCGGGTGCGGCAACTGCTGCGGCCGTGGCACCAAGGCAAGCGCGGTGAGTTCGCCGGTGTCGGGGTTGGTGTTTTCAGCCAATGGCGGGCTAAGCGCGTGGGGGAAGGAAACGCCAGGGTGCGGATACTCAAAGTGCTTGCCCTTGTGGGAAAAGAACTCGTTGGTCCACGCCTTCTTCATCACCTCCAAGGTTTCGGAGAACAGCTCTCGGTTCGTCGAGGGGTCACGAAGGTCGGCCTTTGGGTTCATATTGATGATCTCGCGGGGGTACACGCCGCGGCCAACCGCTATCTCCAGCCGCCCATCACTGAGGTGATCAAGCATGGCCAGGTCTTCGGCCAGCTGGAGGGGATGGCGGAAGGTAACGATGTTGGCAGCCTGACCGATACGAATCCGGCTGGTCCTTGCCGCAAAATCTGCGCTCATGAGGATTGGATTGGGGCACACCTCAAAGCCTTCGTGGCCAAAGTGGTGCTCGGTCGTCCAGATGGAATGCCAACCGTTGCGGTCGCAGTAGGTGGCAACCTCTCGGCCTTCGGCCAAGACCACGCCGAAGGGCTTTTCGAGGCCGAGGTTGCTTTGGTTTAGGAAGTAGCCGAAGTCCATGGCCATCCTCTCAAGTCGGAGTGACGGGCTAACTTGCGAGCGCCGCTCTCAGGCGCACGGGCACACACCTTTTAGCCTCGCTGCCTGCCCGACTCGAGGTTTGGCGGAATCGTAGGCCCAGCCACAACCCTGGTCAACGGCAACAGCAACAGGCCTGCGCGTGCCGAGGAACTTATCAGTTAACGGCGAAGTGAATGTGTACGATGTTGATCATTCATACCCATCGCCGGGAGACATCAGCAGCAAATGCGCACCAATATTGTGATTGATGACGAACTCATTCAAGAGGCTCTGGCTTCCACAGGCGCCGCATCAAAACGCGAGGTTGTTGACCTTGCACTCAGGACTCTTGTCCGACTCATGCGCCAGGAGTCGATCAAGTCATTCCGAGGACAGCTTAGCTGGGAGGGCGATCTGGCCAAGATGCGCTCCACTCGCTAGTGATCATCGTCGACTCCAGTGTCTGGATCGACTATTTCAACGGAAATCAGAACCGGGAGACCGACCGACTCGACGCTCTCCTTGGAGTTGAGCCGTTGGCCGTTGGCGACTACATCGTCCTCGAGGTGCTCCAAGGATTCCGGTCAGACGATCAGTTCGGTCAGGCTGAGAGACTCTTCGAATCACTGACCACGTTTCAGCTTCTAGACCCGGACCTTGCCGTTGTTGGGGCGCGAAACTTCCGCGCTCTCCGCAGAATCGGCATCACGGTACGGAAATCCATCGACACCGTCATCGCCACATTCTGCATCGAACGGGGTCATCGACTGCTCTTTGCCGACCGGGACTTTCTGCCATTCGTTGAACACCTCAATCTGAAATCGGCGCTTGACAGCGGCCAATGACCGACTGAGAAATCAGTGCGACCGTGGCGCTGCGCTTTGCGGGATTCGACTGCCAGAGCCAAGCGCTTTGCCTGCGGCCTTCACAACCACAACTACCAAGAAAATCACCACCGAAGTGAGGGCCATCGACGCGCCCGCCGCGGTGCCATGATTCACGCTGATCAGCAGGCCAACCACCACCGAAACCGAGCCAAGCACCACCGCGGTTGCCATGATCAGCGGCACCCGTCGAACCAACAAGGTTGCAGTCGCCGGAGGGGCAACCAGGTAGGCAAACACCAAGAGGTTCCCAACCGCCTCAAAGGACGCAACGATGGAAACCGCAACCAGCACCAGCAGCACCGCGTTGGCGAACCTGGGCCTCAGCCCCAGCAACTTGGCTTGGGTTTCGTTGAAGGTCATCACCAGGAACGAGCGGTAGAACAGCGCAACTCCCAGCAACGAAACTGCGGCGGCAACAGCGCCCCGCACCAGGTCTGCGTTGTCTACTGCTGTGATCGACCCGAACAGGAACTTGCTGAGCTCCCCGGCGTATGCCCCTGATTGGCTAGACATGATCACAACGGCCAGGGCCAGGAACCCGACAAACAGCACGCCAATGGAAGTGTCTTCGGGAAGCGGGGAATGGGTTCTCAGCAGGCTGACCCCAAGCACCATCACAATGGCAGCAGCGAAGGCGCCCAGTGTGGTGCTGGTGCCAAGCACGAACGCAATTGCGATGCCAGGGAGAACACCGTGGGCCAAGGCGTCGCCAAGGAAGCTCATCCCGCGAAGCACAACCCACGTGCCAACCACCGAGGTGCTCAGCACCGCAAGCAGCCCCGCAAGCAGCGCCTTCTGCATGAACCCGTTGTTCAGGAATGGATCTATCCACCAGTCAACGGGGTTGGTCAGGAACTCCACGGCTCCCCAACGTAGTGGCGCCCGATTCCGGAACGGTCAGTTGCCAGACTCATCGTTCGGATACAGGATCCTCAGCAAGCCAAGGGCAACCCCGAGACCCACCAACTGGGCGGCAATGAAAGCAGGGGCCGAGGCGGGCTGGATTCCGGCGAAGGTGTCTGACATCGTACGGGCCACCGTCACCGCCGGGTTAGCGAAGCTAGTTGACGACGTGAAGTAGTAGGCACCACCGATGTAGCCGCCAACAGCAACCGCTACTGCGTGTGACCGACCAGAGCGAACCAGCCCGAAGATCACCATCAGCAGACCAAGTGTGGCGATCACTTCGGCGAACACGAGGTTGGATGCCGAGCGGTCTTTGGTTGACCATTCGATTGCGGGCAGATCAAACATCAGGTTCGCAACAATCACCCCGACGATGGCCCCGCTCAGTTGAGCCCCGATGTAACCAAGGGTTGTGCGGCTATCCAGCTGGCCAAACGCCCGCTCGGCCAGGGTGACCACCGGGTTGAAGTGAGCACCGGACGCCGCAGACAAGGCGTAGATCAGCGCAGCCAACACACCAGCGGTTGCAAAGGCGTTCTGAAGCAGTTGCAGACCAACGTCGTCAGTGAGGTTTTCGGCCATGATCCCAGAGCCAACAACCGCAGCCAGCAGAAAGGCCGTCCCAACGAACTCAGCGGTCAGCTTTCGAACGTTCTGCTGCCACCAACTGGCAGACGAGGCGTCTGGCGAATTCACCAGCAGAGTATTCACCGCCCGCGGCCCAGTTGCACCTATGGTTTACTAGAGGTGTGCCAACCGACACGAGGACGCCTGCGGGTGTAGATCGGACCCACGCAGGACTCAATGGAGGTCGCGCCCCCGCAGTCCTCCTGGTACTTGTGCCAGTTGCGTACGCATTGCTTTACAACATCCGTTTCCAAACTAGCAACCACCAGCCCCACGGTTTCGACGGCATCGCTGGTGCGGCCCTCATCGTTCTCAAGCCGCTGTCGATCATCGCACTAGCGGCCAGCGTTCATTCTGTCGGCAAGCTGATCGCCAAGAAGCCAGGCCGAGCAACTACGGCTGCGGTGGTCTGGGCACTGGCAGGGGCCATGTTGGTTTCCGCTGTCGCGCTGGCAAAACATCGAGGAGCAACGCTCGGCATCGACCAGCTCTGGCCAGAACGTTCCAATCCAGAACTCCTGAATCTCCTCAGCCCCGGACCAGGCCAAAGATGGGAGCCTAGAGCCATCATTGTCACAGAGCTAGTCGCTGTACTCGCTCTCAGCGCCCTCGTGGCAGGAATACTATGGCTTCTAGCTCGGCGCCCAGAAAGGCTGCTCGTGACTGCGCTGGCAATGGCCGCATTCTTCTTCGGTCTCCTGTTCTATGACCTAGTCGCTGGCTGGCCGATCATGTTTGACTTCGATCCGTTTGTTGGCGACGCGGCGCTCGGCGCTTTGGCCTATGAGCTGGGATTTGTCTTTCTTCCCTTTGACCCGGTCGGCTCTCTTGGCTTGGCTGCGATTGCTGTTGCGAACGGTGCGCTTCTCACTCTTTGGGGCAACCCCAGGCTCCCTCGAAGAACGCTAAACCAGCCCAAATAGCCGCTCGCCCTAGCCGGCCCGGCCGATAGACTTCGTCATGAGCGTCTGCTAGAGTTCCGCTCGTGACCATCATGACGCCAGCGTTGGGAACCGACTTCCGAGCACTCCTCCAGTCGGTGCTGCCGATGCTGGGAAGCCCCAGTTGGGATGCCGGAGTTGAAGACCTTCGTCGCCGTTTTCTGGCAGCGGGCGGAACCGTCGAATCTCT
>QIKW01000017.1 GCA_003231975.1 Acidimicrobiia bacterium
GGCTGAGTACATCCATTCCCAGTTGATTCAGCAGAGAAATGTGGGAACGGCCACCCTGCTGATCTCAGAGGATCTCGATGAGGTCATCGGCTTGTCAGACCGTATTGCGGTGATGTTCGAAGGAAAGATCGTCGCCATGATTCCTTCTGAGGAAGCTGAGCGAGACAAGATCGGCCTGCTAATGGCAGGAGTGCTGGACGACTAGACGTCTGCTCAACTCTTCTCTTGTGAGGTGCCAGAACATCGTGGAGAGTGGGTCAAGGAGAGGAGCCGATTGTCCGATACCCGGTTGGGCATGAGACTAACCCGAAGCATTGGCCTATCCGGTAACTAGATGGCAGGTAGAGGTAGCGGTGAGCAGCACCAAGGGAATGCCCGGTCGGAAAGGTCAGGCTTCAGCGAGGCCGTCTGGGGTTAGCCAGGGTGACATCCTCGACCTCGACTCATTTGGAGGATCGTGGGAGGCCGCCCTCCGGTCTGTGGTTCCGTCCTACTCTGGTCTGTCATCCCTAATTGACTACATTGGGACCGGCCAGCTGCCCCCGTCGGCCACCTCGAATGCAGCCAAGTCGTGGCTTCATCCAGAAGCGGAGTTCTGGCATTCACATCAAGCTGTAGTTGATCTATTGCGGGACCAACCACGAATTGTTCTCGTGATTGCTGCCGCACTTCCCGAGAATCGGCGTAGCTCTTTCCTAGGCAGGGTTAGTTCTTTCAACACATCGTTCCTTGGGGTACTCCATGGTTTATTGCGCGATTGCGGTGAGGCTGTGTCAATTCGGGATCTGGAACAATTCGGATCTGTCGTTGGCTGGGGGCACCGGGACATTCTCGACCTGCTCCTGAGTGTCCATGGGTGGGCTGAAACCGCGGCGAGGATGAGCAGACTCGGCGGGTTCGACGAGTTCGTTCGCCGGGAGGTTGAGACCATTCGTGCTGCTCTTGCCTCGCCGCGGAAGGATCAGGCGAATGTCTGGAGCGGTCTACAGAACTTGGAGCAAACCACCCTCGACTCGCTGGCGCCCCAGGTCTGTGACGCTGCGACTGCGAACAGCAAGGCGCTTCGCAAGGCCGCGAGAACAGCACTTGGGCGTCTGTCAACCAATACTGCATCCGAGCAATTGAGGCATCTTGCTGTCACTGCAAAACCCGCCCAGCGGGCCCGGGCGCTCTTGACCCTCATTGATGTTTCCGATCTTGACGAACGAGAGAGGTTGTGCCTTTGGGCCAATGAGAATCTTGTTAGCGACCGATCGGCAGCCGTCCAAGAAGCCCTGCTCGAACTGAACGCGGATCCAGAACCAGAACCGGTGGTCGACTGTCCAGAGCTCCCATCGGTCCACTTGTCAACCCTTTTCGAGCGTGATCTCAAGCCGATCGAAGGCCTCTATCCCACGAATGTCCGACTCCTCGCAGTTCTCAATTGCGAACCGGTGCCTCGCGGCATGATCAATCACGGAGGTGATCCGCTACTGAGCACGAAGGCCAAGATATTGCGGCAACTTGGCACCAGTCACAGCGCTCGATTGCTACTGGGCTCGGCATGGACGCTCACCCGCATGGGTCGGTCGGTCGCTTCTGTTCTTGCCCAGACTGGCAATCTCTCGCCGCTCGACCTGACAGCCGTCGCCGATCACGACGGAGTCAAACTTGATCTGCTGATTCACGTGGTGGCCGCTCTGCGCGCCGCCGATCCGGCGCTCTGGACAACCGAACAGATCACCCGGTGGGTTCTTTATCACGAGGCCGACCTGATCGAATTCTTGGAAACCAAAGATCACTTCTACTACTTGGACCTATCTTTGGACCGGGCAATGGTTTTCGGAACAATGGAAGTCGCCAGCCCGATTCCAGGCACCTTGCACAAGGCACTGGTTCAGGCCGCGGTGGGTGGCTTCAAGACTGACATGACAGACCTGTATCGAGTAGTCGGCTCAGACGATGTCGACAGCGTTCTTCCCTACCTGCTCAGCCGGAAACGAGTTGAGCGGCTTGGCGCTGCCGAGTGGCTTCGGGCTCATCCTGTCCCGAGGTCTGCGGACCCGATGCGTGAAGCAGCCAAGAAGGAAAGCGACGATCGGGTCAAGGCAGCCCTTCTTGTCGCGCTGGAGATGCTGCACGAACCGATCGAGGAATTCCTTGGTGCCGAAACGCTACTTGCCGATGCCACCACAGCTTTGGCCAAGAAGTCCGCCATTCCCAAGAGTGTCTCCTGGCTTGACTTTGATGCACTTCCGGCGGTCTCTTGGGCTGGCGGCAAGCCGGTCGCCCCCGAGATCATCCACTGGTTCCTGGCCTCGGCCGTGCGGAACAAGACCGCAGAACCCTCACCAATCCTGCGACGCCACTTCGACAATATGAACCAAGGCGAAGTTCGTGCACTTGGTGCCACCATATTGGACCTTTGGATGGCTGAAGATGTTCGTTGCTTCAACGAGGACGAAGCGATGGCCGAAGCCCAACGCGTTGTAGCAATATCTCTTCGTTCTGCGCAGCGCCGTCTAGGGGCAAATGCCAACATGACGCCTCAGCAGGTCACCGATGACCTCTGCGCCAGTTTTCGGCAACAGATCGTTGGCTCAGCCACCACAAGCAAGGGGTTGCTCGCAGTCGTCGCTGCTTCGGCTGGACCCGAAGTCGCTGACCGAACGATGGCCTACATTCAGAAACACCGCGGCCACCGCGTGAGTCAGGTGAAGGCCCTCCTCCAGATGCTGGCATGGATTGACGAGCCGTCAACCGTGCAAGTAGTCATGTCGATCGCCACCCGGTTCCGGCCGAAGGGGATCCAGGTCGAAGCACTGACCCAGGCAGAATTGCTGGCTGAACGGCACGGGTGGACCATGGAAGATCTGGCCGATCGGAGTGTGCCGAGGGGAGGATTCAACGAGACTGCGCGCCAGATCATCAGCTACGGGGATCGGAGTTTCACCGCCCAACTTGGCGATGATCTCACCATCACCCTCGTGAACGACGAGAGCGGAAAGACCATCCGGTCCCTCCCCAGAGGGCGAGCCGATGAGGATGCTGACCTCATCAAAGACCTAAAAAAGGACTTCTCGGCGGCCAAGAAGGAACTGAAGACCGCAACAAAACTGCAGCCGGCTCGACTTCATCTCGCCATGTGCATCCAGCGTTCGTGGAGCGTCGATGATTTCACCAGCTACTTCCTGCAACATCCTGTCATGGTCCGTTTGGCGAACCGGCTGGTCTGGTCCGCTCAGGCCGATAACGGTGAAATTGCGGTCTTCCGGCCCCTCACCGATGGAACACTCCTCGGCGTCGATGACGATGACGTTGTGCTGCCTGCGGTGGCCAACATTTCGATTGCTCACGAGCAGCTAATAGGTATCGACGCCGGTTCAGCCTGGCAGTGTCATCTCTCCGACTATGAGATCGAACCTCTCTTCGCTCAGTTTGGTCGACCTCGGTTTGAACCCGAAAAAGACCAGACCGTCATTCGGGACTTCGTTGGCTTCACACACAATGATGGCTCCCTTCGAGGACAGATGAACCGGTACGGGTGGCAATTCGGAGATCCCCAAGACGGCGGGATCGTGTTTGAACTGGTCAAGGATGCTCCGAACATCAACCTCAAGGCAGTCGTTACCGTGTTGGACGGCATCCCAGCGTCTGCCTATGAGGTTGGTTCCTGGACGTGTGCGGTCGGCGAGATGTACTTCGTTGATGAACGGGCTCAATACGTCGACGTGTCAATGGCAGTTGAGCTGGCGGAGGTTCCCGCCATCCTGCTGAGTGAGTTCTACGCTGAGGTCCAGGCCATTGCCCAGGCGGGGTCAGGCTTTGACCCTGGCTACCAGAAGGACCCTGGCTACCAGAAGAAGGTGTGAGGATGAGCGATGTGCAACAGCCGACTGAGGTGCGGCTGCAATCCGAACTTGACGCACTGGTGAGCAATGACGCGGGGCCGAAGCCCGATGGCTGGCGTCTCACTCCTCGGGCGGTGCGAAGCTTCATCCTTGGTGACAAGAGGCTGGGAGTAGGCCAGAAATTCTTTGGGGATGATCCTCTTGTCGACCGCTGCTTGGTCACGCTCATGGGCAACCGAGGGTTGCTTATGGTCGGGGAGCCAGGAACTGCGAAGTCGATGCTTTCTGAACTCTTTGCTGCTGCCATCAGCGGCGACTCGACCCTGACAGCCCAAGGCACGGCCGGCTCCACCGAAGATCAGATTCTCTATAGCTGGAACTACGCGATGTTGATCGCCAACGGCCCGTCGGAAGAGGCATTGGTTCCTGGCCCAATCCTGTCGGGTATGCGGGCCGGAAAGCTGGTCAGGATTGAAGAGATCACACGAATGCAAGCCGAAGTTCAGGATGCCCTAATCGCTGTTCTGTCAGACAAACACCTATCCATTCCTCAACTCGGAGAAGCAGGATTCGTCGGGGCTCGCCGCGGCTTCAATCTGATTGCAACTGCCAACCTTCGCGACCGCGGTGTGCATGAGATGTCTTCGGCGTTGAAGCGCCGCTTCAACTTCGAAACGGTTCGACCTATCGCTGACCCCGACCTGGAACGGCAGCTGATCCTTGCCCAGACCGAGCGGCTACTGGCCGATGCGGGGGTTGACGTCGAAACTCCTCCCGATGTGGTTGAGCTTCTTGTCACTGTCTTCAACGAATTGCGCTCGGGCACGACGCGCGAAGGAGTTGTAGTCGAACGACCGACCGCAATCATGTCAACGGCTGAGGCAGTCGCCATCAACTATGCAGCTTCACTTGACGCCGCCTACCTAGGCAATGGGGTTCCAACCGGTCGCCACATTGGACGTCAGCTCATTGGCACGGTGCTCAAGGACAATCCCGATGATGAGGCGAAGTTGCGCAACTATCTGGATGTGGTGGTGAAGAAGCGGTCCGGGGTATGGAAAGACCTTTGGGGCGTCCGCAACGAGCTTGGTTGACCGCATGAGCACCGATCCGATTGCTGATCATCAAGAGATTCGAGCCCAAGCGCTTCGTCTGCTGGAGCCACCGGTGATCTATGTCCCAATTCGTCACCACAGTCCGACGTGCGCGCTCCACGTTCGGTCGCTCATCGAGCACCATCAGCCGTACGCAGTACTGATAGAAGGACCGCCGTCGTTCGATGATCAGATTGAATTGTTACTGGACCCGAGTGCCCGGATGCCTCTCGCCATCTACTCCCACGTTTCGATCGCTTCGAGATATGAACCAGATCCGGAACCGGCACCCGAGGCTGCTGAACAACACACTGCGGAACCTGAGCGGTTCGGGGCCTATTTCCCGTTCTGTGACTACTCGCCTGAGCTGGTGGCCCTACGAGCTGGCCACAAGAGCGGCGCTCGACTGGGGTTCGTAGATCTTGACTATCAGCACTCTGCTCGGTTCGCCAGTTCTTCGGCCGGTCACACCGATGAGCAGCGCTACCGATTCTCTCAGACTCTGGGTGAGGCAGCGCGACAGATCGGCTGTCGAGATCACAATGAACTCTGGGACCAGATGGTCGAAGGCAGAGACGACACGCCCGAAGCCGCTATTACTGCGGTATTGACCTACGGCACCTTGGCCCGCATGGATGCGGAGTCGGCTGACCTTGCATCCGATGGAACGCTGGCACGCGAGGCCGCGATGGCGGAAGGTATAGTTGAGGTCCTCCGCGACCGAGAATCAGAGGCTGACACCCGGCCCGTGATCGTTGTGGCGGGGGCTTTTCACACCGTTGTGCTTCCCGGCCTTGTGGAGAGCCTGCTCAATGGAGAATCGGCGGAAGATTCTGACTTCTCGACACCGGATCCCAACCAAGATCGCAAGCAACCGGGCTTGGAGATCCTTGACAATGGTCATGGGCTCCTTCGTTATAGCTTTGATCGGCTGGACGCACTGGCGGGATATGCCGCCGGAATGCCGAGCCCCAATTGGTACCAATGGGTCTGGGAGGCTCGGACTTCGTCAGCCGATAGCACCCAGGACTACGCCCACGTGCTTATTGCCGAGGTGGCGAACGCGTTACGGGAGGTAGCTGGCGACGGCCAGCCAAGCCTGCCCTCAGTGGTTGACGCCCTCGTTGCAGCAGAGCAGCTTCGCCGACTGCGGGGGAGAGCGTTCGTCACCAGGAACGACGCCATCGATGCCCTCGTTAGCTGTTTCACAAAGGGGGAAGATTCGCCAACCAATCGAGTCCGCTCTGTTGCCAGGTTGAAAATGACAGGATTCGATCTTGGTTCGGTTCCCCCTCAGACGCCACGCGTCCCGTTGGCCGAAGATTTCGACCGGTTGGTACTGAAGTTTGCTATGCCAGGAGACACCGCGGAACCAAAGCAGCTCAACCTCGACGTCTACCGAAGTGAACGGGACCGATTCCGTTCACGGTTCCTGCATGGTCTGGCAGCAATCGGAGTTCACTACGGCCGCTGCACCACCCCGCTCCGCTTCTCTCGAACGAGCGGTCGAGATGTGATCCGAGAACGGTGGCTTGTTCAACTGGATGGGGGCACAGATGTCTCACTCGCTGAAGCTTCACTCTGGGGTTCGAGCATTGCTGAAGCTGTTGGTGCCAAGACGCGCAAGGACCTTGAGGAGCTGCTGGAACAACAGCCAAGTGCGGCTCAGGTGATGAATCTGATAATGAAGGCGGCCCAGCGAGGCGTCCCGGCGGTTGTGAGGGCGGGGATTGCTGACCTTCGCCAACGGGTCGCTGTCGATCCATCGTTGCCGGATGTGGTGAGGGCTCTGTCGGAAGCCGAACTGCTTTGGACGGCAAGAGAACCACTGGGAGGAACCGACCTAACGGCCCTTCCAGAGCTTGCCAGCCAACTGTTTGTTCGAGCATGCCAGCTGGGAGGGAGAGTGCATGAGGCCCCCGAACAAGAATGGCGTGGTCTGGTGGCGAGCCTTGACACACTCCACCGGATTGTGACCACTGCCGCTTGGCCTCAGCTTGACGACCAGCTGTTTTGGTCCGTGCTCTCCAACCAACGCGGTCAGGTGGCACCTGGCATGTTACGCGGAGCAATCGGAGGCTTGGAATGGAGAGGCGGGCGGATTGAAGACGGCCACTTGCTCACCATGACACGAGGCCATCTCGACCCCGCAGCCGATGCCAAGGTGGGGGCCGAGTTCTTGAGCGGGCTCATTCTCGTTGCTCGTGATGCGATCTGGGAGGTGGACGGACTAATAGAGGAACTATCCGCGGCATTCGGTTCCTACAGCAGCGAACAATTCCTTCGTCGAGTACCAGGGCTGCGGTCGGCGTTCGCATCGCTGACTCCCCGCCAGACCGATCGGGTAGCCGAAGCTGTGATGGAGACAACCGGTGGCCGGGTGAACGTAAGCGTCGTCGGCATCACAGAGGCCGAAGTATTGAAGCATTCGCTCAAGTCGGCCGAAGCACTCAGGCAGCTGGCGGACGACGGATTTGGCGCTTGGCTTGAGCTGGTGGTTGACGAGACATGAGTGAACTTGAACAGCGCTGGCGTTTGGTCCTCGGCAAGTATTCACAAGATCGCTTGCCGACACCGGTTGGTGAAGCCGCAAGTCGGGACGTCGCGTTGGGTTTCCTCTATGACCGACTCTATGAGAGTCGAGGGCTGCGAGCCGGCGGTGCTGGCGGTGATGGAGGTGCTGGCGGTGATGGAGGTGCTGGCCCGCGGGATGCGGGGCTTGAGGCATCGGCACCTCACATCGTCGACTGGTTGGACTCGACCCGGGAACTCTTCTCTGACGAGGTGGCGCAAGAACTCACCACTGAAGCAGTTGAACGGTTCGGCCTCACCGAACTGCTGACGGACCCTCGGGCGTTAGAGAAGGTTGAGGCCGACCTCAACACCCTCCAGCTTCTGCTCTCCCTCAAATCGGGAGTGCCCCAGGAGGCTCTTGCCGCCGTTCGTCGGCTAGTGGCAACCGTTGTCGAGGACCTGATGAAGCGGCTCCGCTCAGAACTTGAATCGGTCCTCAGCGGACGAGTTAACCGGCAAAGCAGAACGAGGCGTCCAACCGGGTCGTTTGATGCCCTACGAACGATCGAGCAAAATCTGGGAACATGGGACGAAGAGCGCCAACGTCTCCTCGTTGAAAGCGTGACCTTCTTCCGCCGATCCCGCCTGCGCTACCCCTGGGACATCGTGTTGTGCATCGACCAATCCGGGTCAATGGTCAGCTCGGTCATCCACAGCGCAGTACTCGCCGGTATCTTGTCGGGGCTGCCCGGCGTCACCGTGAAGCTCGTGGTATTCGACACCTCCGTCGTCGACCTGTCCCACCTCAGTGACGACCCTGTGGAGACACTGATGTCTGTTCAGCTTGGGGGTGGCACCAACATTGGCCAAGGACTCCGCTACTGCGAGCAACTGGTAACCAACCCCAGCCGAACTATCGTCGCCCTCATCACCGACTTCTATGAAGGGGGCCCGGTCCAGGAGCTCCTTGAAGCGGTTTCCCGGTTGGTGGAATCTGGCGTGACACTGATGGGTCTCTCTGCGTTGGAAGATGGTACGGGCCCAGCGTTTGACCACCACACCGCGGAGCGAGTCGCTGCCGCCGGAATGCCCGTAGCGGCGATGACTCCAAAGTCTTTCGCTCAATGGGCAGCCAAGGTGATGCAGTGAATGCCAAGAAGGCAGCCTCTACCGAAGCTCGGGACAGTCGCCTGGCCGAATTGCTGGCCCAGGCCAAACGCTACGACGACTCGGCCCTGGAGCACCTGGCTAACAAGGGATTGGTTCGTCGGGCCAAGAAGCTTGTTGATGGCACAGCTGAGCTGTCCGTAGGCGCCACCGGAATCGGGCTATCCGGATCAGACTGGACAGTTTCCTTTGGCTGGGATCTGCCGCTGAACCAGGCACAGTGCATCTGCGCGACGGCGGGCGTGTGCCAGCATCTGTTGGCTGGGATCGTGCACCTGCGCGACTACGAGCAGCCAGATATTGAGGCCGGTGGTCTGGAAAGGTCACTGTCGGCCGACGAGATCCGTCGAGTTCTTTTGGAGCTCGGCGACGACGAGCTCCAGGCTTGGGCCAAGCAGACCGACTGCCGATGGGCCATTCGTCGGATCGCCTCGATCGATCCAGATGAGATCGGGTTAAGTGGAACCAAACACGTAACTATCGAACTTCCGCCTCCCTACGCCAGTGTTCGCTTTCTCACTCCGCTACTGGAGGAGGCAATTGTCAAGCCACCGGGGCCAAATGATCGGCGGTCTGTCGCCCTGGCGATCCTCGCCCTTTGGCTCACCCAGGGTCGTGAAATGAGCGTGCAGGAGGGGTCAGGTGCTCGGCCGGTCGAGTTGGTGGCCGCACGAATACAGGTGACCCAACGGGCAGAGCGTCTCTGCCAGACCCTTCTGATCACCGGACTCCTCCACCTTGGTGAGGCTGATCGAGAGAAGCTGGATTCCCTGGCCGCTTCGGCCCGAGGTGTGAAGCTCTATCGCCTGTCAATTCTGGCGGAACGCGCCGCCGACCATGTTGATGCTCTTGGGGCGCTATCGCCCGAGGCAGACTCAGCGCGACTGTTGGAGCAGCTGTCGGAGATCGCCGTCGTTGCCGAAGCCCTGCAAGCGTTGCTTGCCGAGGGAAAACAGGTACCCGATGGTCTCGCTGGTCTTGCGCGGGCGCACTATCAACCGGTCGGTCACCTGGATCTTGTTGGTCTGGGGCACTACTCGTGGGGCGATGATCGCTTTGCTGGCTCCACTGCGGTTCTGGCTGAGTCAGCCAAACGGATCTTCTCTGTGGCCAGGCCCCGAAGAGTGAACGGCCAGATCTTGCCAGAGGCAATGGGTTGGCAGGGAGCGGGTTCAGTTTCATCCTTGGCCGGACGTCGGGTGTCTTTGTCCAATGCTCAGCTCAGCGATCAGGGGCGACTGTCTGGTAGCGAATCGGTGACGGCCTCATTGGGCCGCCAAATTGGTCGGGACAACCTGGAATCGCTCGCCTGGTCCGGAGAACGGCCCGCCTCAGCGAGTCGCCTGTTGGGTCAGAAAGCGCCAAACTGGGCCGTGCTTTGTGTCGAAGGTGAGGTATCGCCAATCGGATTCGACAGCATCACCCAAGAGCTCGAATGGGTGTTGTGGTCAGAAGGCCAAGAGGTTCACGTTCGTCTTCTATACCGACCAAGCTCATTGGTGGCGGTCCAGAACCTAGAACGGCTTGCCTCCACTGGACCGCCGGATTTTGTTGTTGGTCGTCTCAGTAGCCGGGGGACAGGGCTTGATCTGTGGCCAATCTCGCTCTTCGTTGGAGGTGAGTTATGCAACCTTGCCAGCCCGATTGAGCAGCCAGCAGAAGGTGGCGCTCCTTCGCCTGAGGTTTCTGGAGAGCAGCCAGTCTTGTTGGTCAGTCACCTTGACCGGCTGAGTGCTCGGCTGGTGCGTCTTGCCGATGGTGGTCGACGGCCATCCAGGCGAGACTTGCTGTTACTGGCATCTGAGGCCTCAAGTTGGGGGTTCCCGGTAATTGACGGGGTCATTTCCAAGGCGCCAACCGACGCTCGAGGAATCCTACGGGCTTCGTGGGTGATCCAACTGCTCCGGGTGAGTATGCCGGTTTCGAGGTAAGCGAGGATCCATTCCGTTGTAAGTCCGGGCCCTAACACGGAGCGCAGAACGTCTTGCCAGTCAGCAACCTCGCTCATACTGAAGCATCGGCGAGTTTGAAGCGCTTGTTGAGAAATCGTCCCTGTGTTGCGAGACCGATCGGATCACCGCTCCGTCGAAACTGCCGAACAAACTCACAACTCCCTGGGCCACCCATTTCTCGTAGTTGCTTGGAGGCGTCGACGGACGCCTCTCCGTTACTTGGAGTGGTCGTCTGGTTACTGAAGGCGGTGTTGACGCGTCTGCGGACGCGTCTTCGCTACTTCAGGTGGTCGTTGCTTACTGAGTGCGGTATTGGATGGCTTAGCGAGCTCCGGCGCGGCCGCGTTGGGATCACGGTAGTGGTTGGGTCTCGGCGGATTCGACTCAGGGGCTGTTGTTGCAGCGGTGTTCTGGCGGGTGGCGGCGGGCAGCGGCCTGTGACAGTTCCGGAAAGACCTGGGTGGGCGGGAACCCTTTGGGTTCCTTGGAGTTTCGGCCGAGCCCGAAACATCCCAAATCCCAGACCCTTTGGCTTTTAGGTGGTTGGTTTGTGTTGGTGGCAAGGGGCGCGGGAACCCTTCGGGTTCCTTGGAGTTTCGGCAAGCCGAAACGTCCCCGTAGAGTTCGAGTTCGTTGGTGGTGGTGAGTCGGCTTCGACGCTTTCTCGTTGCTGGCTGGCCGGTGTGTGGCTGCCTGTCATGGGCGGTCGCCTTTTAGGTTTGTTTTGCCTGGTGCTCGGCCGGTCAAGTGTTCTTTCCCCATCCGCATGGGGGATTGTGGCTGGTCGAGTCTTCGCTCGACTAAGCGTAACGACGGCCTATGACACTCTCAGAACAGACCAACTCGGCCGCTCAAAGCGGCCAGACCGTCACTCGTAGTCGCCAGAACGCGTCCGCAGGCACGTCCTGGCCACTCACCGGAGCTGTCAACCACCCAGGGCGCCATCCACGCGCCCAGCGACGAGCCCCCGCCGAAGCATCCGAGAACGGGCTTGAAGGACTTCGAGTTGACGAGAGCGGCACAGCAACCATCGGTGGCCAAGAAGCCAACTGGTCCGACCGGCTGCAAGCCGCCCGTCCGGCCACGTTCCACCGCACAAAGCTGGCCGAAGCGAACCGCTCAATCGGACCCCCCCAAATATGGGAGGTCATCTCTATCGTTTTCTGGTAGGTTTCCGTAGTGAGATCCAGCCCATTCAGCTTTCATGGACCTCTTGCTCCGAAGCAGGTGGTTGGTCGCGACGAGGTCATTGCCGACGTGATCCAACGCGTAACCGAGCGGAGACCAACCGTGATCATCGCACCACGTCGGTTCGGCAAGACCAGCCTGCTCGGCCGGGTCGGCGCCGATCTCCAAGACACCGTTACCGTGATTTCGATCGATCTCTATGAGCTGCGATCTTGGGCCGATCTCGCCGCCCGCATCGATGACTCTCTTGACGGCGTCCTCGGAGAAGCCCGAAGTCGGCTTGACCGGATTGCAGCAAGCCTCGAAATCTCTCTCGGTGTAGTGAAGGCTCGATTCTCGCGACCAGATCGCCCGCCGGCCGACTTGATCACCGATCGCCTCCTCGACTTGATCGTGGCTCACTCGGTCAGCTCGCCGACCGTTTTGATCTTCGACGAATTCTCCTCCATCGTCCGCGTTGACGGCGCCGCCGGTTTGCTGCGCACAAAACTTCAGCACCACTTCTCAACCATTGGCCTACTGTTCGCCGGGTCAGAACCATCGACGATGCGCATGTTGTTCGCCGACTCCGATCAGCCATTCTACGCTCAGGCCGACCTGCTCGAACTACCCGGGTTGCCGAGGGCACTAGTTGATCACTTGATCCACTCTGGTTTCGACGGC
>QIKW01000150.1 GCA_003231975.1 Acidimicrobiia bacterium
TTGACTCGGCTGGTTCTGAAGGCGGTGACGCTGGTTCTGTGAACGATGAGGTCAGCGGAATCACGCTACCGGTTGACGCCACGGCGGTCGGTTACGACTTCGGTGAGTTGGCTGCTGGCTCGATTTCAGGTTCGGTGGTTGATGATTTGGGTGTTGGTATTCCTGGCACGACTGTGACCTTGTCTGGTGTTGACGATTTGGGTGACCCGGTGAACACTGTGACCACCACTGATGTTGACGGCAACTACAGCTTCCCTGGGCTGCGGCCTGGCACTTACACCGTGACTGAGTCTCAGCCTACGGGGTACGCAGATGGCCCAGACTCAGTTGGTTCTGAGGGCGGCGACGACGCCGTGGACGATGAGTTCGGTGCCATCGATCTCGGAGCTGGTGTCGATGCGACCGGTTATGACTTCACAGAAGTCACCGGCTCGATTTCGGGGTCGGTGGTCGATGATTTGGGTGTTGGCATTCCGGGAGTGACTGTGACCCTGTCTGGTGTCGATGATCTTGGTGACCCGGTGACGGCGTCGACGGTCACTGATGTTGACGGCAACTACAGCTTCGGTCAGTTGATTTCTGGTACCTACACCATCGTTGAGTCTCAGCCAGCGGAATATGGCGACGGTGGCGAGAGTGCTGGTAGCGCGGGTGGTGATGACAGTGTTGATGATGTGATCTCCGGGATCGTGCTGGAGCCAGGAGCGGCTTCGGTCGACAACGATTTCGATGAGACAACGGGCTCGTTGTCCGGCACCGTGTTCCACGATCGGGACAACAACGGTGTTCAGGCCGCCGATGATCCCGGCATTGAGGGTGTGACCGTGACGTTGACTGGTGTTGATGACTTCGGCAATCCGGTAACCGCCTCGACGGTCACTGATGCTGACGGCAATTACAGCTTTGATCGGTTGATTTCGGGTACGTACACCGTGGTTGAGTCTCAGCCTGCGCCCTATTTGGATGGGATTGACTCGGCTGGTTCTGAAGGCGGTGACGCTGGTTCTGTCAATGACGAGGTTTCGGCCATCGCTCTTGGTGGCGGGGTTGACGCAACCAACTATGACTTCGCTGAGGTCGGCAATATCATCGACGGCAGCGTTTGGCTCGACAAGAACGAGAATGGCATTCTCGATCCTGAGGAGGCAGGCCGGGCCGAAGGCGTTGAGCTGTCGCTTCTCGATCAGAACGGTGACGTTGTTGGGGTTGCAACAACCGATGAGAACGGGCGCTACCGCTTCCCGTCGGTGCCAGCGGGTAACTACACCGTAGTAGAGCAACAACCCGCTGGTTACGGCTCGACTACGCCCAACAGTATCGATATCCAGGTGCCTACTGGCGGTTTGAGCGAGGTCGACTTCGGCGAGGACCCCGGCAGCATCGGCGGCATCGTCTGGAACGACAATTCGGATCCGAATGGGATTCAGGACAGTGACGATGTGGGCGTGTCCGGGGTGACTGTCAAGCTCTTTGACAATGACGGCGTCCTTGTAGCTACCACAACCACTGACGAATTCGGCAAGTATGTCTTCGATGACTTGCTGGCAGGCTCCTACCGTGTGGAGGTGACGCCGCCCTCGGGTGACACGCTCACCGGCCCGGATTCGGGCAATGACGACACCGTGGATTCGGACTTCGCTTATGTCACCAATGCAGTAACCGTGACATTGGAAGCCAGCGAGGACATTGGCGAAATTGATGCGGGTCTAGTCCAAGAAAACAAGGACTTGGAAGTCGAAATCAAGACGAGCTCAACAACTGTGGACGTGGGAGACAAAGTCGAATTCGTGGTCACCAGCGGCAACGTTGGGAACGCTCCTGTTGTTGGTGGAGTCAGCATTGCAGTGACGATCCCCGCCGGACTTCGCATCGATGGCGTCACTGCCAAAGAATGCGGACCGAGTAGCAGGCCAGCTTTAACCGACTCGGCCGCTGATTGCTGGGTCATCACTACAAATGGAGGTCAGGTCGCGGCCACGTGGACAGGTGATCTGTTGCCCGGCGAGCAGCCGCCACCGCTAAGCATCCAGACCTCGGTTCTGAACGCCGGCTCTCTGAACACCCGGGCAACGATCGCCGCCTCAGATGGATCGGTAGAGACAACGCTAGCCAACAACGCAGATGCAGCAGCGATAACCGCAACTGCTCCGCCGAGCGCATTGGCCTTCACTGGCCTGAGTGACTTCGGTGCTCTCAAATGGGGCATGGGGCTGTTGGTAGCCGGTTCGCTCTTTGCCTTCGTTGGCTGGCGGCGCCCGCGGGTTCGTCAAAGCGATCTCTGAGTGGGGTGCCGAATACCTTGTGTGAGGGTGTTCGGCCCCCTAGTAGAACCCGAGCATTCGGCCCGAAAGAACAATGACAGTTATGACCAAAACGGGGCGAATGACTTTCTCTCCTCCATCCACTGCGATTTGGGAACCGACGTAACCGCCGATGGTTGAACCAGCCGAGAGCACCAGAGCGGGCGCCCAGCGAACCTGGTCACGGCTGATGAAGATGACGACCGCGATGACAGACACCACTATCACCACGTAGATCTTGATGGCGTTGGCCGCTACCAAGTCGTGGCCGGCCCGAGACAACACGAGCAGCAGGATTAGTCCAACCCCGGCCTGGATTGCCCCCGCGTAGATGCCAATGGCGAAAAACACAAGGACGGTGACCCACAGCGGCCAGGTCCCTGGCGTCGTCTTGGCCTTTGGCTTGAACACCACCAAGATGACCAACGGAATCATCAGAAGACCAAACGCCTTTTCAAAAACCTCGTCGTCAACCCCGGAGACCACCAGGGCTCCAACCAGCCCGCCAACAGCAACCGAAGCCAAGATCGGAAACATCTCCTTGGTTAGCTTGTAGCCCCGACGCCAAAAGCCCCAGCCAGCACCACCGGTCTGCATGAGGACAGCAATCCGATTTGTGCCATTGGCCAGCAAACCCTCAACTCCACCAAGAGCAAGAAGGGGCACAGTTAGCAGCGAACCACCGCCGGCCATGGCGTTGATGACCCCGGCAAAAAGACCTCCGGCGAAGATGAGAGACGCCTCGATCCAGGACATTTAGGGCACGCTACACCGTTCGGGTTGTGGGCCCGCAAGCCGCCAAGCGCTCCCGACGCCAGGGGATGGTTAACTCCGAAGGTCTTGGATTATTGATGTGAGCAGGGCGGGTTCGGTTGCACCCATTGTGTTGAAGCTGAGCCGCTGGACCGTTTCCCCAAAGCGACCCATCACGCTGGCCGCAACCTTGTCGGGCTCGGCAACCACGGCGAAGGTATTCAGAATGTCGTCGTTGATCATGTTGGCCATCTCAGCCCACTGGCCTTGTTTTGACATGGCGTTCAACTCGGGCTGGAGTTCTCCCCAGCCATGGTGTTCAAGTACGCCGCGATAGGCCGGGGTTGAGCCGTAGAACGCCAGTTGGGCCCGAACTGCGGCGGCTGCCTTGTCAACTTCGGCTTGGTCTTTGCCGGTAACGATGAATACTGGCAGGGCAACCTCGAAGTTCTCAGCCGTTCGGCCTGCCTGATCTCGCCCGGCTTGCAGGGCAGGCAGGGTTACGTCTTTCAGGTATTCAGAGGTTGTGAACGGATGAGCGAACAGACCGTCGCAGACCTCGCCTGCAACCTGGGTCATCAGCGGCCCAACCGCGGCGATGAAGATTCTTGGTGTGCCTGCCGGGTTGGGGCCGGGATCGAAGAAGGGGGTCATAAGGGTGTGGGTGTAGAACTCGCCCCGGAACTGCACCCGCTCACCGGTTTCCCAGCCGTCCCAGATTGCTCGGATGGCCTGAATCATTTCCCTCATTCTGGCCGCCGGTTTGCTCCACTCCATGGAGAAACGCTTGGTGATGTGGGGCTTGATCTGGCTACCGAGGCCCAGAACGAACCGGCCGTCTGAGAGCGCATTCAGGTCGTACCCAATGTTGGCCAGCAGCATCGGGTTCCTGGCGAAGGCAACCGCAATTGAGGTGCCAAGAGTCAGCTCTTTGGTTGCCGGGGCAGCCAGCGCCAGCGGAAAGAACGGATCGTTGCTGGTTTCGGCGGTAAACGCCCCGTCGTATCCGTCTGCCTCGGCTCGTCTTGCCGAATCGGCTGACTTCTTGAGGTCGGGCCCGATCATCGTGTCGATCTTCATGGGGCTACTCTCGCTCTGGTTAGCGTCGGGTTGCAACTTCGGATCTGAAAGGGCTCAGCCTGCTCTGACACCATTGTGAATTCGGTGTGACCAATGTCATGTATTGACCTTCCAGTCGGCTGTAAGGAATATGCTGGCGGGTATGGCTGATTCTCCGAGCTTTCCCAGTGTTGACGTTTTGACCCGCACCGACCTCCCGGTTGAGGGGATGACCTGCGCCGCGTGCGCCAACCGGATCAACCGCAAACTCTCCAAACTTGACGGCGTGTCGCAGGCGCAGGTGAACTTCGCAAACGGGCGGGCAACCGTTCTCCACACTGGCGAGGTCGACAACGACATTTTCCGTTCTGTGATCGAAGAACTCGGCTACTCGGTTCCAGAAACCGAGGTGGAAGCAGAGGACGGCAGAGAAAGGCAGTTGTGGCGGTCTCTGATGATGGCAGTGGTACTTGGCGTGCCGGTCATGTTGGTCTCTATGGTCGATGGCCTTCGATTCAGCGGGTGGGAGTGGTTCGTTGCCGCTCTAACAACCCCCATCGTGTTCATTGCTGGCCGTACCTTTCATCTCGCCGCGCTTAAGAACCTGCGGCACGGCGCAACCACCATGGACACTTTGGTTTCCATGGGTACGCTTTCTGCCTGGACGTGGTCTGCCGTTGTGCTGCTTTTCAGCCTCGACGCCCATATCTACTTCGAAACAGCCGCCGTGATCATTGCTTTGATCCTCCTCGGCAAGTGGTTCGAGGCAAGGGCCACCCGCCGCTCTGGCGACGCGTTGCGGGCGCTGGCTGACCTCAGCGTCCGTTCGGCCCGTCTGGAAGACGGCACCGAGGTGCCCCTGGATCAGTTGGTGTTGGGGATGCGATTCGTTGTTCGCCCGGGTGAAAAGATTGCAACCGACGGTGTGATCGTTGAAGGCACATCGGCAGTCGACGCATCCATGATCACCGGTGAGCCGGTGCCGGTAGACGTTGGCCCTGGAGACGAGGTGATCGGTGCCACCGTCAACGCCAACGGTTCGCTGGTTGTTGAGGCAACCCGGGTTGGATCAGACACCGCCCTGGCCCAGATCGTGCGCCTCGTTGAAGAAGCCCAGGGATCAAAAGCAGCCGTGCAGCGCCTGGCCGACCGGGTCTCGGCCGTATTTGTTCCAATTGCCATCCTTATTGCGTTTGGCACTCTGCTCACATGGCTTGCCCTTGGCAATCCTGCCAGTGACGCTTTCACCGCCGCTGTTGCTGTTCTAATCATCGCCTGCCCTTGCGCCCTTGGCCTTGCCACCCCGCTTGCCATCATGGTTGGAACCGGAAGAGGTGCCCAACTCGGAGTGATCATTAAAGGCGGCGAGGTACTGGAAGACACCCGGGCCATCGACACCATTGTCCTCGACAAGACCGGCACGGTCACCGAGGGTCGGATGCAACTGGTTGACGTTATTGCGCCCAACGCAGACAGCTCTGCCCTCCTTGGTTTGGCTGCCTCGGTTGAGGCCAAGTCCGAGCACCCAATAGCTCAAGCCATTGCCGCCAGCACCGAGGCGCTCAGCGCCGTTGTTGACTTCGTGAGTGTTCCCGGCCACGGCGTCCAGGGCTTGATCGACGGTGTTGAGGTAAAGGTTGGACGGCGTCAGTATTTCGATGAGGTTCCAGAGGCGGTCAACGAAGCGGCGGCATCAGCAGAGAAGCTGGGCCGCACAGCTGTGTTGGTAGGTCGCAACGGCATTGCCGAAGGAGTATTGGTTGTTGCCGACAGAGTTCGACCAACTTCGGCTGAAGCCATTGCCGCTTTCCACGAACAGGGTCTTGTCGTCACCTTGCTTACCGGAGACAACCAGACAACCGCAGACACCGTTGGTGCCGAAGTTGGCGTGGATCGAGTCATTGCCGAAGTGTTCCCCGAGGACAAAGCGGCAGAGATCTCCCGCCTTCAGGGCGAGGGTCACAGGGTGGCAATGGTTGGCGACGGAATCAACGACGCCCCTGCGCTGGCCCAAGCCGACCTCGGTATTGCCGTTGGTACCGGCACCGATGTTGCCATCGAGGCGTCAGACCTCACCATCGTTAGCGGAGACCTGCGAGCGGTGGCAGATGCGGTAGCGCTTTCGCGTCGCACACTCACAACAATCAAGGGCAACCTGTTCTGGGCGTTCGCCTACAACATCGCCGCTTTGCCTCTTGCTGCCTTCGGAATTCTCAGCCCCATGATCGCGGCGGGCGCCATGGGGCTCTCGTCTGTGTTTGTCGTCACCAACAGCCTCAGGCTTCGGCGTTTCCGGGGCTACCGCCGCAGCACGGGCTCAAACCAAGTTAAGCCTCAGCCCGTAGAATCAAACGACTCAACTTCTCAATCCAACCTCGTCAAGGAGCTAAGCCAATGACAGATACCCGCACCTACTCAGTACCCGACATCAGCTGCGATCACTGCGTTGCTTCAATCTCTGGCCAGCTCGACAAAATTGGTGACGTCAATTCCTACAACGTTGACGTAACTGCCAAAACGGTCAGCGTCGAAGGTGGCGAAGACGCCGCCATTCGTAGCGCCATAGACGAAGCCGGTTACGACATCGCCTGAGGGCCGCAGACTGGGCTACTTCGGCGGCATCCGGATGCCGCCATCGACCCGAATGGTTTCGCCGTTCATGTAAGGGTTCGTGATCACGTCTAGGACCATGAAGGCCAGTTCTTCGGCCGAGCCGAGGCGTTTGGGAAACAGCACAGACTGGCCAAGGTGGTCCTTGAACTTTTCCGACTGCTCTCCTTCGCCGTAGATTGGCGTGTCGATCAAGCCAGGAGCAATAGTGTTGACCCGCACCCCAACTGCGCTTAGGTCTCTGGCGATTGGCAGGGTCATCCCAACGATCCCGCCCTTCGATGCGGAGTATGCAGCCTGGCCGATCTGGCCGTCGAACGCAGCAGCTGAGGCCATGTTGACAATTGCGCCCCGGGATCCGTCGGCATCCACCGGCTCGGTCTGCGCCATTGCCGCAGCGGACTGACGCAGCATGTTGAATGACCCCATGAGGTTCACCTTGATCACAAAGTCAAAGGTTGCCTGGGGCATTGGCTGGTTGTTGCGATCCACAGTGCGGGCTGCAGCACCAAGCCCCGCGGAATTGACAAGTGCGCGCAGCGGGCCCATCTCAGAAGCGGCGGCAACGGCGGCCGCTCCGTCTTCCTCACTTGACACGTCGCACTTCACGAACAGGCCGCCAAGCTCGGACGCAACCGCCTGACCCGCTTCTTCGTTCAGGTCTGCAATTACGACCTTTGCCCCCTTCGCGGCCAGTTGGCGGGCAGATGCTTCTCCGATTCCGGAGGCTCCGCCGGTAACGATGGCCGAGGCCCCTTCGAGGTTCATTCGTGGCATTCAGAGATTGTATTGATCAGTCGGTCAGTCTGTTCACAGAATCACGATTTGACGGCTTGACGGTTACTCCGCTGACGGTGACAGAAGCTCTTCGATGAACGGCCTGAAATTGGGGGCGAGCTCAACCGCAAATGAGGCTGTGATGTGGTGAGCGTCACGGTATCGGAAGAATTCTTCTGACCGAAGCGGGCACACCTCCTCGTTGCACATCAGGTCTAACGGGTCAAAGGCCAGGACCCCGGCGTCCGCCAGCAACTCGGCCTCTGCCTGGCGCATCCGATTGGCCCGGTCTGTCACCTGTGCCCGGCTGAAAGTGCACGCCTCCTCACCCCGACTGGCAACACATTCCACCGGGTCGAGGCCCATGTTTGGCCCGTCGTGAATCCAGCCGACGTTTGCCCCGCCACCGGTCAGATTGGGAAGGGTCCGGGCCAGCGCTTCAGCCCATTCGGTCTCACCGAAGCGTCTGATGTTGTTGGCGAAGTGGCTGACAATGAGCGCGTCAGGTTGGAGTGCTTCAAGCACCGCCAGATTCTGCCGCTGCACCTCAGAGCAAGCGGCGGCGTTGACGGGAGCCTGCAATCCAAGGGCGTTGCAGCCGCCAAGAATGTGCACCGTGTAGCGAAAGTCGAGTTCTTCGGCCAATGTCTCAAGTATTGGTGTCCACATTTCTGCGTGGGAGTCGCCGATAATCAGAATCGACCTGGTGGCGTCGGCTGGCCCAAGCGTGCACTCGCTGAGCAGAAACTCGATGTCTGGCACGTTGCAGCCCCCGCCTTGAAGCGCTGGGATGTCGTCTCTGGCGACAGCAAGATCGGCTAGCTCGGGGGTCGCAAGTTCGGAATCGGCCGATCTCGTCAATGCCAAGGATGATCCCAACACCAGAACTAGAAGCGCGCCGGCCAGCACCCAGTTCGGCCGGTCGGCCGAAGTGAGCCGCTTCGCGAATCTCACCGGGTTCTCAACCAGATGGTGGGTGATCCCAGCCACCACCAGAGACGCTGCAACCAAGAGCAGCCTGGTTACAGGGCGCTCGTCGGCGAGGTAGATCTGGCCGATGACCAGAAAAGGCCAGTGCCACAAATACCAGCTGTAGCTAACGGCTCCCAGCCACTGGACGGGGCCTAGACCAAGCAGCCGACCAAGCGGCGATCCGGCACCGATGCCTGCTGCGATCAACAGGCAGGTTCCCAACACCGTTGGGATTGCGGCGACGCCAGGGAACGCGGTTCGTTCCTGAATCAGAATCAGTGAGGCCGCAATCAAGCCCAGGCCAGACCAGGCCATTGCTTCGCGGCCAATTCGGTTCAATCCCCGAACGCCTGCCGGTAGCAGCAGCACAAGCAGCCCGCCCGCGGCGAATTCCCAAGCGCGCGATAAGGGGGAGTAGTAGGCCCACGGGGTTAATGACGAGGTAAGGATGATCGAGTGGATCAGAGACGCAACGAAGACGGCGCCGATGGTGACAAGCCTGGCAGTGGCGCCGAACTTTGAAGCCAGCAGCACCAGCACCGGCCAAACGATGTAGAACTGTTCCTCAACAGCTAGTGACCAGAAGTGGAGCAGGGGGTTGTCCTGCACGTTGGCTGCAAAATAGTTGTCTGATTGAACCGCAAAGTAGAGATTGGCGGCGTAGGCCCCTGCGGCGGCCGAGCTCTCGGCAACGAGGCTCCACGACAGCGGAGACAGAAGTAGGGCAGTGGCGGCCAGGACGGCAACAATGGTTAGGGTTGCGGCGGGGACGAGGCGCCGAATTCGCCTGGCGTAGAACCGTCCAAGCTTGATTGTGCCCTTTTGGTCCGCTTCGGCGGCCAGGATGCCAGTGATCAAAAACCCGGAGACAACGAAAAAGATGTCGACGCCGATGTACCCAGCCTGCGCTCTTGGCAGGCCGAGATGAAACGCCACCACCAGCCCAACCGCGATTGCTCGCAGCCCATCGATGTCTTGCCGCCGCCCAGACTTGCTCATTGCCACGAATGTAGAAGGGTGCGAGCCCGCTGCCTCGTCGCGCCGCGAACTAGGGCCCCAGGCTGGTGCAGCCAATGTTGGCAGGGAAGGATCTCTCGAGCAAAGGGGTTCATTACCTGTGCTTGATCGGCGGTTAAGACCGCATAGTGAATCCTTCTTGAGCCGATTAGCGACTGGGCCCCTTTTGGCCATTGCCCCGCTGGCCTTTTCCAGCGTCGGTTTCCTGATCGGGATCTTCGCCGCAGGGGCCGCAGCGGCGCAATTGTGGGGTCTGGCCCTGGTGGGTTGGCTGATCAACCGTTTCCTCGACGGCCTCGACGGTGCGGTGGCCCGATCAGCTGGCCGAGAGTCTGACCGGGGCGGCTATCTGGACATGGCCGCCGATGTTGTGGTGTACGCCGCCATTCCCATAGGCGCTGCGTTCGGCGTAGACAGCAAAGAAGTTTGGATTGCCACCACAATCCTGGTGGCGGGGTTCTATCTGAACACGGTCAGCTGGCTCTATCTCTCGGCTATCCGCGAAAAGCGGGGACGGGGAGCCGCCAGCAGGGGAGAGTCAACGGCCATTTCGATGCCCGGAGGGCTTATCGAAGGAACAGAGACAATTGTTTGGTTCGTGGTGATCCTGGCCCTGCCGTCACTCATGGTGTGGACGGTCGGCTCGATGGCTTTCGCCGTTGTACTGAGTGCTGTGATCCGGTTTCGCCGGGGAGCTTCCCTCCTTGACGAAGAACAGTTAGAGGCGGCACCGGGAGGTCGGCAACGTTCGAACACGTCGTCTCTCCCAAGCGAGGAAACACGGTGAGTGCCACTGTGGGCCTTGCGTTGCTGCCCGGAGTGCCCTCAGTCCCTTCCGGCTATCCGCAACCAGACGCTGTCGTCATTGGGGCAGGCTCTGGCGGGCTGACCGTTGCTGTTGGCCTCAGTAGTTTTGGCAAACGGGTGCGTCTCATCGAACGAGCCCAAGTTGGCGGAGACTGCACGAATGTTGGCTGTATTCCCTCAAAGGCACTGCTGCACGCCTCGGCACTTCTCGGTTCGGCCCAGCCAAACCAGCTGTCTCCGGTAGGAACCCTGGCCCATGTTCGCAGACGTCGAAACCATCTGAGGGACGAAGAAACATCTGAGTTCGCCAAGAAGAAGCTGATCGACCTGCAGTTTGGCACCGCCCGAATTCTCGAAAGCGGCAAGGTGGAGGTAACCGGCGACAACGGAGCCACCGAGCTGATTGAGGCCAAGCACATCATTGTGGCCACCGGCTCCAGGCCACGACGAATCCCAATCGAGGGTTTGCCCGCCGAGCGCTACCTGACCAACGAGGAGATATTCGAAGTTGAGGAACCTCCCAACAATCTGGTGATTGTTGGTGCGGGGCCAGTTGGGCTTGAGATGGCAACCGCTTTTCGGAGGCTTGGCACGTCGGTAACGGTGCTTGAGGCGGCGCCGCAAATTCTTCCGGCTGTCCTCCCCGAGGCCGCCGCCGTGCTTCATCGCCGCCTCGAAGCCGATGGGATAGACCTTAAGCCGGGGATGGTGGCCAAGCGGTTCGACCCGGCGGGCAACACTCTGCACGTCGGCCCACTTGCCGGCGGGGCAACCGGTCGTGTGGAGGACGTTGACGCGGTGCTCGTAGCGGTTGGTCGCCTGCCGAACTCAGAAGGCCTGGGATTGGAAGAGCTTGGAGTTGAAACCGGCCATGACGGAAAGGTGGTTGTAGACGGCAAGGGGGCAACCTCGGTGGAGAACATCTGGGCCACCGGAGACGTCTCAACCAAGGGCGCAACCACCCACGCCGCGAATGCGTGGGGCCGCAGAATTATCAAGGCAATCGTGTTCCCCATCGCACCGGCTGGCAAAGAGCCAGAGCACCCAGCCGTTACCTTCACATCCCCCGAGGTTGCCACCATTGGGGTGCAGCCAACGAAGGTGCCTACCGATGTCAGGCGGGTCACCTACGACCTCGCCAAAGCTGACAGGGCCTATGTAGATGAAGTTACCGACGGGATAGTGGTGGTTGACGTTCGCCGCTTTTCGGGGAAGATCCTTGGCGCAACGATTGTTGGGCCTCGCGCCGGAGAACTGATCTCGGTGTTCTCCCTGGCCATGAAGACGGGAACCAGGTTCCAGAAGTGGTACGGAGTTGTGTGGCCCTACCCGGTTTACGCCCAGGCGCTTGGAAATGTGGTTGATCAGTTCATGCTTGAGCACATGAAGAACTTGCACAAGGACTTCCCCCGCTGGCTGTTCGGTCGACTCCGACGTAGCTGAGTTTTGCGTGGTGGCTGACGACCCAGATGGCAGTGTGGTCTCGTGACGCGTGGTCGCCGTCGGCGACCAGCGGGTGAGCGAGTGACCCAGATGGGCGGAGCCCGGGAGGCGATAGCCGACCCAGTACAATCGCCCACATGACTAGTCACGCCGCCAAGAATTGGAACCGGGCCATGGTTACCGGAGCGTCTTCGGGGATTGGTCGTGAGATGGCGAGGCAGTTGGCCGCTGCCGGAACCGAACTAGTTCTGGTTGCCAGGGACGCTTCCCGGTTGCAAGAACTTGCCGAGGAGGTTGCGGTCAGATGCGAAGTGTTGCCCACAGATCTGGGCGATCGGGATCAGCTTGCCGGGGTTGAAGACCGAATCGAATCTGACCATCGTCCGATCGATCTTCTTGTCAACAACGCAGGACTCGGCTTCAGCGGTCAGTTCAGCCAGTTGGATCGCAACGATGCAACGTTTGTGGTTGATGTAAACGTTGTTGCCCTGCAGCGCTTGACTCAGGCCGCGGCTTCTGCCATGTCAACCAGGGGATCGGGGGCGATTCTGAATGTGTCTTCACTGGCCGGCGAGGCGGTTGGCGCCAACTCTGCCACCTACGCAGCAACCAAGGCCTTCGTCACCAGCCT
>QIKW01000249.1 GCA_003231975.1 Acidimicrobiia bacterium
AGCGTCGCTGAACCTGGGCATCGTCTTAAGCAACCGCTGCCCAGGTGGCAGGCCGGCCGCCCGACGGGGCCAGTGGAGTTTCATGGCGCTGCCTCCTGATCGGTCGGATCTGAGATTCTGCTGATCACTGCCCTGACTGCGTCGTCAAGGATGGCATCCAGCTCTGGCGGCGGAGGCACCCCTTGCGCCAAGGGCCCGCGGGCGGCCGCGTAAGGAATATCAACAACGGCAAATCTGACTCGACGACGATCTGGGCTGCTAACTGCACCCAGTCGAACACCAAGCTCTGCAATGGCCCCGGCCACCCGCGCCCGCTGCTGCTCGTTGCGTTCCGCAAGATCCTGAGGCCAGCCACCGTCGAGCAAGTCGCTGCTGCGGTAGAGCAGCAGGATCCTGGCGTCGCTGAGGTTAGTGCGAGCAAAAGAAAGCACCCTGGCCGCCGCTTCGCAAGCGGCCGAGCTTGGGTCTTCAAGGTCAAGAGCCCCCAACCACGCGGCCTGGAAGCGCTCGACCGAGCGCAGCCACAGGCCAGCCGCAAGGGCGTCTCGAGACTTGAACCGGTGATAGATCGACCCGCTGGGAGCACCAAGCCGCCCCGAAACACCGGCCACGCTCAACCCCGCGGGGCCGCTCTCGCCAACCAGGATGGCCGCAGTGTCAAGAATCTGGTCTGCCGGGAACTTAATAGGACGGGCCATGTATTAGAGAGTAGTCTCTTATTCGGTCGGCTCCCTCATTGGGTCGGCTTGCGCCTCCCGCCTTCGGCGATCCGTGTCATGAGCTCAGTGCTGGTCGCCGATGGCGACCACGCGTGACGGCTCCCTCATTGGGTCGGCTTGGGCCTCCCGCCTTCGGCGATCCGTGTCATGAGCTCAGTGCTGGTCGCCGATGGCGACCACGCGTGACGGCTGTCTCATTGGGTCGGCTTGTGCCTCCCGCCTTCTCCTAAGCCGGGGCCTGTGTTAAAAGGATGCCTGTGTTAAAAGAATGACCGTGCGAGATCCCCGATTCGACGTTCTGTTCGAGCCTGTGAAGATTGGCCCCGTGGTGGCCAGGAACCGCTTCTACCAGGTGCCGCATTGCAACGGGATGGGCCACCGGGCCCCTGAAGCGTTGGCTGCCATGCGTGAGGTGAAAGCCCAGGGTGGCTGGGCCGTTGTGTGCACCGAGGAGGTTGAGATTCACCCCTCGTCAGACCTCACCCCTTATGTTGAGCTGCGGCTGTGGGACGACACCGACATCCCTTCGCTGGCGTTAACAGCAGCCAAGATCCACAAGCACGGTTCGCTGGCCGGAATTGAGCTGGTGCACAACGGGCCCCACGTTGCCAACCGTTCCACTCGCGAAGCTCCCCTCGGCCCAAGCGCCAGGCCGGTCGAATGGGTGGAGCCAACCCAAACCCGGCGGATGGACAAGGCCGACATAGCCAACTTTCGCCGTTGGCACCGCGCCGCCATCCGCCGCTCCATCCAGGCCGGTTACGACATCGTCTATGTGTATGCCGGCCATGGGATGACATTGCTTCAATACTTCCTGAGCGCCAACAGCAACGACCGCACCGACGAGTACGGCGGCTCTATCCAGAACCGCAGCCGTCTGCTGCGAGAGCTTCTGGAAGACGCACGGGAAGAGGCAGACGGGAAGGCCGCGGTTGCCTGCCGCCTGTGCGTTGACGAGCTTTCGGGGCCGCCCGGTTTGGAACGGGGCGAGATCGAGGAAGTGGTTGGAACCCTTTCAGAGCACCCAGATCTCTGGGACTTCCAGCTGGGGCCCTGGTCAAGTGATTCTTCCACCGCCAGGTTCGAACCAGAGGGATTCCAGGAGAGCTATGTGCGAGGGCTCAAGCAGCTGACAACCAAGCCGGTTGTTGGTGTTGGCAGGTTCACCTCGCCAGACGAGATGCTTCGCCAGATCACAAGCGGCGTGCTTGACATGATCGGCGCCGCCCGCCCCTCCATTGCCGACCCGTTCCTGCCGCTCAAGATCGAAGAGGGCAGGCTTGACGAGATCCGAGAGTGCATTGGTTGCAACATTTGCGTGAGCGGAGACAATCTGGTGGCCCCGATTCGTTGCACCCAGAACCCGACGATGGGCGAAGAGTGGCGACGAGGCTGGCACCCCGAAACTGGGAGGCCAACAACCAAGAGCGCCAAAGTGCTGGTGGTAGGGGCCGGGCCCGCCGGCCTGGAAGCCGCCACCGGGCTGGGAAAGCGGGGTTTTGAGGTTGTGCTTTTGGAAGCAACAAGGGAGCTGGGAGGTCGGGCCAACAGAGAGGCAACGCTGCCAGGGCTGGCGACGTGGCGCAGGGTTGTTGACTACCGCGTAACACAGATCGACAAGTTGGCGAACGTGCAATACCACCTGCAAAGCCCGACAACGGCCGAAGACGCTTTGAATTTCGGGTTTGACCACATTGCCGTTGCGACCGGGGCAACCTGGCGGTCCGACGGTGTTGGCCGGTGGCACGCCCGCCCAATCCCCATTGCTCCCGAGGCCCAGGTTCTCACTCCGGATGATCTGTTGGATGGCACCCGTCCCGTTGGCGACCACGTCGTCATCTTTGACGACGACCACTACTACCTCGGCGGGGTGCTGGCCGAACTGCTTGTCTCCGAAGGGCACTCGGTACAGATCGTCACCCCTGAACCGCTCGTTTCGGCATGGACGGTTAACACCCTGGAGCAGCCAAAGATTCACAAGAGGTTGGCCAAGATTGGCGTTGGCCTACGCACCCAACAGGTGCTGATTGCGGTGGGAGAAGGCTCGATCGACCTGGCCCACGCAGTTACCGAGGCAACCGAAACCATCCAGTGCAACGCGGTTGTAATGGTCACCGGCCGCACTCCGAACGATCAGCTCGTGACCGAGCTGCGCCTGGCTAAAGAAGGCTGGGCCGACGCCGGCCTTCGCTCGGCCAATGCAATCGGCGATGCCTGGCTGCCAAGCACAATTGCGTCAGCGGTTTGGCTTGGGCATCGCTTCAGCCGCGAGCTGGAAGAAGATCCAGAACACGTCTACTTCCGTCGGGAACAAGTGGGAGCCTCAACCGCTCTTAGTGAGCCATAGGGGCAAAGAAACCACGAACTGTGGCCAGGTGGGCTAGAGTTGCGAGACAGGCAGTCGGCGGCCTCGGAATCAAAGCGATGCGCCAGGCGGCTGCAAAAAGCGCTTCCCCGAAACAGAGATCACCGTGTTCTTCCTCCGCCTAGCTGCCGTCGCGGCTGTAACTATTGCCAGCACCTTTGCCCTTCCTGCCCCGGGTCAGGGCCAGGGCCAGGGCTCTGAGACCTTCGACCAGGTTGCTGGCGACTCTGGCTACACCAACGTGCACGCCAACGCCTTCCGTCTGTACTGGGCCGCCCTTGATCGCACGCCCGATGCAGGCGGGGCTCGTTACTGGGCCCAACAAATAGACAGCTGCGTCAAGCTCCAAGACATAGCTGCCTTCTTTGCCGCATCCGCCGAGTTCCAGCTTCGTTATGGCCAGCTCTCCGATGACGACTACGTCCAACGCATCTACAACAACGTGCTTGCCCGAGATCCTGACGCCGCAGGCTACGCCTACTGGACAGATCTTCTGGCCAAAGGAGATCTTGACCGAGGTGGGATCCTTCTCTACTTCTCCCTTAGCCAAGAGTTCGTGAACGGCCGCCCGCTGCCATCAACTGGCCGGGCTGACAGCCCCTGTGGCCCATTGGTTACCAGGATTGTCGACGGCGACACCCTGGAGGTTGACACCGGGGAACGGATTCGAATAATCGGGATTGATGCTCCCGAAGGCGGAGCCTGTTTCGCAAACGACGCCACCCAGCGCCTGGCAACACTGGCCCCGGTTGGCACTGCGGTCAGGTTGGTCAGCGACACGCCAACAACCGACAACCGCGACCGCTTTGGCCGATCACTTAGATTTGTTGAGGTTGCAGGAGTAGACGTTGGCCGGGTGCTCCTGGCCGAGGGCTTGGTGTCGGCCTACCCCTTCGACGGTGGCAGCACCAGAGCCGTTGACTATGACCTTGTTGAAAGCGAGGCAAGGTTCGCCGCCTTCGGCTTCTGGTCGGTAGGAGCTGGGGTGTGTGTAAAGGACTACCCGCCGGTTAACGGTTCGATCCCTGCGCCGCCCCCAAGTACCCCGCCGCCTCCCACGCCGCCAACCGCCGCCTGCCACCCGGCGTATGCGTCTCCTTGCCTCCCGATCGTTAGCGATCTGGACTGTGGAGACATTGGCCAGGTTGTCTTCCTCCGGGATCCGGCCAATGACCCCTACCGTCTGGACGGCAGGGGCAATAAGGTTGGCGACGGAGTCGGCTGCGAAAGTTACGGGTGACACCACCAACCACCCCATACCTGCTGTGATAGTGCGCTGCTGTCAAGCTTGCCGCTAACCCCGCAACGTCTCGTTGCGCCAGCCGAAGGATATTGATGCAACGAATTCTCCCAGGTCTCGTTTCTTTATTGCTGATTGCCTCGGCTTGCAGTGGCTCATCTCCCGATGTGGCAACTGGCACCGATAGCGAGGCAACCACCTCACAGCCAACCGCCGGTCAGACCGATGCGCCAACTACAGACGAGGTTGCCGTTGTGGATCCAGGCGGCGAAGACCCGGGGTCAATGGGCGAAGAAGAAGAGGCGACAACCGCAGCTCCAACCACCGAGGCTCCCGACGTTTCCGAGCGTGAAACCACAACAACCACAATTGAAATCCCAGCCGGAGTGTCTGATGATGTGGCCGCTGATCTGGGGGCTGCGGCCGGAGCCGGCAACGAGCTCCGCTTCGCCGGCCCGTACATCTACCTCACCATCGAACAGTCCTGTGATGGCTGCGCCGAGGCCGCCAGCCTCTACTTCGTGCCCCGGCCCGCACCAAACGCCACCCTCCACGAACTGTCGGCCGTTGTGGTCGACGGCGTCGAGGGCACCGCTGGCCAGGTGATTCCCCTCCTGCAAACAGCAGACCCCCTCCATCTGGCCGAAGACCTTCTGGCTGCGGTGTCGGCCGGCGACGATGTGACCTACGGGGTTGATCCGGCCAGTGGGCTGGTAACCACCTGGTCGATCAACGGCGACAGCGCCCGGATCTTGTGTTTGCAGGTGGATACACGCCCTAGGGAGATGCGCGATCTAGCATGTTCAGGGAGCCTCACTGGCTAACGAAGGAACAACCGTGCACATCGCTCGACGACTTGCCGCCGCCGTCATCATTTTCAGCGCCGTTCTGGTGCCTGCCGCCACGCCTGCTGCCGCTGCCTGCACTGATTCACCTGCTGCCGGGGTTGACTGGAGCAACTGCTCGTTTTCGTTCTCGAACCTGGCCGACGTTGACTTGCGCAACGCCGATTTGCGGGGCATCGACTTCAGCTACGCCATCTTGTTTCGGGCCAACCTCAGCGGCGCCGATCTGCGCGGTGCAAACATGGCAGACTCGTTCCCTGTTGCGGCCAACCTCAGCGGCGCCAACCTCAGCGACGCCGACCTGTCAGACGCCGACCTAGTGGGCGCCAACTTAACTGGGGCCATCCTCCAGCGAACCAAGCTCTCTCGGTCCGATGTTGACTTGGCCTCAATCGCCAACGCCAGCTTTGTTGGGGCCGATCTAAGGGACGCAGACTTCAGGAACGTTACCGGAGCGCCCCAGGCAACGTTTGCTGTCAACCCCGTCGCAGTCGCCGACAACACCGTTGGTTTTGCCGGGCGCTCAACCGTCCTCGGGCTGTTGGCCAACGACGACACCCAGAACGCCAACCCGTTCGCAGAAAAGTCGATCCGACTCGAGTCGGCGCCCCTATCGGGGAGCTTCGATGCAGCAACCGGGAGCTACACCCCGAACGCGGGCTTTGTCGGGTCAGATTCGTTCTCCTACCGGTTGGTTCACACACTCACCTGGCCAAACCTCCCGCCGGGGGTGCCAACTGTCTATGTCAGCGAACCTGTTGCGGTCGCGGTTGACGTGAAGCCGGTGGTAACTGTCGGCCCTCCCTACATCGGAAGCTCGGGAACTCGAGGTGAAGTTGTGCGCCTCTACGTCGCCCTGCTTCGCCGCCAACCCGACGCTGGCGGTTTTGACTACTGGGTGGGCAGACGCAACAACGGCGAAAGCCTGACCAGAGTCGCCAGCTTCTTCCAGAACTCCTCAGAGTTCCTGGCAGGAAACGGCGGGCTCGACAACACCGGATACGTCACCCTCCTCTACCACAACGTCCTCGAACGGACACCAGACAGCGGCGGGCTTTCCTATTGGGCTGGCTTGTTGGACTCTGGCTCCATCAGCCGAAACCGTCTCACGCTGTCCTTTACCGAGAGCGTCGAATTCAAGGCATCCACCGGCACGTCGTAGTCCAGCGAAGTGTCTTGACGTTGGCCCAGCGGAGCCGCTTTGGCTCGGCTACCTTCCAGCCCGTCTCCACACCCCTCAAGGAGTTTGCCAATGACCAGCATCAACCAGATCGAAGGCATCGGTGTTGCCAACGACAAGAAACTGCGCAAGGCAGGAGTCAAAAGCTGCGAAGGTCTGTTGAACTTGTGCTGTGACAAAAAGGGTCGCCGGGCCCTCTCGTCCGACACCGGAATTGGTGAATCTGTTCTGCTGGAGTGGGTGAACCGCGCCGACCTGATGAGGGTCAGGGGTGTTGGCTCTGAGTACAGCGACCTTCTTGAGGCCACCGGAGTAGACACGGTCAAGGAACTGCGGAGGCGTAAACCGTCCAACCTCACCGCCGCAATGGTTGACGCCAACGAAGCCCACATCAAGAAACGAAAGAAAAGCATCGTGCGTCGCACACCGTCGGAGAACGAAGTGACGCGCTGGGTTGAGTTCGCCAAAACTCTTCCCCCTGTTGTCACCCACTAGTGTCACCGCCGGAGATCTAAACTAACGACTCACTGAGCCGATGATGGTTTTGTGAGCAGCACCGTCACAACGAGATCAGCGGCAATCCACCGCCGGCTTGGCCTTCGAATGAGTTGCCTCCGCTGTGAGGTTGCCTGGACTGGGCCAGCAGTATCGGAGTGCTGGGTTTGTGACGGACCCGGCTTGGCTGGCCCGCCGCCGTCTGTTTTCTCAAACCAAGACTGAAAGAGTTTCCAGACCGAAGGCCTCAGCCAGAAGCTCATAGGACCTCACTCTTGCCTGGTGATCCCAAACGATCGTGACCGCCAGAACTTCGTCTGCCCGGTACTCCTGGGCCAGCGACTGAATCTGGTTGCGCACGGTTTCGGGCGAGCCAACAACCATTGGCTTTCGGCCCGGCACCCCAGCCGAACCTGCCCCAAGGCCCACTTGGCCTTCAGATTCTTGCACGGTTGGTATTGGGCCAGTCAGGCCCCTCTCTCGCCACAAGGTCACACTTGTTGCCAACTGCTGAGCGGCTTCGTCGGTCTCAGCACATATCACAGCAACGCCGATGCTGACCACTGGCTGGTCGAACCACACCGACTGCTTGAAGTTGCGCCGGTAAGTATCAACGATGGCCACCCCATCGCCCAGGCCAAAGAAATGGGCGTAGCTAAGAGGCAGGCCGAAGTGGGCGGCAAAGCTGGCCGAGTCTGGCGAAGACGCCAGCAGCCAAACGGGCGGCGGCTCTCCAACCGCGGCCGGAACGGCGGCCACCTTTCCCCTGAACGGGTTGTCTTCTGGCAGGTCGTTGTTAAGGAATCCAAGCAACTCCTCAACCATTGCCGGGTAGGCCTCAACCGCGTTTGGCTGGCGATTGTTGGCCAAGGCATACATGGTCATCGGGTCAGAACCAGGGGCCCGGCCAACGCCCAGATCGATCCGACCGGGATGCAGCGCCTCCAAGATCCGGAACGTCTCTGCCACCTTCAGAGGCGAGTAGTGGCTGAGCATCACCCCACCTGCTCCAACCCGGATTTGGCTGGTGGCCGCCGCGATTTGCCCAACCAGGATCTCGGGGGCGGGGCCTGCCAGGCCGTTCGAGTTGTGGTGCTCGGCAACCCAGTAGCGGTGGTAGCCCAACCGATCGCAATGGCGGGCCAGGTCGATCGTGTTTGAAAGCGCCTCGGCGGCGCTGGACCCGGCAGAAACCGGAGACTGGTCGAGGATTCCGAGGCGAAACGGCTGGGGCTTGCTGGTCACGTAGCCGGATCCCAGGGTGCGGGCTTGCGATCTTGGAAGGCCTGGATGCCTGCCGCTGCCTCCTGGGATTGAAAGAGCTCACGGCTGCGGGCACCAGTCCAAGCGAAGGCTTCATCAAGCTCAAGGCCTGGCACCTTTTGCACAAGTTCCTTTGTGGCCCCAAGCGCAAGCGGGCCGCCCTTCATTACCATGTCCACGATCTCGCCAACCGCAGGCTCTAGTTCATCTGGTGGCACCGACTGGTTGATCAGACCAACCGCAGCCGCCTTGTCGGGGCTGAACATCTTGCCCGTTAGGAACAGTTCGTTGGCGTCTGCCTTTCGGAGCTTCGGAAGGCAAACAACCGAGATCACCGCGGGAGCAACGCCAAGCCTCACCTCGGTGAAACCGATCTTGGCGTCGTTGCGCATCACCGAGATGTCGCAGGCGGCCACCAGCCCAACCCCGCCGCCGGTGGCATGGCCGTCGATCTTGCCGATGACCGGTTTGGGGGCGGCCATGATGATCTTGAACACGTCGACAAAGGTGCGTCCGTTGCCATCGGCCCCTGGGTTCGCAGATTTCAGGTCGGCCCCGGCACAGAAGGTATTGCCGGTGTTCGTTAACACGATCACCCGCACCTTCGGATCGCCAACGGCCTGATCAAGCCGAGTGGCCAACGCCTCAACCAGTTCGGCCCCCAAAGAGTTCTTTCGCTCGGGCAAGTTGAGGGTGATGGTTGCCACGCCACCTTGAAGATCGAAAAGAACTGGGTCAGTCATTGCATCATCATTTACCATCAGCCGCCATGGCGTCGATTTTCACCCGAATCATCAACGGAGAAATCCCAGGTCGGATCATCTGGGATGACCCGATGTGTATCACAATGTTAGACATCCGCCCTCTCCACAAGGGCCACACTTTGGTGATCCCGAAAGCCGAGGTGGCCCAGTGGACCGACCTTCCCGAAGACACGGCCTCGCATCTGATGGCCGTTGCCCACCGGGTGGGGCGGGCTCAGAAAGCCACCATTTCGTGCGAGCGGATCGGCCTGATGATTGCCGGTTTTGAGGTTCCCCACACTCACCTGCACGTGATCCCCCTTCAGTCAATGGCAAACCTGGATTTTGCCAACGCCGAAGTATCACCCCTGGCAGCCGAACTTGACCAGGTCGCCAATATGCTGAGCGCTGCCCTCAACGGTTAGCGTGCGCCCGGTTTCTGAAGCCGACATCCCGGCCCTCCACAACCTGATCCGAGCCATCGAGAGGGCAGACAACACACCGACAGCAACCGACGCCAGGGCCACGGCAGCACGGTTCTTCAATGGCAACTGACTCGCGCCGCTGAGCGACTTGGCACCACGCCCGCTCACCTGCCTGCGTACGCCCACGCCGAGGGCTACGACTGGCAGTTGGATCGGCTCGCATTGCTCCAGAGCAACGGGTTCGACCGAGCTCGCTTCTTCGACGAGCTGCAACGGCCGCTGACAGACCTGCCAGGGATCGTTGCGCCTCCCGGAATTGAGATTGAGCCCTGGGAAGACAGCCATCGCGAACCGGCCAGGCTGGTCTCGAACTCGGCTTTCGCCGATCACTGGGGGTCAACCCTGCGTTCCGCAGACGCTTGGGAAACTGCTTTGAAGGCTCCCGGCCGACGGCTTGACCTCAGCTTTGTTGCCACAGAAGGCCAAGAAGTTGTTGGCTACAGCCTGAACGGTTTCTACGCGGACGACGAGGCAGTAACCGGGCGCAAGGATGGCTGGATCGAGTCTCTTGGCACGCTTCGAAGCCACCGGGGCCGAGGGATTGCCTCGTCGCTCATTGTCGCTTCGCTCCATGCATTCCAGGCCGCCGGGCTCAACAGTTCCATGCTGGGTGTAGACACCGAGAATCCGTCCGGGGCGTACGGCATCTACCAAAGGCTGGGCTTCGAACCGCTGAACCGAATGATTCTGCTGAGCCGAACAATTCGTGAAGGCCCGGAGTAGCCCCCAATTCACAGCGGTTGCTTTGGGCCGGTTACGATCCAGGGTCATGGCAAAATCTCTGAGCCCAAAGGCTGAGAACCCCCGGGATTTCTTGAACACAGACTCGCTTCTGGCCGAAGACGAGCTGCTATTGCGAGACACCGTGCAACGGTATGTAAACGACAAGATCCTGCCCGATGTTGGCGAATGGTTCGACGAAGGCGTGTTCCCTCACAAAGAGGTGGCAAAGGCGGTTGGCGACCTTGGCCTGCTTGGGATGCATCTTGAGGGCTACGGCTGCGCTGGCTCCTCGGCCATGATGTACGGCTTGGCTTGCATGGAGTTGGAGGCAGGCGACTCTGGCCTGCGGAGCTTTGTGAGCGTGCAGGGCTCCCTTGCCATGTTCCCGATCTGGGCCTACGGCTCCGAAGAACACAAAGAAGAATGGCTGCCAGGAATGGCGGCCGGTTCCCTGATCGGCTGTTTTGGCCTCACCGAACCAGACAGCGGGTCTGACCCGTCTTCCATGCGAACAAACGCAAAGCAGGACCCCAGCGGAGATTGGGTTCTGAATGGCACCAAAATGTGGATCACGAACGGGTCGATTGCCGACGTTGCCATCGTGTGGGCAAAAACCGACGGCGGCATCCGCGGCTTCGTTGTTCCAACCGACAGCCCAGGATTTTCTGCCCCCGTGATTGGGCGGAAAGTCTCGCTGCGGGCCTCGGTTACCTCTGAACTAATAATGGACAACGTCCGGCTGCCAGAAGCCGCCGCCCTGCCGGGGGTTGCCTCGATGCGGGGCCCCCTCAGTTGCCTGAACGAGGCCCGGTTCGGCATTCTCTTTGGTGCTGTTGGCGCGGCAAGAGCCTGTTATGAGGCTGCCCTTGACTACGCCAACTCAAGGGAACAGTTCGGCGGCCCTATCAGCCGCTTCCAACTAACCCAGCAGCGCCTGGTTGACATGATGATTCAGGTGCAGCGGGGCACGTTGGTGGCCTATCACCTTGGCCGGATGAAAGACGACGGCGGGCTTGGCCCCGCCCAGGTCAGCTTTGGCAAGAAGGACAACGTTGCCATGTCTTTGAGGGTGGCCCGAGAGGCCCGCTCGCTGCTTGGTGCCAACGGGATAACGACCGAGTACCCCGTAATCCGCCATATGAACAACCTGGAATCTGTTTACACCTACGAGGGAACAAACGAGATCCACACGCTGATGATGGGCCAGGCTCTAACCGGCCACAACGCCTTCAGCTAGAGCTGCCTCTAGTCTCAGTTGCATGGAGCTGACAGCAGAGGAAGTGCGCGTACTTGGTTGCCTGATCGAAAAGGAGGCAACCACTCCGGATCAGTACCCGCTTTCCACCAACGCATTGACGAATGCGTGCAATCAAAAAACCAGTCGAGAACCGATTGTGTCCTACAGCGAACGCGAGGTTGTTGAGGCCATGCTCTTGCTTCGCCCTGCGGGCCTGGCCCGCACTCTCACCGCTGGTCGAGCCGAAAAGCATCGTCATGTGCTTGACGAGGCGCTTCAGCTTGACCGCAAAGAGTTGGCGGTGCTGGCGGTGATGATGCTTCGTGGGCCCCAGTCGTCAGGTGAGCTTCGCACCAGAACCGAGCGGGCCGTTGGCTTTGAGTCTCCAGAAGGGGTTGAGCTTGTGCTTGGCGGCTTGGCTGCCAGAGACGAACCGCTGGTTCGTGATCTTGGCCGCGGGTCAGGTCAGAGCCAGAACCGATGGGGTCACCTGCTTGGCGGAGAAGTTAGTGCAGGGGCCCAACCCATGGCCGCCGGCGGGGCTGCTGTGGCTGTTGGGGCCGAGGATGCGGTGCCGCTTGGGCCAACCCTTACCGAACGTGTGACTTCGTTGGAGGCCAGGATTGCCTCGCTGGAAGAAGCACTTGGGTTGTAACAACGCCCGGCAGCCCTCAAGAAACCTCGTCCCGCGGTGCCACGCGTGGTCGCCGTCGGTGACAGCGGGAATCAGTTGGCTCGGATCGGCCGAAGGCCCGTGAGGCGGTAGCCGAACCAATGTGATCGCTGACCGCTTACGCGGTCAGCCGAATCTGCCGCTGGCGAACGCCAGCACAACGCTGAGCATGAACCCCACAATGGCGAACAACACAAGGCGGATCTCGTGCCGCAAACCGTTGAGCTGGGCGCCAAGATCCGTACGGAGGCTGCCCATCTCGGTGCCCATTTCTGTGCGCAGGCCACCGATTTCGGTGCCGATGTGGTCTCGGAGGCTGCCCATTTCCTTGCCCATTTCTGTGCGCAGGCCACC
>QIKW01000049.1 GCA_003231975.1 Acidimicrobiia bacterium
CGCGGGGACGTTTCGGCTTGCCGAAACTCCAAGGAACCCGAAGGGTTCCCGCGCGCCCTGCCACCAACACAAACCAACCACCTAAAAGCCAAAGATCGGCGCCAGAATGTTTCGGGCTCGGCCGAAACTCCAAAGAACCCAAAGGGTTCCAAAGATCGGCGCCAGTATGTTCGGGGCTCGGCCGAAACTCCAAGGAACCCAAAGGGTTCCCGCCCTCAGTGACCGGGCCGCCACCTCAAGTAGCCAAAACGCATCCGCGGACGGATCGATATCGCCCTGAGCAACCCGGGTGCCGGTGACAGCCCAGACAGATGGGTCAAGTCATAGGACCAGGCGGCAAACTCGCTGGATTACAGGGGCGAACCAAGCGAGACTTCCAGGGTGCTGATTCGCCAAGAGACCGACGCTGATCTTGACGCAATCGACCGCGTCCACAACAAGGCGTTTGCGCCGTCTGGTCTGCCAGACCAAACCGGAGATTGCGTTGAGGTTGGGCTGGTGCGGGCCCTGCGGGCCGACGCCGGTTGGGTTAGACCGTTGGCGCTTGTTGCCGAAGGCGAAGACGGCCAGATAGTGGGCCATATCGTTTGCACGGTTGGCCGCGTTGATAGGACCCCGGCTGTTGGCCTCGGCCCCGTAGGTGTGCTGCCCCAGCATCAGCGCAGCGGCGTTGGCAGCGGGCTGATGCATTCCGTTTTGGCCGCAGCCGACGCCTTGGCCTACCCAGTTGTTGTGCTTCTTGGCCACACCTCGTACTACCCCCGGTTTGGCTTTGTGCCAGCCAGGAGCCTTGGAATCACACCAACCAATCCAGCATGGGGCGATGCATTCCAAGCCAGGCCCCTGAGCGCCTGGTCGCCATCAATCAGCGGAACCTTCCACTACGCCGCACCCTTCGATTCACTCTGAAGCCAGGCGTTGAGTCGACCTTGGTCGCGACCTTGCCTGATCCGATACGAAGCTCGACCGCACAGCCGATCTGTCATGAACAAGAAACCTAAAGGCTGCAAATCTTCTAAAGGCTGCAAATCTTCTAAAGGCTGCAAACGGTTCGGGCTATCATGTGCCCAGACCCAGAAAGATGACCTGATGACCTGATGGCCTCGAACAACCCTTTCTCCCCCTCTTTCGGCGTATCACCACCGACACTCGTAGGCCGTGATGACATCCTGAACGCCATTGATGAGGCCCTCGCAACGGGTCCCACCCACCCCGACTACACGTCTCTGCTCATCGGCTATCGAGGGGTCGGCAAGACCGTAGTGCTCAACGCCGTTGAAGATCTCGCCTCTGGGCGTGGCTGGCTGATTATCTCCGAGAATGCCCACCCCACAGGTCTCCTGGCCCGCCTCACCCGATCGGCGTTGGATCTACTAAACGATCACACCGATCCGGACCCCACACGACGCCTCAAGGGTCTCAAAGCTGCAGGAGTAGGAATCGATTTCGAACTCACCAAGCTTGACGAACCTGTCCACGACCTTCGCAACGCCCTCTCAGCCCTTGGAAGCTTGCTTCGCGAGCAGGAAACCGGAGTGCTCATCACCATCGACGAACTACATGCTGGCAACATTGACGAGCTACGCGAGTTCGGATCAATCCTCCAACACGTCTCCCGCCGTGAACAGAATCCGATCGCGTTTGTCGCCGCAGCATTGCCACTTTTGAACGACACGCTCCTGGCAGACGACACGGTCACGTTCTTGCAGCGTTGCGCTCGCTATGAGGTTGGACGTCTCAGCCCCACAGATACCTTCCAGGCCCTGAAAGCCCCAATCGCCAACCGAAACGGCAACGTCAGCGAGCGATCTCTCGCTCAGATGGTCAAAGCCACCTCCGGATATGCCTTCATGGTCCAACTGGTTGGCTTTCACGTCTGGAAAGCAGCTAAGGACACCGCCAAAGGAATCAAAACAGGCGAAGTCTCAACCGGAATCAACGAAGCCGAACAACGCATTGGCCCCCTTGTCCACGCCCCGATCTGGAAGGACCTCTCACCGATGGACAAGAAGGTTCTCGTGGCTATGACCCATGACGACGAAGACTCCGAGCTATCCGAAATCGGAGAACGCATAGGCAAGAACGGACAATACGTCAGCGTGTACCGTCACCGCCTCATCAAGACTGGAATGGTCGAATCGAGCGGAGTCGGACGCATCCGTTTCGTCCACCGAAGTGCCCAGTCCTGGATAGCCCAGCAACACGCTCGAACGCTCTAGCAGGCCCACCTGTCCTGTAGCTCGAAGCCCATCAACGGCCTCTCCGATCAGTGGATCGTTCGCCGCTCGAGTGATCGACTTCGAGATCGATACTGGTACCTAGAACCCTCGACCTGCCAAGACCAGGAACAAACTCGATGCGTCTGCCCACGCGGCGCCGACCAACCCAAGATCCGGTTGGATCTCGAAGCTCGATTCTGACCCAGTGTCGAGAAGCCGCCTCCTTCGACTTACTCTGAACGGCGTGATTCAAGCCTGGTTGCGCAGCTTGTAGCGCTGGATCTTGCCGGTTGACGTCTTTGGCAGGTCAGGAACAATCTCATACCGCTTCGGCCGCTTGAAGCCGGCCAATCGATCCTTGCACCATTTGGTTAACTCTTGGGGCGCGGGCCCCGGGCCGCTTACAGGGATCACGTGCGCAATCGGGCGAATCACCCCAGCGTCATCTCGTTCACCAACAACGGCTGCCTCCAGAACGTCGGGGTGTTCGATCAGCACGCCCTCAACCTCGGCCGGAGAAACCCACTCTCCGCCAACCCGCAGCATGTCGTCGGTTCGGCCCAGGTAGGTGTGGAAACCCTCGGCGGAGCGAACATACAGATCGCCGGTGTATACCCAATGGCCGCGAAAGGTTGATCGGCTGATCTCGCTTTTGCACCAGTATCCCATCGCGGCAGACTCGCCCTTCACGATCAGCTGGCCCGGTTCTCCGTCTGGAACGTCGGCTCCGGCGTCATCTATTATGCGTATCTCATAGCCGGGCACCGCAACCCCGCTGCTGCCCGGCTCTAGCTGGTCGCTGGTGTTCGACACAAAGATGTGGAGCATCTCGGTGGAGCCGATTCCGTCAAGGATCGTCGTTGCGAACCGGTCTCGGAATTTCAGGAAAGTCTCGGCCGGAAGAGGTTCGGCTGCCGAAACCGCCAGCCGAACCGACTGGAATGTGTCGTCTGGAATGTCGGCATTCGTGAGAGCTGCATAGAAGGTTGGGATACAGAAGAACAGCGTTGGTTTCTCGGCCTGCACAACGGCTGCAACCAAATCTGGCGTTGGCGGTCGGGTGGGTTCCAGGATGGCGGTTGCCCCAACCGCCAAGGGAAACGTTAGTGAGTTGCCAAGCCCGTATGCGTGAAACATCGGGCCAACTGAAAAGCATCGATCTGCTTCGGTGATTGACAGAACCGAAGCGGCGTAGGTTTCACAAGACGCTGGAATGTCGCCGTGGCGGTGCATTGCCAGCTTTGGCAGCCCGGTGGTGCCAGAGGTGCACAACCAGAACCCGGGAGACTCTGGCCAGGTGGGGTGCGGCCTGCCGTTGTCGTCGGTCTTGGTCAGCGTTTCCCAGCTCACCGTTCCCGCATCACCCCCGGTAGTGATCACGCTGGAAATTTCGGGGGCGGCAGCCAAGATGTCTTTGATGACCGCGCGGCGCTCTTCTGAGACAGCGAGAACCTGGGCCCTGGAGTCGGCCAGAATCAGGCCAAGGTCTCTGGCTGGCAGCAGGGGGTTGGTAAGAACGGGAACGGCCCCGATGCGCATTGCGCCCAGGAAGGTGGCAACGAACTCAACAGAGTCCAGCATCACCATCCCAACCCGCTCTTCCCGGCGAACGCCGAGCGCCCGGAGCCCCGTGGCAACTCGCTCAACCGAATCACCAAGCTGGGCGTAGCTAACCGCCTGGCCCCCGCAACGTATGGCAATGCTTTCGCCCCGGCCGTTGTCTATGTGGCGGTCAACCAGCCACGAACTGGCGTTGAATTCATCTCGCATAAGTCCTCTTCAAGGGGGCTATTTGGCGTTGCCGCCGTATCGGCCTTCGGTTTCGGTCCAACGCTGCCATGCTTCTGGCAGTAGCTGCTTGCGTCGCGCCGCGAAATGTTCTGCCGCCTTCGCGGCGGGGAAACTCTTTGGCAGAAGCTCAGCTGGCAACCCGGGGTCCATTGTTGGGAAGTGTCGCCAGCGATGCACCAAAGTCACAAGTTCCCGCATGGGGTCAGAGGCCTCAGCAGTTTGGCTTTCTGACACGAAGGATCTGTACTTGGCCCCAACCGCGTCGAGGTCCCACGCTCGTGCTGCTAGTTCGGTGGCGTTGCCCAGATGGCCCACCTCGGCTCGGAACAGAGTGGTGTTCTGCAAGCCGAGCTTGCCAACCAGGTTGGTGGCCTCGGCCTCTCGATCTTGCCAGGGCGAGATCCAGACTCCTTGGCCAAGAGAGCCAAAACCAGCCCATGTCAAGCCAACGGTAAGCGGGTACCGGAGGCCGCGTTGAGCCTCAGACATGCTGGCCAGAAGTACCAGCCAGCGTTGGTCCCACCTTGGCCGTTCCTGGCCGAACTGGTAAATCCGGTCTGCTCCCGCGGTCAGCAGGTCGGTGGCCCATGGAGTGAGAGCCCAGTTGGTTCGCCGCCCGATCCGCCTGCTGGTTAACCAGCCGTCTTCATGAAGACGAAGGATCATCTGCCTGGCGGCCTTTTCCTGAACCCCAACCAAGGCCATGGCCTGGATCAGAGATTGGGTCCAAGCTGTGCCGCCGCCGGGCCTCACGAACTCTCCAAGGATGGTGATCAGCAAACCCCTGGTGGATACCGCGGCCGCTTGCCCGTCTGCCTTCGCGCCAAGGACAGCCCGTTCCTTGTCCCCCTGAATGGTTCGAGTGGTTCCCAACAACGTTCTACGTTCTACTTTCCCTAATCTAGTAATCCATGGTATGAAATGCGTGGGCGTTGCGCAAGGAGCGCCCAAACATGGGAGCAGGTTGAGTGCACGCGAACGATCAGACCAGCGTCAGCAGAGCTCAAGACGGCCCGCCTGCTGCTCGGATTCTCACCTTCCAACGGCACCCTGCCCAGTACAAACATTGGCAGCTGGTGGTAGAGGCACCGCTGGCAACCCTCACGATGGCGGTAGACCCCCTCGAAGGCGCCATCGGCACATACGAACTGAAGCTGAACAGCTACGACATCGGGGTAGACATCGAGCTGGCCGACGCCATCAGGCGGGTTCGCTTCGAGCACCCCGAGGTTCGGTGCGTGGTGATCAGCAGCGCCATCGAAGGTACTTTTTGTGCTGGTGCCAACATCCGAATGCTGGCGGGCGCCAGCCATTCCCACAAGGTGAACTTCTGCAAGTTCACAAATGAAACGCGCCTTGAGATGGAGGAGGCATCGGCCCAGTCTGGCTTGGCTTTCCTGGCCGCAATCAACGGCGCGTGCTCTGGCGGGGGATACGAGTTGGCAATGGCGTGCGATCACATCCTGCTGGTTGATGACCGGGCCAGCGCTGTTTCGCTTCCCGAAGTGGCCCTGCTTGGGGTACTGCCGGGAACCGGGGGCCTAACCCGGCTAACCGACAAGCGCCACGTGAGGAGAGACCTGGCCGACGTGTTCGCAACGAGGGCCGAGGGAGTGCGGGGCGCCGAGGCGCTGGCCATGGGCCTGGTAGACGAGCTTGCCCGCCCATCAGAATTCGCCGCGGCGGTGAGCCGGCGGGCGCTGGCCCTGGCCGCCACATCGCATCGAACCTCGGAGATTGAACCAGTGGAGCTTGCGCCCTTGTCGCGTGCGGTTTCGGGCAGCTCGATCAGCTACGAGTTTGTGGATGCCACTCTGGATCGCACCGGGCGAACCGTCTCGGTAACGATTCGCGCAGACAGCCAGCCGCAGTGGGCGCTCACAACGGCCAGGGAGCTAGACGACCTGCTCTGTCATCTGCGGTTCAACGAACCAGAGCTTGGCACCCTGCTGTTAAGAACCGTTGGAGACCCGGCTCTGGTGTTGGCTGCCGACGCAACGCTCACCGAGGGAGCGCCAACCAACGAGCAACGCGAGACGGCGTTGTTGTGGAAGCGGGTGCTTTCCAGGCTGGACCTCACCGCCCGCACCATCTTCGCCGTGGTTGAGCCAGGCTCCTGCTTTGTTGGTTTGCTGGCCGAACTGGCCCTTGCCGCAGACCGTTCGTACATGTTGGACGGACTGTTTGAAGACCACGAAGAGCCCCTGCCTCCAGCCACTTTCATGCTCACCGCAACCAACCTGGGGCCAATGCCAATGGCCAACAACCTCACCAGGTTGCAGTCTCGTTTCTGGGGGAGAGACGAAGATCTGGTGGCAGCCGAAGGCGCGGTTGGGAAGGCTCTGTCAGCTGAACAGGCAATGGCGCTTGGTTTGGTAACGGCCGCCCCAGACGACCTGGACTGGGACGACGAGATTCGTCTAGCCGTTGAGGAAAGAGCCGGATTCTCACCAGATGCGCTAACGGGTATGGAGGCCAACCACCGATTCGCCGGGCCCGAAACGATGGCAACAAAGATCTTCGCCCGCCTATCTGCCTGGCAGAACTGGATTTTCATACGACCAAACGCCAGCGGGCCAGAGGGCGCCCTCCGGCTCTACGGCACCGGCACCAGGCCCGAATACAACACCGAACGAACCTGAAAAGGGGCAAGCCTCATGACCGCAATCGACTATTCGCAGCAGATCCCGAACAACGTGAACCTGGCCGAAGATCGCAGGCTTCAGCGAGCGCTGGAAAGTTGGCAGCCCCGCTTTGCCCAATGGTGGGAAGACATGGGCCCGGTGGGGTTTCAGGACAAGCCTGTCTACCTGCGAACTGCGGTTGACGTTGGCCAAGAGGGCTGGGCCCACTTTGATCACGTCCGCATGCCCGACTATCGCTGGGGGATCTTCCTGTCTCCCCAACAGCCCGACCGCACCATTGGTTTTGGTGACGCCAAGGGCCAGCCAGTTTGGCAGGAAGTGCCTGGGGAGTTCCGGGCCGAGCTTCGTCGCCTGATTGTGGTTCAGGGAGACACCGAGCCCGCCTCGGTCGAGCAGCAACGCCACCTCGGGGCCACCGCCCCCAGCCTGTATGACCTGCGCAACCTGTTCCAGGTGAACGTTGAAGAGGGCAGGCACCTTTGGGCAATGGTGTACCTGCTGCACGGCTACTTCGGCCGAGACGGCCGAGATGAGGCCGATGCCATGCTGGAGCGCCAGTCTGGTGATCCTGACCATCCCCGGATTCTGGGAGCCTTCAACGAGCAAACCCCAGACTGGCTGAGCTTCTTCATGTTCACCTACTTCACCGATCGAGACGGCAAATATCAGCTTGGATCCTTGCGGGAAAGCGCCTTCGATCCGCTAAGCCGAACGTGTGACTTCATGCTGAAAGAAGAGGCCCATCACATGTTTGTTGGCGCCACCGGGATTGCCAGGGTGGCCGCCCGAACAGTGGAGCTGATGAAGCAGTACGACACCGATAACGTTGCCCCGCACGGCGGCATCAACCTGGAGACGCTCCAGCGGTATGTGAACTTTCACTTCTCCGTTTCGCTTGACCTGTTCGGCTCAGAACGCTCAACGAACGCGGCCAACTATTTTGCCGCCGGGTTGAAGGGCCGCTTCGGTGAAGACAACTACGAAGACGACCACGTGCTGCTTAACAGCGAAGATTCTTACCTTGTAGTTGAGGGGGATCAGGTTGTTCGCCAGTCGATGACTGCCCGGTCTTTGGTCAACCACGAACTGCGAGCTGAGTACATCGAGGATTGCGCCAAGGGGGTGCGGCGCTGGAACCGGGCGCTGGCCGAGGAGGGCATTGATGTGGAACTGGCCCTGCCTCATGTTGGATTCAATCGCCAGGTTGGGGCGTTCAAGGAACACAACCTCACGCCCGCCGGCGACGTGATCGATTCAGCCCAGTGGGAAGAAGGCCTCAGCGATTGGTTGCCGACAGACGACGAGCGGGCCCACGTTGCGTCGTTGATGGCGCCTCAGTTCGAGCCAGGGAAGATGGCAGGCTGGATTGCGCCCCCAACCTCTGGCATCAACACAAACCCCGTCGACTACGAATACGTGCAGTTGTAAGGGTGTCAGTGGGATCCTGTCACCAGGCCCGCCGACGGTGACTGCCGGTGGGCTAACCGCGGCCCGGCTCAAGGGTTAGTTCAAGATCCGGGCCCACCCTAATTACTAGGCTTCCATCCGTTGTTGTCGGATCAATCTCGCGACTCGAGATCACAGGATCAGTCGAAAGTGCTTTTGTTGTCAGAACAATTTCTCCCTGCTCCGAGAAGAAAAGCGGCACCGTGTATTCACCGCCTCCTCCCGCTGCCAATCTCATACACAAAAGGTCACCGGCTTGTTCCAGACAGACCACTTCATCGGGAAAGTCGGCTTCAGGTCGCACAGTAACCATGATCTCGAAATCGCCATCGTTAAAGACGTCAGGCGAACCCAAATCGGGTTCGGGAGGCGGTGGCGGGCCAACCTCAAGCGCATAGGCAACATCGCCGGGTACCGAAATCAGGAACTCTCTGGCAGTAAGGGTCGAACCCTGCGCCTTGGCCTCGTCGTACATGGTTTCGAACCCCTCCGCTACCCAAGTTGAGCAGTCGCGGATACTTGACACGGTGTTGTCGGGGCCAACCAAGAATGCGATCCACACTGCCCAGGCCTGGAAGGATCCGTTCCAAATAGTGCCGAACATAATCGACTCACCGGGCTCCAAAACAAGCCGCTCCAGATCTTGGGCCATAGATTCTTGACCGAAAAGCGGAGCCTCACGAGATCCGATAGCGGCAACCTCGGCATCAGACAATTCGGCTGGCACTCTTGCTTCCAGCACACGGGACACCGCTTCTGCTGCCGGGAAGGCCCTCATCCCGCCAATCGACTCCGAAAGGACAGCAAAGCCGCCCCCCTCAAGCTGATCGAAAGGACCGACCACGGTAGGCACCTCATCCGCTTCCACCCAGACCTGGATTCGGGCCATCTCGTTACTAACCAAGATCGGATCGATTGTCCTGTCGTCTTGAACCTCGGGGCTTTGCGTTGCACAAATCTCCGGAGATGTTGGACTATCAGTACGAGCAGCGGCACTTGGCTCGGTAGCTGTCAAATCGGAAGTTCCGCTCTCTGCCAGAGGTTGCTCAACAACAACCGCCCCATCTCCAGCGCTCCCTGGTGAAGACACCGTTACCGCCTCGCCACAAGCGGCAGCTATCAGCATCGCGCCCACTAACATCGGGATAGTCCGTCGGTTGATCATCATGGTCCAATCAAGGCTAATTGAGACGAATGCTGACATCGTCGGAGTACACCGAGGCCCAAGTGCCACTAGCGATATACCGTTGTGTGTTCCTGAGTTGCAACTGCACTAGCCCGGAGTCGGCTGGCAGCTGTGCGGGCGTTGTCTGAACCTCTCGCCAACTGCCCGAAACAGCCTGTACGTTCCGTGAACTGATGAGCGTGGTCGTCCCGGTAGAGGTTATGTTACGTTCGTTTCTCCCACTGGGGTAGTTGCCGCAGCCATCTGGGCCGTAGGTTCTCGCCGTGAAATAGACGTTCGCGTACGAACGACCGAATTGGGGCGACCCCGATAGTGCCCGGACCCAAACCTCGGCATCAACGGTTCGTTGGTTATTGTCCGAAATCCTTACCCATTGCTGGTAACTTCCTGCTGACGATATTGTCTGGCGCAGCCGGACGCGCTGCGGGCCGGTGCGGCCACCGGTCGTATGGATCGTGACGGACATGCCGCCAAACGCAGACCAAGCATAGCTACCGCTCTCGAAACCAGGATTCGGACTGACATCGCCGTCGTTTCCACCAGAATTCTGGAACAGATACCCTGCACGGTCATCGGAGGAGACCACCGCCTGCTGACGAGCGGCGGACGACCTACAGGTTTCCAGTGCTTCAAACGCTCCTTCGGACGAGGCATCTGGGCCCACATGAGCAAGGCCCAGCGTGTGGCCTACTTCATGCAGAAGGACACCGCGCATCTCGTTCGCTAGATTGCCATCCGTAGCGTTCATCCTGTAGCGATCGTCGATCTGAACGAATCCTTGGGCGCAACTAGCGCGGCCCAACGCGGCTGGAGGCCCCGAAAGGTCCTCGAACGTTACGACGATCTCGCCCCAGGCTTCTGTCATCTGAAGCTGCGATCCGTCGACATCGCGGACCGCTGTCCACTGCTGGATCCAAGCCCTAGCGTTGAACGGCGTGTTCAGACCGTAACGAAGGTCGGCCTGGCCCTGAATCCACCCTATTCCCGAGAAGGCAAACTGGTAGCCGTTTGGCGCACAGGTCCCAACACCATCCAAACCGACAGACTCAACAGGTCGCGGTATCGTCGCTAGCGCTAGCATCACTACGAACAGAACTACTAAAGTGCGACGACCTCTAAGGCCACCCCGAGCAGGGGGGGCGGGGATCCGAGCTGAGCCTGTGAATACATAACGGATTTGATGCTACTTTGGCGCAACCTTAAAGTCAAGATGGGCCGCCAGCCCATCAACTTCTGTTACACCAGAGGCACATCAGACGAGATGCCGTTCTGGTGTCTCCACGTAGACTCCCACCATCACTAGTCAGCCATCCCCAAGTTCAATGAGCCCGCGGCTGGTGATTGGCACCCTGGTGCTGGTTGCGGCGCTGATCGGCGGCAACTTCACCGTCCTGAAGTTCGCCCTTGATCACACAACCCCGCTGTTGTTGGCCGGGATGCGCACTGTTGTTGGCGGCACGTTTCTGCTCACCTTCGCCTTGCTTCGGGGAGAACGAATACCGAGGCGACGGGACGACCTGGCTCGTATCTTTGTGGTCTCGCTTAGCATCACAACCGTTTCCAGTGGGCTGCTGGTGATTGGGGTGAATCGGGTGCCAGCTGGCTTCGCGTCGCTGCTGTCTAGCACCATGCCGCTGTTCACCGCGGTGCTTGCATTCCTCTTGATGGGTTCCAGGATCAGCCGCCTTGGTCTGGTTGGGTTGGTGCTTGGTTTCGCAGGAACGATCGTGCTTACGGCTCCGTCGATGAGTGGCGACACCGCTGCGGTTGGGGTGATCGCCCTGGTCTTCTCCGCCCTTGCGTGGGCCTTTGGCACAGTGTTCATGAAGTGGCAGGACTTCAGCCGGGTTAGCCCGGTGATGCTGGTTGGGGTGCAGCTTGTGATGTCTGCGTTTGTGCTTGTGCCGTTTGCGTTGCTGGTTGAGGGGGTTGAGCAGACCGACTGGTCGGTTGGGCTATTTGTGCCGTTGGCCTACGCCGCGGTTCCCGCGAACGCTGTCACGTTCGCTTTGATCGCAACTGTTGTGCGAAGGGCAACCCCAACCCAGGCCTCGGCCACTGCCTATCTGATTCCGCTTTTCGGGGTGTTCTTCGGTTGGCTGATCCGAGACGAGGTTCTTGGCATTGTGGAAATCATTGGCGGCCTGCTGGTGGTTGGTGGTGTGTACGTGCTGGTTACCGCCAACGCCAGAGCCAGCGAACTACAGGGTTCGTGAGGGTGCCCGTGATCTCGCCAAGGCTTCTTGGTTGGGAGCGGACGGGCCTCCCGCATCACCAGCCGAGCTGCGACCCGCCCGCCGAAATCCGGCAGGCTACGATGTCGATATGGCCGTTACGCCCGCAGCCGAGAAGCTGCTTCCCATTGAGCCGAAGGAACTCGCACGCCTCTGTCGGAAATACGGCATCACCGAATTGGCTGTGTTCGGATCGGTGTCTCGCCACGAAGAAACTGAATCCAGCGATATCGACCTTCTCTACACTCTTACCCTAGACAGTGAGCTGGGATGGGACATCGAAGAGCTGAACCAACAACTCGCCGAAGCCCTGGGTCGTCCCGTCGACCTCGTCTCGAAGAAGTATCTGCACAGCATGCTTCGAGAACAAGTGCTTCGAGAGGCTGTCACCGTCTATGCAGCGTGACGATCTCCTCATCGCTGAGATGATCGATGCGGCGGCCGCCGCCGTAGAAGTGCTCGGTGAAATGTCGGCTGATGACCTCTAGACCGACATAATCGCGTCCACCGTTCGCACTAAGCTGCCCAGCCTTCTCGCTGGACTCCGCGCCATCCACCTCGGCAACGACAGGCGCGCTGATAGAGGTTAACCCCAGAGGAAGTCGCCGCAGTGCTGCCCCTCCTACCTCACC
>QIKW01000064.1 GCA_003231975.1 Acidimicrobiia bacterium
GAACGCATCCAAGTTCGCTCTTGGCATGGGCAACCTGGTTGATGCCCTTGCTGAGCCGGTAACCGAACCACTTGACCAGGCAATGCTGGCCATGCTGGCATCGCTGGTTGACGACGCAACCGAAGCATTCGACAGCTTCGACTACGCCAGGGCGTTGGAACGAACCGAGTGGTTCTTTTGGACCTTCACCGACGACTACATCGAACTGGTGAAGAACCGGGCATACGGGTCTGCTGGCCCTGAGGGAGCAGCATCGGCCAATGCCGCATTGGCAAGAGCCCTTGACACGCTGCTGCGCCTGCTCGCCCCCTTTCTACCGTTTGCCACCGAAGAGGTTTGGAGCTGGTGGAGGGACGGTTCAATTCACCAGGCGCAATGGCCAACTTCAGAGCAGCTTCGCCAAGACAGCGACGCCACCAATGCTGAGCTACTGGCCGTTGCAGGCCAGACACTCGGTGAGCTGAGGCGAACGAAGTCTGAGGCGAAACGCAAGCTGCGAACCGCAGTTACCAGCCTCACCATCACCGACACCAGGGAGCGGTTGGCGATGCTTCGCCTCGCGCTCAACGACGTTTGCGCGGCAGGGGTGGCCACCAACGTCGAATTGGTTGAGGGCGCCGACTTCAAAGTCGACGCTGAACTGGAGCCAGAGACGTAGCCACCTGCTAAGCGTTGCCGACCGCGTCGGCACGCAGCGAGCGGATGACCCAGATTGGCCGAAGGCATTCCCACACCGCACCGCGATCCGCGACCTACCTGATCAGTCTGAGTCTTCGCTAGTTGCTGGCCCTCGTAGAGCCACAACGTAGTCGGGGCGAACCAGGATCAAGAACACGTCATCGATACCGTCTATAGCGGCTCGATCCCTAATCAGCTTTGCGTCGGCCTCGGTTCCCACAATCGCAACTACCGCTCCACATCTTGGATCGACATAGGAACTACGAAGATCGAGCTGCCCCAATTGCTCAACCATCAAGCCTGTTAGCCATTGGGATGCCGACACCAACTCACCCTGTGACGCCCCGACCTGTTGGTAAGTCACCGAAACTCCGAATTCTCCGCCCAAAGCCGACAACCCTGCTGGTTCTTGGGCCGCTGTCCCGGTAACAACGATGCCTGAAGCGTCTCTATAGATTCCTGTCAATTGGCTCCCCAACGCTGTCGAGATCTGGCTGGCAATTTCAGATAGCTCTACTGGAGACAGGCTCACGACATCTTCCGCTCCAGCGACGGGTACAGCGCAGTCTTCGGAAAGCGCTGGCGTTGAACGTAGCGTCGCAGTCGTTGATCTGGAGGGCGCAGACAAGACACTCTCCAACGGGCTCGTCGTTAGGGCGCCACCCGAACCGGTTGCTGCGACCTCTTCTGATCCCCCGCCGAACGGTAGGAGGACGCCTGCCACTAGCAGACCGATTGCACCGATACCACCCACTATTCCCGCCCGCTGGCGAGCTCGTTTCTTTCGGCCAGCGAGCGCTAGATCTGCCAGACCGGGCGGGGCGGGCGCGCTATCAATCAGGATGTTCGAAAGCTCATCGAACTCCTTCATTGTCGATCCCCCGGCTCAGCGGTAGTTGACTCCTCAAGCTGTAACCGCAACCGAGCGTGGGCCGCCCGGAGGGTGCTCGAAACTGTCCCGCGGCTAACGCCCATGATCAAGGCGATGTCTGGCTCTGTGAGATGGGCTATGTGCCGGAGCGCCACAGTGGTCCTCTGGCGTTCTGGCAGGTTCTTCACAGCGCCCCACAACTCGTACTCGTGGTATGGGTGCGCCGTTTCAGCCAAGCGTGGATTCTCCCGCAGCAGAATCTTGCATAGCATGTTTCGGCGGCGCTGGGTTCTGCGGGCCTTGTTGCGTGCAACTGAGTACAACCATGCTTCTGGGGAGTCCATTGCCCCAACCCGTTCCCAGTCCTCGAGGGCCTTGACTAAAGCATCCTGAACTGCGTCCCTGGCATCGTCGGGATTGGCGGCGACAACGACGATCGCTGCGTACATCCTCGGATAAATCGACCGATACCACCGCTCAAAGTCCAGACGGGTTGGCACCGTCTCTGTTCGTTCGGTCACAAGCATTGCCCCTCTAAGTCGCGGCGACACCATTTCGCGCATCCGATCCGAAAAATCTTCTTTGGACTCCCAGTCAGGCTAATCTCATCTCGGGAACGCGGCCCCTCAGTCCATAACAGGGGCAAGATCAGCAAAACTGAAGCCACTGGACTCACCCCTGGTCCGATGCTGTTACATTCCGTAGGGCTTAGTCAGCCCAATCTCTTGGTACATCCACCCTACACTTGAATAAAATGTTTCAGAACCGCAATTGGCACTGAGTTCAGTCGTGCCTCCAGAAACAACCCCCGTCAGGTAGTACTTATTGCCCGCCACACTATAGTAGCCGCCCGCACCACTGTCACCTGGACATCCAAATGTGTAAGACTGCAACATGTCATGAAACCACGTGAAGAATCCGAGTACATTGGCGGTCCCAACGCCAGAACCCCAAACCGTATAGAGATTGCCACAGAACAGGCTATCGTTCCCAGCGCCCGAGGTGCACACGGGGTTCCCAATCCAAGGCCATTGTGCACCGGCAACACTAGAAATCCAGCCTGTCGTGTCTAGAACAATCTCAGTCGAATTGGAAGCTGTCACCCAATGAAAGTCGTCACTGAACGAACGACTACTATTGGCCCGAATCGCCACCGCATCGGTTCCGCCCTGAAACTTGCCGTACTGAACTTGATGCAAATTAATCCGATTGGCACTGCTATTGGTGGGCCCTTGATACCAGTCAATATTGTGCACGGTGAATATTCCAGCTGGAGGATTCGGCTGATACACGGCCTCCGGCGGCACACAGTGAGCCGCGGTCACGATCCACCTTTCTGACCCTTTGACCCACACATTGTTCGTTGAGCAATACGCCGAGGTCGTAGATGTTTCTGGGCGGATATTTAGGCCTCCCATCAGGGGGTCGAAAGAGGAGTTCTTACTTCGATTCTTCCCCGCATACGCAATTGGTGAGACGAAGAAAGCGCCCGGATCGAGGTACTCGCTCAGAATCTTGGTCGCCTCAGCCGGATCCATAGACGAGTTGAATATTAGCAGACCACACGACATGTCGACTACAGCTGAGGTAACTCCAGCGGTCTTGAAGAACTCGCCACCCTTGTCGCGAATTGCTTGATACTGCTCCTCAAACTTGGCCATGGAATTTCGAGCTTCGACTACTTCAACCACCGGCGCCGAGAGTCCCAGTTTGTCGATCTCGGCAAGGCGTACATCCTCGACGTTTGTTGCTGCGATGAGGTAGCCCCCATCCTCATACGAGACCCACATGCCAGCGAAAGATGGGCCGATGAGATCTGCGACAGCCTGTTGCCTTTTGGCGTCTCGGTCAACCTGGAACCCGTCTGACAATTGATCCAGGCGCTCGGCATCAGCATTCGTGACAGCTAGCCCAAACCGCTCAACGGCGCTGCCTTCGTGTCTTTTTTCATCCCATTGTCCGAGTGCGAGCGAGTCGTTGCCGACACCAAGTGATTGAGCAAATTGAGGGGTCGCCCTGCCAAGTTGTGGTCGGACCAGTTGACACTCCGACGCGATTGTGATTGGACGCAGGTTCAAGCCTGGCGCAGCCGATGTTGGGTGGGTAGGTAGGCGACATCGAGCGCCACGAGGCGTTCTTCAACCTCGCGATGGTGGAAGGACATCGCTCTCGGCTCGTCATAGCGGGTTCACCGCGGTCACCGACGCGCTGGCCGCCGACCTCGGCATCAACCACTCTGCCGCCAACGTCCTTGAGGTGGTTGACGGCAAACTGACCGGCCGCGTAACCGGCAAGATCATCGACCGCAAGGGCAAGGCCGACGTGCTGGTGCGCATAGCCGCCGAAGAGGGCATCCCGCTTGATCAGGTGGTGGCGGTTGGCGACGGCGCCAACGATCTTGACATGCTTAACGTGGCAGGGCTTGGGGTGGCCTTCAACGCCAAGGCGGTGCTTCGAGAAGCCGCAGACACCTCCCTGAACGTGCCATACCTCGACGCCCTGCTCTTTGTGCTTGGTGTGCGAAGCGAAGACATCGGGGCGCAGGCCAAGCGGGCAAAAAATCCCTAGGCGCCGACCACAACTAATTGCAGTCGGCGCCAATTTGCTTAGCGTGCGGCAGCGCCTCAGAACACCCATGCTCGTAACCCGTACCGCACCTATTCTGACGTAGCTGTTGCCAGAAAGGTCGCGAGAATCCCTAGCGGTCGACCAGAGACCAGGTTGCAACCAGAGACGGGTCTCCGTCCTCGGGCTCGGCCCGGCCTTCGCGAAGCAGCGACAGCAGGTGCGAGAACACCGAGTTGGCTGCCGCCCGCCAGAGACGCTTGTCGGTTTCGGCGTACATCGCGGGCACCAAATCCTTGATGGTTGCGGGGCCCGCCGAGAGCGCTTCAACGATCTGGCGTTCACGAGAAAGTCGGTGATCCAGGAATCCCTGCACGTAAGGGTGCGGGTTGGTAATGGCCGGGCCGTGGGTTGGCCAGTAGGTTTCGTCGTCTCGCCCAAGCAGTTTGCGCAGGCTGTTGAGGTAGTCGAACAAGTCACCGTCGGGGGGTGAGATCACAGACGTGGCCCAGCCCATCACGTGGTCTCCGGTGAACAGCACTTTCTCTTCCTCCAAGGCAAAGCAGACATGGTTCGAGGTGTGACCCGGGGTGTGAACCACCTCGAGGGTGAACCGACTGTCGGCTGTTCCGCCGGTGATGAGGTCACGGTCTTTAACCAGGACGTCTGGGAAGAAATCCTGGTCTGGGCCCTCCCGACGCAGCTCGTCTGGCAGTTCGTCCCATTCTTTTTGGAACTCCGCTTTTTCGTCTTTCGTGAGGTACTCATCGAAGCTGACCTGCTCCAGAGGGTCATGATCGGGCACGGGACCATGCGGGCCAAACCCGTAGGTTGGCGCCTGAGTGCGGGCCTTCAGCTTTGGCACACCAGCAGTGTGATCACTGTGGGTGTGAGTAACCAGAATCTTGGTGATCTGCTCGCCTTCGTCAAGCGCGCCCAACACGGCGTCGAGGTGGTTGTCGAGAGTGGGGCCGGGGTCTATTACTGCAACGTCGCCCCGCCCTATGAGGTAAACGCCGGTGCCAGTAAACGTGAACGGATTCGGGTTCTTCGCAACGACCCGCCTGATGAGGGGCGACAAGGTTACTACCTCGCCATAGCGGGGTTGGAACTCCCGGTTGAAGGTGATGGTCATTCGGTGTGGCTCATTCGGATTGTGCTCCAGGTTCGACTTTGAGAAGTGCCATCTTTTCGAATAGCCAGGCCGGCGGTCTGGTTGGCTTGCCTTTGCGGTCAGTTACTGCTGCCCGCAGCTCAAGAGTGACGCACACCTCGCCGTCGCGAAGAATCCGCTGGCTCCATTTCATGCTGGCCCGGCGCGTCTCGGTGATCCAGGTTTCAACCTCCAGGAGGTCGCCTGCAACCGCAGGCACCATGTAGGAAACGGCAATGTCCATCACCACCACCTGAATTCCCTGGCGAGCCAACTCGTCAAGCGGCACCCCAATTTCTGTGAGCGCTTCGGTTCTGGCGTGTTCGAAGTAGCTGACATACACCGCGTGATTCACATGCCGGTAGGGATCCAACTCGCTGAAACGAACCTTGATGGGGGTGCGATGAGGCAGCGACATTGGGCGCACGCTACCTGTCGACTAGCTTCTCCATCGTCATGACTACCGAGGAGCAGTTCGAGTTCGTTGGATCCCAACAGGCCCGGCTTGCTGGCGTGTTGCACCGACCCGCCGGCAAGGCGAAGGGCTCGGTGCTGTTGGCCCATTGTTTTAGCTGTTCGAAAGACATTCACACCATGACCCGGCTGGCCAAGGGCCTGGCGGATTCTGGCTATGCGGCCCTGAGGTTTGACTTCACTGGCATTGGCCAGTCTGGCGGAGACTTCGCAAAGAAGACGGTAAGCGCCAATGCCAGCGATCTGGCCCGAGCGGCGGCTTCGCTGATTGCCGAAGGGTTTGGGCCATGTGCCATGATCGGCCACAGCTTGGGTGGAGCGGCGGCCATTCTGGTAACCCACAGGCTGAAGACGGTCAGGTCCTTAATAACCATTGGGGCGCCAAGCGACCCCACCCACGTGAAAGACCTGTTCTCATCCAGCCTCGAAGAAATGGAAACTACCGGAACTGCTGAGGTCACCATTGCTGGCCGCAGTTTCCAACTGGACCAAACCTTTGTGGAAGACCTGGCCAAGCACAACGTGCTGCAACGAGTGAGCGAGCTGGAACGGCCCTACCTGGTTGTGCACGCGAAGGACGACGGGGTTGTTGGTTTCAACCATGGCGAGGCGCTCTTTGCCGCCGCCGCGAAACCGAAACGGTTTGCTGCTCTGGAAACCGGAGGTCACATGCTTGGTCCGCGCCAGGCCTCAGATGCCGCCCTTGCCGCCATCCTTGAGTTCTTGGACTGGGTCGGCTGAGTCGTCTGGCGTAGCCGAATAGGCTCGGCTCGGTACCGCTAGCGCAGATGAGGCAGTACGGCATCTACCGATGCCACATTTGCCACTAGCTCCCAGCCGGGCCTGCGTGAGCCGTCGGCCTTGGTGAAGGCACGGTCAAGGGTGGCCATCACGCCAGACTCGGCCCACCAATTTGAGGCGGTTCCGTTGGCGGCCGGGGAATCGAGGAACACCATTGGGCTGGCGTTGCCGAAGGTTTCGTATGCGTTCTGAGCTGCGTCTTGAAAGACCTCTTGGAGAGTTCCTGGGCCGCCGGGAACGAACACGATTCCCGATGTGGCAATTGCCAACAGCCCGTCTTCGCGTTCACTGTTCGAGAAGTACTTGGCGATGTGGCTGGCGAACGGATTCGACGGTTCGTGGCCATAGAACCAGGTTGGCACGCTGAGACTTACCGCAAGGTTCTGGATCTCGTTCGACAGGTCGAAGGCTGTGGCCGTGAACCCATCGACATCGTCGGCGAAGCGAGGGTAGACGGCTAGACGGTCAACGAACTCATCAACCGTTGAGACCGATAGGGCGCTGGTTGCTGCCCCAAGATTCGCGGCTTCCATGGCACCCGGCCCACCGCCGGTTGCCACGCAGAACCCGGCCCGAGTCAGCTCCCTGCCAAGCTCAACAACCTGGCAGTAGCGGGCCGAGCCCCGCTCCATCGCGTGGCCGCCCATAACCCCAACAATGCGTTTGTTCTGACAAAACTGGTTGAGAGCAACCGTGATCCCGTGGTCGTGCAGTCGCTGGGCCAGCGATTCGACGGGGGCAACCCTTGGCCCGCCAGCCTTTTGAGCCCTCGCGTAGATCCGCTGATCGGTGCAACCAAAGAAGCCGTTGGAGGCCAGGTCTTGATACAAGTTGCCTGCGGTGTAGAGGTGATCTGGCGTGGCCTGGTATGGCAGGTAGCCAAGCTGATCCTGGAGATCTTCCACTAGCTGATCAACTTCGGTTGCCCAGTCGGGAGCTTCTCGCATCGCCCCAACGTAACCACGCCTGTGGGTCGACCGCCAGCGGCCGCCCGGGCTTAGTACGCTTCGACCATGGAGATGGAGCCTCCGGCGCCCGGAATTGCGCCCAAACGGAGAAAGAACAGCGGGCTGGCGGCCCGCATTCTGATGGCGGCCATGGTTGGGTTCATCGACGCGTTGGGTTGGGAGCGACCCCCAACCGAAGTGGTTCAGCTAGCGCCCGACCTCAATTCGGGAGACATACCCCTCGAATTCGGAGACCTCCCCCCGCTCTAGTGCAACTCAGTCGGTTTGGGGAGTCTCTGGATCCGAATCCAAGGACTCTGATTTAGACAGCTCTGACTTGGGCAGCTCTGACTTAGACAGCTCTGACTTGGGCAGCTCTGACTTGGGCAGCTCTGACTTGGGAGGATCGGTCTTGTGGGTGGGCGCGGGAGGCGGGGCAGCGGCTGCCATGGCGTGCGTCGGGGGCGGGGGCTGAGCCTGCGCCTGGTCCGTCATGGCCTTGTCTGCTGCTTCTTTCTCTTCCGCAGCCTTGGCTGCCTTGGCCGCCATCTTTCGTTTGAAGCGGCGTCTGGCCCACCACAGAACTGGGATCAGCCAGATGAACACCAGGGCGAAGCCGAGGCTTACAACCAAGACGTCCCAGATTGCCCTGATCACCTCAAAGCCAGCGCTGAAACCGTCAAGGAAGCCAGGCAGCGACGTGTCTTCCACAACGTCGAGCGACATATCGTCCCTCGCCGCCGCTGCCCCGAACTGAAGGCTTGTCCCATTTTCAGAAACAGCAACTGCGGTGGCCTGAGCCCTTCCGGCATGGCCAAGCTCGGCCTGTATTTCGGCGGCCAGCACGAGCGAGGCCCCAACGGCAAGTGGCTGATCCAGCGAGCCTGACACAACGATCATGTCGTCAAGCTCAAGCTCAAGCCCGTCGTCTCGCAGATCGATCTCGCCCAGGAAGGTGTCGCCGGTGTTGGTGAGTCGATAGCAGATTGTGATGTTCTCGCCCTCGTCTGGTGCCAAATCGTTGAAGCCGGGGCAGGTGGTTCCCTCGTCAAACGCCAGGTAGGCGGTTTGCTCTATCTCAAGCTCTGGCCCCGGCGCCTTCTGGGTGAGGGTGACAGTGATGGTGGCAAGCGACACCTGATCCTGGATGGTTCGCAGCTGCCCTCGCAGGCGCTCCAGTGTGGTCTCGCGCTCCAAGAGCCCGCGTTCCACGTCTGCGATCTCGGGGAGGGTGGCCGCTCGCTCGAGGAGGGCCCGAAGGCGTTCGACGCTGGCCTCCGACGTGATGATTTGGCTCTGGAGGTCAACTACCCGCTCGGTCACGTCGTCGGCGCTGATCTGCTGGTTGCGCAGGAACCCAAGCTCGCCAAGGCTTGATAGGGCGGTTTGGAAGTCCTTCGGGTCTACCTTGAAAGTAAGCGTGGTTCGGGTGATGCCCTCGGTTGTGGTTTGCTGACCGAACAGCAGCCCTCCAAGGCCCTGGATTGCGGTACGGGCCTGCTGATCGGCAAGGGCAACGTCGGCCACTTCAACCTGGATCACGGCGGTGAAAATGATGTCTCGGCCGGTATCAATTGGCTGTAGAACAGCCTCGGTTACCGCTCCCCCGCTGCCAAGGTCGGCCTTAGCTCCGTCAGCGGCAGGCGCAGCGGGAGAGTCGCCACCAGCGTCGTCAGCCGCGTCGTCAGCCGCTATTACCTCGCCAGACACCTCCTCGAACCGTGCGGGGTCACCGCTTTCGCTTCCCGCCTCGTCGTCACCGCCGGAACAAGCTGCTGCCACCAGCACAATGGCCACCAAGACGCCAATGAGGCGGCTTATGGCTGATCTTGAATTGGGTGAAGACACGGCATGGCCCTTCGTCAGATTGCGCTGTTACAGGTCGGCATTTCGACGGCCGCTGGGCGCGATGGGTTCCCGCTGTAATCGAACTGACTTATTGGCTGTGCCAGAGACACTGGCCGAACAGCGGTCAGGCAGTGCGGCGGATCATCAACTCGGTGGGGGCCACCACCCGCTCAGGCGGGGCGTCTGAGTCGTTCATCGTCCGCAACACCATGCGGCTGGCCAGGGCCCCGATGCTTTCCACGTTCTGCCTAATGGTGGTCAACCCGAAGAGAGGCGCCATGTCGTTGTCGTCAAATCCAACAACAGCCACATCATCTGGAGCGCTGAGGCCGCGCCTTCTTAACTCGTCCAACGCTCCGAAGGCCATCTCGTCGCTGAGGGCAAACACAGCCGTTGGCGGCGACGGAAGGTCCAGCAACCGGGCCATTCCCTCCCTGCCGCCGTCAACCGAGAAGTCGCCGGGTTGCTCGAGGTCTGGATCTGGCGTGAGGCCAGCACTAACCAGCCTGTCGGCGAAGCCTTGCCTTCGCAGTTCCGGCACCCGAAAATGGACCGCATGGGTTTCGCCTGTTAGCAAGCCAATGCGGGAATGACCGGCCGCTATAAGATGATCGGCCGCCTTGGCCACCGCTTCCCTCTCATTCAAAATGATGGACGAAAAGTGCTGTGTCTCGCAGCCGATGGTAACGATTATCGAGTTAGCTGTGCGCAGCCTGGCCGCTTCGGCGTCGGTCAGCCGCACGTCGATCATGATCAGGGCGTCGCCCCGCTGCCACCAGGCCCCTCGGCCCGCCAGAAACCTCAAGCGCTCTTCGTCGCTGGCCACCGCGTAAAGCAAGAGGTCTACGTTTTCGGATCTCAGAACGGCCTCGATACCGGCAATGATCTTGGCGAAGTACCAAGAATCGAACAAGGGCAACACAACAGCAACGGTTCCCGTGCGACCGGCCGCCAAGCGGGACGCCGCCGGATGGGCAACGTATTCGAGGCTGTCTGCCACCGAGCGAACCCGCTGCCGGGTTGACGGAGCAACGTTCGGCAGGTCCCGCAACGCCCGTGAAACCGTTGCCACAGACACACCAGCAGCAGTTGCAACGTCTTCAATCGTGGCTTGCTTGCTGTTCGTTACCACCATCGCTAATCGCTCAACCGCCAGTCGCCGCGTCTACGCAGGCCTCTGTTGTAGCGCAAAGAACGCCAATTGACCGAATTCATGATTGGCCACCGTATATCCACTGGCTCCAAGACAAGCAGTGGAACGACCTGAGGAAAAACCTGGTTCAATGAACCAATGGACTTCGAAATCTCAGATACGGCGATCGATGTGGTGCGAGCGAAGGGCGGAACGGCGGCGATTGACTACATCGACGCCATTGGTTGAGGCGGCGTTTCCGAGGTGTCGGTCGACACCTACCTCGAAGGCAAGAAGACTGCGGGCTACCGTCGAGAACACGTTGGGGATCTCACAATCCTGATCGCTCCTCAGTTGGTGCGCCAGGCCAGCAAACTGCAGCTTGTCACAAAGAAGCGTTTTGTCGGGTCGAAGCTGGTGGCGGTTGCCCATCACAAACACACCGCCGCCTGCCGCCACTAGCGCCTGATCAACACCACTTAGGGGCCTAGCGAATAGGTGTAGGGCTCGATTGGCTGATTCGCCTCGCTGACTCGGCGAGTAACGAACTATCACATTGGTCGGGGCGGCCAGCGTCGCTCCTCCTTAGAACAAAGTGTTGCTTGACCACTTTGGTTCCATGCCAAGGTTGCGGCGCTCGTGGTCCAACAGCCAAGCCTTGCCTTCGAGGCCGCCCGCGAATCCGGTGAGGCTGCCGTCGGCGCCAATAATTCTGTGGCATGGAAGCATGATTGAGATCGGGTTCTTGCCGTTCGCTGACGCAACGGCCCGGGTGGCTTTCGGGTTGCCAATGGCGGCTGCCTGTTCACCGTAGGTGGTCGTTCGCCCATACTTGATGTCGGCCAGACCCCTCCAAATTTGCACCTGGAATTCGGTGCCGCACAGGTCTAGGTCCACATCGAAGTCCATCCGGCCGCCGGCAAAGTATTGATCAAGTTGACGGGCTGCCTCGGCCAGAACCGGCGACGAGCCCTCGTCAATCTGGCCAAGCCGCACCCGGCGTCGCTCGTGGGTGTCGTTCGGCCACAGGATGGCTCGCAGCCCATGGTTGCTGGCAACAAGGCGCAAGGCCCCAACCGGGGCGTTGTAGGTGACCGACACCAGGTTCGTTTCTGTTTGGCTGGTTCGGGTTTGCTGGGCACTGTTCTTAGTCATCAGAGGTGCCTCCTTGGTCAATTGACGGTTCGAATCGGGCCAGATACTGGGCCCATAAGTGGTGCATTGCGTACGCTCGCCACGGCCGCCACCGCTGGGCGTATTCGCCAAGAGGGGCGGGGCTGTCCGGTAGGCCAACTTCGCCTGCCACCCGACACAAAATCAGGTCGTTGGCCCCGAACGCATCGGGATCGGCCAGAGCTTTAAGTGCGGTGACCGAAGCTGTCCAGGGGCCGATTCCTTTCAGCTTCAGCATTGATTGCATGGCGAATTCTCGGTCGGCGCCGGGGCGCAGGTCAACCCGCCCGTCTTGAATTGCGCCAGCCAAGCCAACCAGAGCGGCGGCTCTGGCAGCGGGCAGACCAAGCGCTGCCGGATCCAGCCCGGCCCAGGTTTCCGCACTTGGGAACACGTGGGTGATCCCTCCAACCGGATCGGCCAGCGGTTCACCATGGGCCGCAACGAGGCGGGTGCACATTGCCCGGGCCGAC
>QIKW01000183.1 GCA_003231975.1 Acidimicrobiia bacterium
TCTGAGATCATTGCCGTTTACCTGGCCGAGAAGATGGAAGGCGGTATGTCGCTTGAAGTAGCGATGAAGCACAGCCTCGACGATCTTGATGGCGTGTTCACCTATTTGTGTGTCACCGACGATCAGCTTGGGGTAGCCAAGGACGAGATGGCAGCCAAGCCCCTTGTGCTGTTTGAGTCTGAGGATCTTGTTGCGGTTGCCACTGAAGAGATCGCAATCCGGGCCCTTGTCAAGCGAGAGGTCGAAACCCGAGACCCGTATGAGAGAGAGGTGCTTGTATGGCAAGTGTGACCTCAGGATCTAAGAGCGGCGTCAGCTACGACGCCAGGGGCCTGGTCGAGCCAGACGCCGAGGTCCCGAACATCGCAGAGATCGACGGCGACAATGCCAGATTCGACGCAACCGAACTGTCTACCCGCCAAATCAACCTCGAACTTCGCAGGCTTGTCTATGGGGAGAACCTGGCAAGTGTCACCGTCGTCAACCCTGGCTCTAAACACTCACTTGGGGTTGGCATCTTGAAGCGGTGCAACCTCGCCTTTGAGGGCTCACCCGGCTGGTTCGCGGTTGGTCTGATTGATGGGCCTGTTGTTCGAATCGATGGCCGGGTGGGGTGGTCATGTGCTGAGAACATGATGTCTGGGGTTGTTGTCATTGAGCGAGGAGCGGGATCGTTGACGGGGGCCGCAATCCGGGGCGGAGACCTGGTGGTGAAAGGCGATGCTGGGGCCCGCACCGGCATTGATCAGAAGGGGGGAACCATCATTGTGATGGGGTCGGTTGGCATCGCCACCGGCTTCATGATGCAACGGGGCAAGCAGATCATCTGCGGAGATGTTGGCCACGGCCTTGGCGACTCTATGTATGACGGAACCATCTACGTTGGCGGCACAGTTGCCTCCCTCGGGGTCGACTGCGTCCCTGGAGACTGGACCGATGCCGACACCGAGTTCGTTCAGCGCAAGTTTCGAATCCACAAGCTGGGCGATGCTCCCGAACTGCAGAAGTTCGTATGCGGAAAGCAGCTCCACAACTACGACTCGCTTGAGCCATCAGAGCGCAAGCTGATTCTCTGACCCGAGAGGCTTCACCCAATGACAAAGAACACAGCAGCCGATCAGGCAGCCCAAGACCAAGTTCTGGTTAACGCCAACACCGACGTGCTTGGTCAAAGCAAGATTTTCACCCCAACGGTTATCAACGACATCCACGTGAAGGCAGAACTTGGCCGCTACCGCATGCGGGGCTTTTCAATCTTCAAGAAAATCCCTCACTGGGATGAGCTTGTGTTCTTGCCCGGCACGCTCACCCGGTTCGTGATTGAGGGCTACCGCGAGAAGTGCGAAACGAAAACCGTCATCGGTTCTCGTTTCGCCAAGAAGCCGCTGGAACTTGACATTCCGATCTACATCACCGGGATGAGCTACGGGTCGTTATCCATCGAAGCGAAGATGGCCCTGGCCAAGGGGGCGTCAATGGCAGGCTCGGCCACTTGCTCTGGCGAGGGCGGCATGATCCCGCCAGAACGAGACCTGTCAACGAAGTGGTTCTACCAGGTGATTCAGAGCCGTTACGGTTTTAACCCGCACCACCTAATGTTGGCAGACGCGGTCGAGTTCTTCATTGGCCAGGGCTGCAAGGTTGGCCTTGGTGGTCACCTGATGGGCCAAAAGGTCACCGAACAGGTGGCCGAGATGCGGTCACTTCCCGCCGGGATAGACCAGCGCTCTCCGGCCAGGCATCCAGACTGGTTGGGTCCAGACGACCTCTCCTTGAAGATTCAGGAGATCCGTGAGGCCACCGATTATCAGGTTCCCATTCAGCTGAAACTCGGCTCTTCCCGGGTGTATGACGACGTGAGGATGGCAGCCAAATGCGGGCCGGACTCTATCTACCTCGACGGAGCCGAGGGTGGCACCGGAGCCGGCCCCCACATTGCAACCGAAGAGACTGGCATTCCGCTGATGGCAGCCATTCCCGAAGCGCGCCGAGCGCTGGAAGATGTTGGCCTGGCAGACGAGGTTGACCTGGTGGTGGCCGGAGGGATTCGCAACGGGGGAGACGTTGCCAAGTGCATTGCCCTTGGAGCCGACGCAATTGCCATTGGCACTTCGGCGCTGATGGCCCTCAACTGCAACAAGGAGATCCCCGGGGTAACAGACTACGAAGGCACAGTTGGGGTGAAGGCTGGTGAGTGTTACCACTGCCACACCGGCCGATGCCCGGTTGGAATAGCCACCCAAGATGTTGAGCTGAGGGAACGGCTGGATGTGGACGAAGCAGCCTTGCGGGTCTACAACTTCCTGATCACCCTCACAATGGAAGTGCAGATGCTGGCCAGGGCGTGTGGCAAAACGAACGTTCACTCCCTTGAGCCAGAAGACCTCGCCGCCCTTACCTATGAGGCGTCGGCAATGGCAAAGGTGCCGCTGGCCGGAACCAACTACATTCCAGGGGTTTCTGAGGAGAACGCCCTTCAAGAGATGAAAGATATGTTTGCCAAACACGTGATTAAGGGAGCAGGCTGAGATGGCGGGCACCAGAACAGTATCGATCGACGCCGAGCAACTGGCGGGTAAGCGTTTCGCCTACCAAAGCGACATCAGCCTGGTTGAGAGCATTGACCTGATGGCTGCCACGCCGGGCGACGACCTGAACTGGTTGGAAGACATCGAGCTGCTGGTGGAAGACGGAGTTCCCGCCGTTTTCGACCGGAACTCCAACTCGTTCCTGAAGATCTATTTCGAAATTCCCGAGGGGCGAGAGAACGAACTGGCTCGCAAGGTTCTGATCAAGCACCTGACCGAGGGCAACTCCTATGGCATCCAGCTTAAGGACGTTCATTGCAAGTTCCCCCAGGTCGACATAGGCCCATGGGTTGAGAACCCTCGTTCTGTAGGGTCTGATTGGAAGCCCCCGGTTCTTGAAGGCTGGGAAGCCCCAGCCCCCCATTGAGGCCCAAACGGCCAAGAGAGCCAGAGGATCAATAGGAAATGAAAAACGAAGAAGAAGTGGTTGCGTTGCCGACTTCGGTTAAGTACTGCATCGTTGGGGCCGGAATTCACGGGCTGTCAACCGGCTACCACCTGGCAAAGGAACTGAAGGCTGCCGGTAAGGGAAGCGGCACAGACATCCTGATTATCGACAAGGCCAGGCCCGGGGCTGGCGCCTCGGGAATTGCCTGCGGGGTTGTTAGGAACAACTACTTCCAACCAGCAATGCGAGAGCTGATGGCCCACTCGGTTTCGGTGTGGGAGTCTGACCAGCAGGGCTATGCCTACCACCCGGTTGGCTACATGCAGATTTCGCATGAGGGAATGCGCTCAGACGTTCGCTCCATCTATGAACAGCAACAGGCCATTGGTTATGAGTCTGATTTCATCGAGGGCGCGGCGAATTGCGATGCCTACATGCTTGGCCTCTTTCACGACTGGCGGGCCAAGGGCATCACAAGCGTGCTTCACGAAAAGAAGGGCGGCTTTGCCTTCAACCAGCAGTCGCTTGACGGCCTGGCGGCCAAGTGCCGGGCCGAAGGGGTGCAGATCATTGGTCAGACCGAGGTGCGAGAACTGGAAACAGATGGGGGAGCGGTTACAGCGGTTGTGACCAACCGAGGCACCATTCAGTGCGACGAGGTTGTGTTCGGGGCCGGGCCGTGGGTGCCCCAGTTCTGGCGGATGCTTGGCCTGCCAGAAACCACCGAGATCCTGGTCGACGGGGCAACGATCACGCAGCCAACCTGGCGCTACTGGGCGCTTCAAGAGGGAACGCTTGGGATAGAGCCTGGCTACCTCACCACCAACGACGGCAACGCTCCTCCGGTGATCCACATAGACACCGACGTTGCGCTCCATGACGACGCCGGGAACTTGTTGGTTGATGAGCCGTGGGGGATCTACTACAAGCCAGACTTCAACTTCGGCGGCATACAGGGTGGCTACATGCCAAGCAAGGTAGACAAACCTTTCGACGAGGTGGCGGTAGATCCCTACGGGGAATCAAGCCCCGACTTTGTTGTGAACGACGACTTTCGTTTGATCTGGGCCTCGGCACTTTCGTTTTGCCACAAGCGCTTCGAGGGAATGGCATCGAAAATGAGCAAAGAGCCATCGGGTGGCATAGGGGCGTTCACCCCAGACAGTTTCCCGGTGTTCGACACGTTCGGCGCGAATGCTCACGTGATTGCCGACTCCAACCATGGTTATAAGATGATTGGCGTTGGCGCCCTGGTGGCCAAGGAGATAATGGGTGAACCACAGGCGTTGTTGGAGCCCTTCCGATACAGCCGGTACGCCGAAGGCAAGTTGCATCCGCTCAGCAACTCGCCCTATCCCTGGAGCTGAGCGTTCAGGCCGCAGCCTAGTTGCCTGCCTTGGGAGGGGGTTCTCCGCCCATCGAGGCGAACATCCCCTGCACCAGCAGCACCAAGGCGCAGGCCGCGAACAGGATTCCCAGCCACAGGCCAAGCCCGGAACCCAAAGTGTTGGATCCCTGATAGCTGATTGCTTGGCGGCCAAGGACGGCCAGCGTAAAACCTGCGCCCATCCAGGCTGGCCTCAACTTCATCTGGATCAACAACACGGTGGCCAGACCGGCCAGCGCCACAACTCGGCCCTCTGGCACCGAGAGCCCCGAGACAGAGCCGCCAGCGGTTGCGGTGCGAAAGGCCAGGACCATTGACGCTGCCACTAACACCATCAACGCCTGAGACACCAGACGACGGTTGATTGGCACAGACGGAGACCGTAGCCGCTATCCGAAGTCGCCTCCGGCGACGGTGCTGATTGCAATCAGCACAAAGATGATGCAGACGGCACAGAAGATCAGGATGGCTCGCTCGAACTCTTTGCTGTGGGTCTGGTTCTTGGGGAACTCGATTTGTTTGCCTGCCATGATCAGATACCCCATTTTTCGTTCAGTTTGGCTGCGGCCTCGTTCAGGTGTTTGTCTTCGCTCATTGTGAGGTTGACCAGCCACCAGAAGGCCAGCAGGATTGCCAGGATGGTGAGAATAACGAGGGCTGTGTTGCCACCAGGACCGAAGGTGAAGTAGCCCTGCACCCCGTCTGCATTGGCCAGGGCGTCGTCCCAGTCCTCATAGGGAAATGTGTCCATCGGATCCTCCTAGGAAAGTTGATTTTCTTGTTGTTCAAGTGTCTGAATCTGGCGTCTACGTCTTGTTCCCCAGTAGCCAGCGGATCCAACCACCAGATACATGAGAACCACTGCAAGCAGAAACTGTGTCACTACCTCAGCCCTTCGTTGCTTCTAGTGCGTCGGCCAAGGCTTCCCGCAGCACCGGTTCGGCCAGCACCTCGGTGCCGTCTGCCAGCACGATCACCTCGGGCTGTTTGACCCATTCTGGGAAGAAGTCTTGACCGAATTCTGCGATGTCAAGGCCTTCCAGTTCAACCGCAGGCGGAACTCGTAACAGGTTGAATTGCTTCAACACCTTCGAGATGCCGTATCCAGTCAGGAAAGCGAGCGGGAACAGGGTGGCTACTCCAACCAGCTGACCAAGGAACGAAGAATCGACGTTCAAAGCCCCTGTTGGGAAGCCGCCTGCGAATACTCCAACTAGGAGAACGCCCAGGAAGCCGGTGAAGCCGTGAACGGCGATGGCGCCGACTGCGTCGTCAAGCCGCATTTTCTGCTCGAGGTAGGTGCCAAGGTAATAGGCGAATCCAGCTGAGAAGAAGGCCAGGATGAACACCAGGCTTGGGGCATAGATGTCGGCGCCTGCCGAAACCGCGACCACACCTGCCAGCCCGCCAGAGATGGTCCAGAAAGGATCACGATTGGAGAAGAAGTAGCCCCCGGCGAAACCGCCTGCGAACCCGATGGTGATTGTGAACGTTATGGCCGACAGCGTTGCCGGGTTGCCATAGATGTTGGTCCAACCGGGCACCGTGCTGGTGACAATTGCCAGGCAGGCGGCATAGAAGCCGTAGAACCCGGTGAAGATCAGCATCAACCCCTGAAGCGTCATGTGGAGGTTGTGCGGTTTGAACGCTCTGGTGCCTCCCTCCCGGTCATATCTTCCCAACCGGGGCCCGAGGTTGAACAACACGCCAAGGGTGAAGATGCCGGCTATTCCGTGAACTACTCCTGAGGCGGCGAAGTCTCGGTAACCGAAGTGGATTGTGAGCCAGCCCCCAAAGCTCCAACCCCAGGCCGCGGCGATGACCCACACGATGCCACCAAGGGCTGCTGTCAGCCACAAATAGGCCGAAGTTCTTACTCGTTCAATGATTGTGCCGGACATGATGGAACCGGTGGTCCACGAGAACAGCACAAACGCTGCCCAGAACACGCCGGTGATGTTGTCTCCAAGGTTCGGGCCGAGGTTGCCCTCCCACGGAACGGCGTAGCCGTCGCCGCAGAAGAAGAAGCCGGTGCCTGCCGGGTTCTTCCCGTCGGCAGAGCCGGTTGGGATCAAACCCTCCTGCATGCAGAAGTAGATCCACCAACCCAGGTAGTAGAACACCGGCGTGACCACCGCAATGGTCAGGATGTTCTTGATGGCGGTTGCCATCACGTTCTTGCGGCGGCTCACCCCGGCTTCGTAGGTCATGAACCCAACGTGCAGGAGCCACATGATGGCAACTGTGAAGAAGTAGAACGCCTCTGTAAAGACGGTTCCGGTTAGATCAACTGTCTCTTGGGCAAAAACAATCACGGACTGGCCCCCCGTAGTGTTGTGCGGCTTTGGCGGTTTGGTGCGACCCGTGGTCCCCCGACCCGGATCGCAGAAGGAACGTAACACAATTCAACTGTCGGCATCCACAGTGAAACTAAATCTTCCTTCGTAGTGCTTGCTGACCCCCTCGCAGGCAAGTTACGCGTTGGCGACGGCGTCGCCAACGCAGTGAGCTGGCGAGTCGGATGGCCGAAGGCGGGTCTGCGATAGCAGGCCCCAATGTGAGAGCTACTCCTGTAGCGAGATGCGGAATACCTCACCGGTTGCCGCGTTGATCTCCACGGTGGCCAACTCCACGAACTCTCGGGGGTTTCCCGCAGTCGGGATTGACAACGAGACCGCCCAAACGGGGATCATTGAAAAACCCTGGCGCACCAACCTGGCCTCCACCCGGTCGGGCTCGAAGTCGACAAGGGGCAGGGCCAGCGCAATTGCCTCTTCTCGGGTCAGCTCAACATCTCTGGTTGCCGACAGCACACCGGTGAAGCCAAGAATCAGTATCAGGATCCCGGCCACCACGAAGATCTTCGCCCGGCCAGACATCGCCAGAATTCGCTGGATCATGTTTCACCCCTGCTTCGGTTCCAGACCCAAACCCGAAGGGCCAGGTATCCAAGTACGTGCACCAGCAGAACCAGCAGCACCCACCAGGCGCTGGTTTGCAGGTCGAGCTTTTGCTCCCTGGTTTCCCAAACAGCAAGGCCAACCGCGGCAAACAGCAACAGCGTCAGCACAACGCTGGTTTCGGCTCCTGCCAGAATCATCAATCCCATCGCTGGTCTCCTCGTCAAGCCTTGGGTGCGGGCTCGCTCGCCAAGTAAGCCTCGAGGGAATCGTCGGTTGCATCCACCCACGCAGTGTGGTGGGCAGGGGCCATCTTGGCGGTGATGGTTGACTCGAAGCCTTTGTCTCGGTAGTTCATTATCGACTCCACCTTGTCCTTCTTCCAGGCCTTGAACATCTGGTTGACCTTTGGAATGTTGAAGTCTGGGTAGTCGGTGGCGTCAACCAGCCCTTGGGTGTAGGCGCCTTGGAAATCAATCTCGTCGTATGCGGTTTCCAGGTCTGCCTCGCGCTTGGCCCACGCCGCGCTGTGCTGTTGTTGGGCTTTGCTTGACGGAAGCTGAATGCGGCCAAGCATTACGTCCCTGGCAAACCACGCCTGGGCATCGAACATGTTGAAGGTGTAGTACTGGTCTTGCATTCCCAGGTAGAACACCTTGTTGTTCGGCTGGAACACCACCCCCTGGTAAAGGTTCGGGGTCCACATCCGGTTGCCGGTTATGAGGCGCAGGTCATCGGTCAGAAAAGGAAAGTGGTGGAGGTAGCCCGTGCAGGAAATGATGGCGTCGACGTCTTTGCTGGTGCCGTCATCGAAGTGAACGGTCTTGTTCTCAACCCTTGTGAGAATCGGTTTTTCCTCCCAGTTCTCGGGCCAGTCATAGCCCATCGGCCCGCTCCTGGCGCTAACAGTGATTGACCGAGCGCCGTACTTCCAGCACTGCGAACCAATGTCTTCTGCTGAGTAGCTGGATCCAACCAGCAGCAGGTCTTTGTCGGCGAATTCCAGCGCGTCCCGAAAGTCGTGGGCATGCAGGATCCGACCGTTGAAATTGTCATACCCGGGGAACTGGGGCATGTTCGGCACCGAGAAGTGGCCAGAGGCAACCACCAGGTAGTCGAACTCTTCGGAGGTGACGGCGTCGTTGTTATGGTCATGAGCGGTCACGTTGAACTTGCCGGTGGCCTCTGAGTATGTGACGTTGCGAACCGCGGTGTTGAAACGGATCGAGTCTCGCACTCCGCTCTTTTCAACCCTCCCTTTGATGTAGTCCCACAGCACGGCCCGAGGCGGGTATGAAGCAATGGTTCTGCCGAAGTGCTCTTCGAAGCTGTAGTCGGCGAACTCGAGGCATTCCTTTGGCCCGTTAGACCACAGGTATCGGTACATGCTGCCGTGAACCGGTTCGCCGAACTGGTCGGATCCGGTGCGCCAGGTGTAGTTCCACAGGCCGCCCCAGTCGTCCTGCTTTTCATAACAAACGACGTCGGGAACGTCTGCCCCTAGCTCTTTGGCTGAGGCAAAAGCTCGTAGTTGGGCCAGCCCGCTTGGGCCGGCGCCGATGATGGCTACTCGGGTGCTCATGCTCTCATCCTGGCTGAAATAGGCTGGCTTGTCTTCTCGTTCGCCTCTTCAGTTGGCGCGGACGCGGTCCTTGTCAGGGTCATAAAACGGGAACCGAACAACCTGGGCGGGGATCCGTTTTTGGTGGCCGTCCAACTTCCCGACCGCCACTTCGCAGCCGACTTCGGCGTGCTCCACCGACATTCGACACAGGGCGATGTTCTTGGCGAGTACTGGCGAGATCGTGCCGCTAGTTACCACACCAACCTGGCTTCGCCCGACATGAACGGTGTCGCCGTGAATCCCAATTTCGCCCCCCTCAAGTTCTAGTCCAACCAGCTTTCGCTGCGGGTTCTGGCTGCGGGCTAGCAACGCCTTTTTCCCGATGAAGCCAGAGCTCTTGGACTTGACTGGCACGGTGAAACCAATACCTGCTTCGAACGGATCTGTTTGGTCGTCGAATTCGCTTCCGGCGAAAACCAGGCCAGCTTCGATCCGCAGAATGTCAAGTGCTTCCAGCCCCATTGGGGCCAGCCCGTTGCCCTGTCCGGCGGCCCACACGGAGTCCCACACTTCGGTGGCGTGAGTTGGATGACAGAAGATCTCGTATCCAAGTTCGCCGGTGTAGCCAGTGCGCGACACAACCAGCGGGACGCCTTCTGGCCCACCGAGGCGGGCGACTGAGAACCGGAACCAGGCCAACTCTGCCAGGGTTGGCTGGTCTGGCCTGGTCCAGACAATATCTTTCAGGATCTCCCGGCTGTTCGGGCCCTGAACTTGAAGGTTGTGGAGTTGATTGGTAGAGGACTTCACCCACGCCTTCAGCCCTAGTTCCTGGGCCTGTTCCCGGAGCCAGAGGCCGCTGGTGTCGCTGCCTCCGATCCACCGAAAGTTTTCGCGACCCAGGCGGAACAGGGTGCCGTCGTCGATCATGCCGCCTGTGGGGTAACACATAGCGCTGTACACAACCTGTCCGTCTGCCAGCTTCGAGACGTTGCGGGTGAGGCAGGTTTGCAGCAGTTGCTGGGCGTCGGGGCCAACCACTTCGTATTTGCGAAGCGGGGAAAGGTCGATCACCGCGGCCGCCTCACGGCAAGCCCAATATTCGCTGATCACACCACGGTTGGTGTACGAGTTCGCCAGCCAGTAGCCCTGGTACTCGGTAAAGTTCCTGGTGAGGTTTGAGGTTCGGGGGTGGAATCCGGTTTCCTTTGTCAGCTCGGGCTTCGCATCTGCGGTCATCCTGAACGCTGTCGCTTTCTTGAACTTGTTGCGGGCCGGGTAAACCCGGATGTGAATGTCGGTCGGGTCCCAGCCGTTTGCGGCGTCAACATCGCAGGGGCAGGCGGTTGAAACGCACACCAGATCCTGAAGGGCGCGCACCAGCACGTAGTCGCCTGGCCTGGACCAGGGCTCGTCGAGGTAGATCTGGTTCGTGGCATCGACGTTGGTGTTGTAGAAGAAGTTGACCGCTTCCCAGCCCCGCCTGGGCCCAACCCCATACGGGTTCAGTACTTCGTTGATGTTGTCTGTGCAATTGACGTGGCCGGGGTAGCCCATCTCTTCGTAGTACTTCGCGGTGCAGGCCAGGTTGAACGTGTCGTGGCGGCCCACGGTGTCTTGAATCAGCTCAACCATCGGCGCCATGTTGGCATCGAAGAACTTGGCGAAGAGCCCGGGGCTGGGGTAGGAGGCGCCGCCGAGCGTGCGGGTGGTGGTTGAGTCGATGGCAGCCTCGGTGCCTGCGTCAAGGAGGCGCACGCCAAGAGCCTGAAAGTCAGAGCACTGCCGGCCTGCCACATCGATAATTTGGATGAACTGGCCTGCCTTTACTTGGTAGGCCGTTGCGGTTGTCCGCTGAATCCGGAAGTCCTGGTTGGGGTCGGTCAGCGGAGCAGGAAGGAACTCTTCTCCCGGCTCTGGGATCTGCGCCCGCTGAATGTTGATGATCAGGTCAGATGGTGGCAGCTTCCCCTCGGCCAAGACCGCCTGGCCGGGTGCTGCAATTACACAAACCACACTGGTTTGGGCCGCCAAAGTTCCGCTGGCGCCAGCACCGGTGGAGGGGCCAAATAATTCGGTGGCCCGGGTGCTTTCCAGGTCGATGCCTCGCCGGTCGAGGCCCGCCTTTACCCGTCTGGCGTCAACCACATCGGCACACAACAGGCCAATCAGCGGTTGGGGTGGGGCGGCTCCCGAGAGCCCAACGAGGCCCGGGTCAGACCGCCCGTTTGAGTCGAAAGCGGCAACCAAACAACTCTGGGCGCCTGCGGGGCTTGTTACCTCGGCGGTGTCGCCCTCGGCGAGCGCCAGAACAATGGCGCCACCGCCAACAACGTCGTAGCGCTCGGCTCCTGGCCGAAGCTCAAGCGGCCCCATCGGCAGGGTTGGCGCAATGGCGGTCATCTGAAGAAGGGGGTCATCTGGAGAACCTCGGCTGCTCACTCGCCCGCGGGCGCCGGGTAAACCTTGATGGAGAGGAAGGTTACGGGAACTACCAGCAGTTCGGTTGGGCCATGGGCCACTTCCCCGTGGAACTGCATAGTGTCTCCAGCGTCAATTCGATGCTGGCCGGCGCCATAGCCGTACAACATCGATCCTTCCAGCATGTGGATGAACTCAATTCCCGGGTGCTGGTAAAGGGGGAAGACTTCCTGCACCTCTGTGAGCGTGGTCATCATTGGCTCTATCACCCGGTTTGGGCCCCGCAGTGTGCCGAGGTCTTGATAGAGCCTGCCAGGCCCGCTTCCCTCGTGCAGGATCTCGTGGCCTTCCCCGCTGCGAATGATCACGATGTCGTGCTCTTCGTCGAGGCCACGGAACAACGCGGTGAGAGGAACGTTCGCGGCGCGGGCCAACCGCACCAGGGTTGCCAGGCTGGGAGCTGTTTGGCCGTGCTCGATCTTTGACAGCATGCCAAGTGAAATTTCTGCGCTGGCAGCAAACTTGGCCATCGTCATGCCCAAGCCCTGACGAAGTTCGCGGGCTCTGGCACCCACGACGCGGCACACATCTGCAGACGTAAGGGTCTCGTCGAAATTGGCCAACTCTTCTGCCGCACTCACATTGCTGAGTCTAATTGCGTGGGCGATCATTTTGGGGTCTGTCATATTGGGTCGGCTTTCGCCTCCCGGCCTCCGGCCGATCCGGGTCACCAGCTCAAAGCTGGTCGCCGATGGCGACCACGCGTAACACGACCATATTGGGTCGGCTTTCGCCTCCCGGCCTCCGGCCGATCCG
>QIKW01000139.1 GCA_003231975.1 Acidimicrobiia bacterium
TCAGATCAACTTGGCAGAGAGTGGGAATGGGAGAACTCCCCAGAGGTCACAGTGGTTTTGGTGAGCTCAATCGGCGAAGCCGTAGAGCTGTTCAACACCCAGTCGCCCCGCTTTGCTGCCAGCCTGATCTCAGAGGATCGGGTCGAGCAGGATGCGTTCTGGTCAACGGTTGATGCGCCGTTCGTTGGCGACGGTTTCACCCGCTGGGTCGACGGCCAATACGCCTTCAACCGGCCAGAGCTAGGGCTCTCAAACTGGCAGTTCGGAAGGCTCTTCTCCCGCAGCGGTGTGCTGTCTGGCGACAGTGTGTTCACCGTCAGATCCAGAGCCGTCCAGCAAGACCCTAACCTCCGACGATAGCAGTCCCAACGGAACCTCGATGGAAGAAGAAGTCAGGCGCATCCTAAGAAGATCCGTTTCTGCGCCGGACCGGCTCGGTGATCTGGCCGTGCAGATGTTCGGCCCTACGAATGGTATCGATCTGGAGACCCCGGAACATGAACCGAACGAGCCGTCAGACCTGGCCAGGTAGTCAGTGCTTCTCGACACCAACGTCGTTTCCGAGGTAATGAAGGTCGCCCCCTCAGCCTTGGTGATCCAGTGGCTCAACAGCCAGGACTCAGGCTCGCTGTTTATCTCATCGGTCACGATTGGAGAGGTCGAATACGGGCTGCGAATTCTGCCTGACAGCAAGCGACGATCGGATCTGAGAGATCGGTTTGAGACGTTTGTCTCCAGCGCCTTCGCTCATCGCGTCCTTGACTACGACGAGGTTTCGGCCCGCTTGTATAGCGAGATCATGGGCCGTCGCAAGGAACTTGGACGTCCACTGAGCGCCCCCGACGGCCAGATCGTCTCGATAGCGAAGGCCCACGGACTCGGGGTTGCGACCCGCAACCTCAGAGATTTCGAGCAGTGCGGCGTGGAGTTGCTGAACCCGTTCTCCTCGACCTGAGCAACCGGGGGGAATCATGCGCTCCGATTTGCCGATGCCTGAAGGAAGAGACCATGTACCAATAAGCACTTCAACATAGTGTAGCACATGCGTGCTACACTATGTTCATGAGTACTACCACAGTCCGACTTGACGCCGAAGAGGAGGCCATCCTCGACATGCTCGCCCCCGAGTACGGCGGACGCTCCAGCGCCATCCGCCAAGCACTCCGCAATCTCGCAGCCGACCGCAGACGCCATGACGCCCTCCGCTCTTTCCTGGCCGAATGGGACGCCGAAGAAGACCAGATCGATCAGGAAGACATCGCCGCCATGGCCGACCGATACGGCCTGTGATCCTCGACGCTGGCTTTCTCATCTCCATCGACCGAAGCGAACGCACCGCCCGCACGTTCCTCACAGCCGCCAGCAGATCAGAAACCGCTCTCCACACCACGCACCCTGTCGTTGCTCAGGTTTGGCGAAATGGATCCCGCCAGGCACGCCTCTCGGCATTCCTCAAGTCCATCACTATCCACCCCTTCGAAGACGGCCGTCCCGTTGGCCGCCTTCTCGCCCAGACCAAGACCGCAGACATCGTCGATGCCCACCTGGTGATCATTGCACTGCGGCTGGGCCACAACATCCTCACCGGCGACCCAAACGACCTCACCACGCTGACGGCCATGCTCGGCCCTGCCGCCCCCACAATCCATGCATGGCCCTGAGTTGCCTTAGGGGGCCTCGATCATAAACTGGATCGATTCGAGACTGCTGGCCGGGTTGGCAATGTCAACCACGGTGCGGAACTCGGCGGTGGCGCCGGTTGCCTCAAGGGTCAGCTTCAGCCACCCGTTGGCCACATCAATATGGCGAAGATGCGGGTTGAGCAGGGGTAGGAACGGGGCGAACGGAGCCAGGTCGGCAGGAAACGCTGAGCTGATGGCAGGCGCCATAAGTTCGGTTGCCACAACTGCTGCCTCACGGTTGGCCGGGTCGGCCGAAAAGTCCAGCATCATTCCCATGTGGAGATCGCCAGACAGAATCAGCGGCGACGGTGCTTGGCCCAACCAGCCGGCAAGAACCTCTCGCTCGGTTGGGTAGCCGTCGAGGGTGTAGCCAAGTGTCATCTCTCCGGCCGCGGTTAGCCCCGAGGCCAGAACCGAACTGGCCAACACCGTCCATCGTTTGTTGTGGCGAAACGCATCTTCCAGGAACGCAGTTTGGTCGGCTCCGAACAGCGACACACCGTCGGCGTACTGGCGAGAGTCTGTCAAAATCAGGCGGCCCATTCCTCCCAGGTCCACGTTCCGGTAGAAAGTGAAGGGTTCGCCTGTGCCGGGTTGGGGCAGACGGGTTGGCTGGTTCTCCCACCACGCCCGATAGGCGGCGGCCCGGACCGTCGGGTCGACCGAGGCGTCGTAGTCGTTCAGCACCTCATGATCATCAGCAATCAGCACCCACGGGTGGGCGGCGTGGCTGGCCTGAAGCAGCGGGTTCCGCCGGTAGTTCGCGTACGCGGCCCGGAACTCTTCAAGAGTGGCGGCCCCTCCATATATGTAGTCGCCAAGCCAAACAACCAGGTCAAGCTTGGCTGCTGCGATGTCTGCATGGGCTGCGTAGGCCCCGTCTTCAGCGGCCTGACATGAACTAACGGCCAGAACCAGGACCCGATTGTCCTCTGGTGCAGGCAGGGTTCGGGTGGTGCCAACGGTTGAGACAAGGCTGCCAGCCAGAAAGCGGTAGAAATAGTTGGTTGCTGGTTCCAGGCCGGTCGGCAGGGCGTGAAGTGAGTGACCGGTTGAGGCATTGGCGGTTGTTAGTTCGGTGGCAGCGAGCTTGGCAAACAAAGGATCAAGCGACAGCTCCCATACCACCGGCACAGTTTCGGGAAGCTGGCCAACAAGCCTGGTCCACAGCACGACCGAAGACGCGTCGGGATCTCCTGAGGCAACGCCCAAGCCGAATGCGTCAGCGTCAAGGTCAACTGGGGGCGGCGGAATCGGCTCCGGCGCGCCAGTTCCCGCGGGCAGCGAATCGTCGGCCGCGATGTCGATGGTGGTTTCAGCAGTGGCTCCGGTTGTGGCGGCGGCCGAACCCTCGGTCCGATCCACCGCGCCAGGTTCACCAGACCTGGTGCAAGCAGTCACCACCGTGGCCACCAGCGATCCCAAGAGGGTTCGCCGCTTCACCTCGACCCAGTCATTCGGATTCAGTCATTCGCCAGGGGCGCGCAGCAGTGAGTCGAAGATTCGCTTGGCGTGGGGAGGGATGTGGTCGAACCGCACCTCAACTCCGTTGTCTCTGAGATCAGAAGCGAAATCGGCAAGGAGCGCCGCCGCGGTGAGATCCAGGCGACCAACGCCTTCGAGGTCGATGATCACCCTGTTCATATGTTTGTTGTCGGCCACCGTGGCCAGAGCGTTCTCCATGACTCGGTTGATTGAAGCAAACCAGATCACGCCCTGGGGTGCGATTCGAAGAGTAGTTTCGTCAATCCGCTGGATCGCAACCCAAACCTGGGTTTCGCGCCACAAATGGATGGCAACCGAAAGGCCAACGCCGAACAGGATGGCCCGGTCGATCCTGGGATCTAAGGCGAAGGTTGCGGCCAGCGTTGCAATAGCGGTGCCGGTTTGGGGCTTACTCCATTTCCACATGGCAACAATGCGGTCGAACCGCACAAGCGACACCGCGGCGGTGATCACAACGGCGGCCAAGGCGGCTCTCGGAATGGTTTCCAATAAGCCAACAAAGGGGAGAAACGCCAGCATTGTCAACCCGGTGACCGCACCAGACCACCTGCTTCTGGCCCCCAATCTTTCGTTCAGTGAGCTTCGGCCTAACGAACCTCCAACCGGAAATGTGCCAGTGACGCTCGCCGCCAGGTTGGCTACACCCTGGCTCAGGAACTCTTGGTTGGCGCTCCATCGTTCTCGTTTGGCCGTTGCGTAACCCCTGGCAATTGAGGCTGGTTCCACAAACCCGATTAGGGCAATCACCACAGCCGGGATGATCAGATCAACGAAACGGCCAGACGCAAAGTTGAAGCTGAGCGACGGGAACCCAGCCCTGGTGCTTCCAATTGTGGCTACATCGAGATTCAAAACGGCGGTGAGAACCCAAGAAACTGCAACTGCTACAAGCACGCTTGGAAACAACGGGTGGACTCGGCGCAACCCGATGGTTAGGGCGAATGTCAACGCCGCGATGAAAAGGGTTGGCGTGCTCCAGCTGCCTGCTTGGCCAATTGCGTCAAGGGCTCGAGTTGCCACCCTGTCGCCGTCGCCGGCAACGCCCAGAACGGCGGGAACTTGAGTGGCAGTAATCAACAGGGCAGCCCCCGTTGTGAACCCGATTAGCACCGGTTGGGAAACAAAGTAGGCAATGATCCCAAGCCGAAGTAGGCCGAAACCGATTCGCAGCACGCCGACCATCAACGCAAGTTGCGCTCCGAGCTTCACGTATTCTGGAGTGCCCGCCGCGGCAAGAGGGGCCAACGAACCAAGAACCAGCAGAGCGGTAAGTGCGGTTGGGCCGGTTTGAAGGTATGGGGAAGACACAAAGAACGCAGCCGCGATTGGCGGAAAAACGCCAGCTATCAAACCCAGATGAGGTGGCATACCGGAAAGTTCGGCGTAGGCGAGGCCTTGCGGGATCAGAATCAGGAACACGCTGATCCCGGCAATCAGGTCGGTCCAAACTGGCCAGATCGGTTGCAGCCTGTCCATTAGTGCGTGGGGCGACAGCTCAACTGTGTGTTGACCAGCGCGAACCGTCGACGCCACGTTTGGGGGCTCTGTCGAAGGCGGGTCCACCCCGCCATCCTGCCCGACACAAGGCGTTGGGCCACGCATCGGCTTGCCACAGCCGTGATTTTGTCTGCCCCAGGCTTCTAGTCTCCTGCAATGGCCCACGGAACGCATGACTATGAGAGCGACCCCCGCAACGATTCAATCATCATCGGGATCAACGGCACGCAGCTTCCAAGGGAGGAGGCTGTGGTGTCAGTTTTCGACAGCGGCTTCATGCTTGGAGACGGTGTGTGGGAGGGGATTCGGGTTCACAACGGTCGCCTCGCTTTCCTGGGTGATCACCTGCGTCGGTTGTACGAAGGGGCGAAGGCGATCGACATGGACATCGGGAAAACTCCGGATCAGCTGACTGCGATGATTCAAGAGACCCTGGCGGCCAACCAAATGGACCACGAGAGTGGCGTCCACATCCGTCTGATGATCACAAGAGGGGTGAAGTCCACTCCCTATCAAGACCCAAGGTTCACGATTACGCCGCCAACGATCGTTGTGATTCCCGAATACAAAGAGGCCCGCCCCGAAACTCTCACCACCGGAGTTCGTCTGTACACCGTTTCAACGCGTCGGGGCAGGCCGGATGTGCAGGACCCGAAGTGGAACTCGCACTCCAAGCTGAACTGCATTGCCGCCTGCATCCAGGCAACCAAGGCCGGTGCAGATGAGGCGCTGATGCTTGACCCTCAGGGGTTCGTTGCAACCTGCAACTCAACTCACTTCTTCGTGGTCCGCAGGCCGGATGGCCCGACTGGCCCGGTTGAGGTTTGGACTTCAACCGGCGACTACTGCATGCCGGGTATCACCCGCCGTAACGTGATCCGGCTGGTCACCGCCAACGGCGCCGCCGCCAACATGACCGTGCATCAAAAGAACTTCAGTCTGACCGAGGTGTACAGCGCAGACGAGGCCTTCGTAACCGGCACGTTCGCCGGGATCGCGCCGGTCACAGAAGTTGACGGCCGCACAATTGGAACAGGGGAGCGGGGCCCAATTGTTGAACAGCTTCAGGGCTGGTACGTCCGCTTGCTGGAGGACGAGGCAGGGCGATGATCTCTGGGCCCGAGGCGGGCCAGACCACACGAATTGCCATGTGGAGTGGGCCCCGGAATCTGTCGACCGCGTTGATGCGGAGTTGGGAGAACAGGCCAGACACCGAGGTGATCGACGAGCCGCTCTACGCCTGGTACCTGGCCCGCACCGGCCTGGACCACCCAGGGGCAGCCGAGGTAACTGAGGCTGGGCCTGCCAACTTGGATCAGGCAATTCAGGCCTGCTTGTTGGCTCCTTTGGCCCCCAACCACATCAGCTACCAGAAACACATGGCCGCCCACCTGCTGCCGGAGGTAGACCGCGGCTGGCTTGACGAACTGAGCAATTGCCTGTTGCTTCGTGACCCTCGCCGGGTGCTTGCCAGCTACACCAAGGTCCGCGGTGAAGTCACACTTGCCGATATTGGCCTTCCCCAGCAACTGGAGCTGGCCGAGCGAGCCGTTGTGATCTTGGATTCCGACGATTTCCTCACCAACCCGGCCGGCTACCTGCGCCTGATCTGTGACCGGGTTGGGGTTGTCTATGACCAGACGATGTTGGAATGGCCCGCTGGGCCTCGGCGCTCAGACGGAGTTTGGGCCAAACATTGGTACGCGTCGGTTCAGGCATCAACCTCGTTCGGCCCGCCGCCTCCCAATGCGCCGCCGCCTTTGCCCGAAAGGCTTGAGCCGTTGGCAAACAGGGCGCTTGGGATCTACTCAGAGCTCTTCGCGGCTCGAACCGTTCTTTGATGAAACGTTGGATCGGCGGCTCGCCGGGGCCACGATTGGTCCTGTGACACACAAAGAACAGCCAACGTTGGTGATAATGGCAGCAGGCCTCGGCAGTCGTTTTGGTGGGGTGAAACAGCTGGCCAGGGTTGGCCCAAACAATGAGGCAATCCTTGACTTTTCGATAAATGACGCCCGCTTGGCAGGCTTTGGCGAGGTGGTTCTGATCGTTCGGTCCAGCATCGAGGCCGACGTGAAAGCCCACCTGGCCGAGCTGCACCCAGACGCTGACTTCTTTACCTTCGTTCGCCAAGACGAACTCGGCCCGCCAAGAGACAAACCATGGGGAACCCTTCATGCGGTGCTCAGCGCAGCAAGTGCCATTGACAAAGACTTCGCTGTAATCAACGCAGACGACTACTACGGCCCAACTTCTTTTGATCTGGCTGCCGCCGCGCTGGCCGGGTTGGGCCCGGCTGAAGCCACCAATGTTGCGTTCCAGCTTGGCAACACGGTGCCGCCGCGTGGCGCGGTTACCAGGGGGCTGTGTGAGGTTGATGCCGGAATGCTGACAGCCATTGTTGAGACCGACGGATGCCAGCGGTTGGAAGACGGACGCCTCGAAGCCGGCGGGTCTGTGGTGCCAGAACTCACCCCGGTTTCAATGAACCTGTGGTGCTTCTCGGCATCGGTCCTATCCGACTTCGATGAGCGATGGCAGGCCTTCCTTGCCGCCAACGAGGCAGACCCGAAGGCCGAGTGTCAGTTGCCAACAGTGGTTGGCCAGCTAATGAACAGCGATCGCCTAGTGGTTCAGGTAGAGGCCTCTGGAGAGCAGTGGATTGGTATCACCAACCCCGAAGACCTTGAGCTGGCCAGAGCTGCGCTGGCTGCCCGCTAGTCGAGCGGCTGCCCGCTGATCGCGCACGCCCCCAGCCAGAGCCCAGCTCAAAGCAGTGGCTCCAGCTTGTCCCTTTGTATTTTGCCAAGCGCAGTGCGGGGAAGCTGCGGTACCAGAACGAGCGCCTTTGGGGCGTACCAAACCGGTAGTTCTGCCTTCACCGCTTCCCTGAGCTGGGGCAGTGTTGGTGAGCCCTGCTGCGTCCCAACCACCAGAGCCACAACCTCGTGACCCCAGTCTGGGTGTTGGCGGCCAACCACGGCAGCATCGGCCACTCCGGGCTGGCGGCAAAGCAGTGGCTCCACCCGTTGGGGCCATACCTTTTCGCCTCCTGTCACAATCACGTCGCCCTGGCGGCCGAACACCCGAAGTGAGCCGTCAGGGTTGAAGGTGCCAAGGTCTCCGGTGGGAAACCAGCCAGCCCCGTCAAGCGGATTTTCGTCGCCGACCGGGGTTCGGTAGGCCCGCAGCAACATTGGGCCCCGCACCCAAATCTGGCCTGCTTGATCAATGCGGATCTCCACGCCGTCCAGCGGCCGCCTTTCATAAACCACTCCAGAGCCCGTCTCGGTCATGCCGTAGGTGGCGATCACATTCGCCGGCCGATCCGGGGGAGGAGCCGCCCCACCTAGAAGAATCCGACGGAAGAGGGTGGCTGGAACCTCTGAAAGTGCTCTGGTGACAAGAGAAACGAGGGTGGTTCCCTTGGCGGCCGACCGCCGAACCGCGGCGGCGTCAAACGTGGGGTGCACCTCAAGCGGTGTGTCGGTAACGATGGCCCGGGTGATCACCGACAGGCCGCCAATGTGGGCTGGCGGCAGGCAGCAAAGCCACCGATCCGAGGTGGGGTCTACTTTCAGGGCGGCACTGGTTGCGGTGGCTGATGCCCCAACGGCGTCGTGAGTTAGCACCACGGCCTTTGGGTCACCGGTGCTGCCGCTGGTTGCCACAACCAACGCGTCGCCGGGCTCGGTTGGGCGCCCACCGTTCAACCGGCGGGGCTCGCCGTCGGCTTCTATCACCGCGGTTGGCATCACGGCGGCCATGATGCGGCTCTGTTCGGCCTCAGAGAGGCGACTGTCCAACGGGAAAGCCGCGTCTCCGTTGGCCCAAACCTGGCGGAGGGCAGAAACGAACTGCTGACCGGGGTCGAGGGCAAGGGTGACAACGCCGGCCATCCGGAGAGCGTAGGCGGGCTAGCGTCAAGGGCGTGACCGAACAAGAATCCCTGATCTGGTTCAACGGCAAGATGGTGCCGTCGGCCGCAGCCACAGTCCACGTCTTTTCCCACGGGATGCAGCGCGGCTCAACTGTGTTCGATGTTGTGAAAGTGGTGCAGTTGGATGCGGGCCCTGCGGCGTTTGGGTTGCGTGAACACGTTGCTCGTTTCTGTCGTTCGATGGACCTGATGGGCATGCAAAGCCCGTATGAGGTTGGCGAGCTGGAGGCGGCCGTTGCCGAATCGGTGGCCGCCAATCCCGGGGCCGTTGTTGTGAAGCTGGCCGCCGCGTGGACCGAGGTGCCGCTGCGCAGCTTGCCGCTCTCGACCGTGCCTCAGGTTTATGTTGCCGCGTTCCCTCCGAACGCCCTGGCCGATGCCGCAACCACAAGCCAAACGGTGAAGGTGAAGCTGGCTTCGGCGCCAAAAATCCCTGCATCGGTGCTGCCGCCCAGCTTGAAGGTTGCTGCCAGCTACACCCCAGGTGTGCGAGAGGGCCTAGTCGCCCAGGCCGCCGGTTTCGACGACGTGGTTTTTCGTACCATCGACGGAGAGTTGGCCGAGGGCACAACCCTGAGTCTCTTTGTGATCTCAGACGGATCGATCAAGTTGCCGCCCCTGGATTCTGTCCTCGATGGCATTACTCGCCGGGCTGTTCTTGATGTTGCGAAGCATCAGAACGTTCCCGTTGAGATCCGCCCCGTCGCGTGGGAAGAGGTAACAGGGGCAACCGAGCTGTTCCTTTCCTCAAGCAACTTTGCGGTGTTGCCGGTGGAGCAGCTGGACCAGCAGACATTTCAGGCGCCGGGTGAGCTAACGGCGGCACTGGCGGTAGACGTCGAGGCAATGCTGGCCGGCAATCATCCATTGAGCAGCCGTTGGCTGACGGCGCTCTGACAAAGAGGCGCTCTGATGGCGTGGTTTCGCCAGTCCGGCGGGTTCGGTTGGCAAGTCGCTTCGCTGAGCGGAACTGGTAGACGCCCTTGGGGTAGCCGGGTTGACAGTGCATGATCTACTTGAACGCCTTGTTGGCGTGGTCTAGTCCACGTCAGCGGGGTTGGTAGAGGAGCGTCGTGGTCGCTCGGAGCAACGGGGCCGAATCAGCCCTCAATCAGACCTCGGGGCGTGAGGCTGAACTCCTAGTCTGGGGTGTTCTGTAGGAAGAAAAAGGTTGCAATACCAGCGTGATCAGCCGATAGTGGAAGTGCATCGGGAGCCTCGGAGGAGCCGGCGACACCTATTGGTGATTGCGGGAGCCGGGGCCCGGTCGCGTTTAGAGGCGGTGAACATCGAGCAACGCGTCGCGGTCGATAAGGCGACGCATCCACGAATCGTCCGCCCGGTCGGTCAATAAGATAGTCCCCGGAAGCTAGAGCCGGACTTGATCACGTCCCCTGCCTGCTATTTCGGAAGGCAGACCGCGCGGGATTGACATCCACTATTCTTGTCTCCGAACGGGGACGAAAGGCATCTGTCTTCGAACGGATACAGTGATAGGATGTCTCCGAACGACAACAGAGATCGCCTCTTGCCCAATGCGACCGGCGGTCTCTCGCTCACCCTGAGCCCCTGGAGATCACGATGCGTCCGGTTCTGACAAGCAAAGCGTTCGGGTCGGCGGTCAGGCGGGCTCGCAAGGTTCAAGGTCTGTCGCAGGTCGAGCTTGCAGCACGTGCTGGTGTGGGGCGGCCTTGGCTGTCGGAGCTCGAGACGGGCAAGCGCACAGCCGAGTTGGGTCGAGCGTTGTTGGTCCTCAGTGCTCTTGACCTCGCTATCACCTTCGTTCCCGCCCCGGGCTTGGACGGGTCGACGGTCGATCTTGGCCAGATCATCGGGGGCGGTCCCTGATGGCTTCGGATGTGTTGTTGGTCCTCCTCGAAGGCCGACCGATTGGCAAGGTCGAGCGTCTCGCAAGCGGTGCTCTTCGTCTTCGTTATGACGATGGATACCGAGGCGATCCGACAGCGACGCCGTTGTCGGTGTCGCTGCCGCCGAACGAGGAGGTGCACGGCGACGCTCGCATCACACCGTGGCTGTGGGGTCTCCTGCCTGACAACGCCGATGTGCTCGCCCGGTGGGGTCGCGAGTTCGGTGTGTCGGTGGCGTCACCGTTCCCGTTGCTCGGCACCCAGGTCGGTCACGACTGCGCCGGAGCCGTGCAGTTCTGCCCACCAGACCAAGCCGACGATATCGCCGGCAGACCCGGCGATATCTCCTGGCTTACCGAGGCCGAGATTGCGTCACGCCTGCGTACGCTTCGGGCGGACTCGACCAGCTGGCTCGGCCCCGGGTTCACTGGCCAGTTCAGCCTCGGTGGAGCCCAAGCAAAGACTGCCCTGCACCGCTCCGATGCGGACCACGAAGACGGGGGAAGGTGGGGAGTGCCGACCGGTTCGGTCCCGACTACGCACATCCTCAAACCTGCGGTGGCTGGGTTCGAGGCGCAGAATATCAACGAGCACTTATGCCTTGCCGCGGCCCGAGCGCTTGGCCTACCGGCTGCCAATACTCGTATCGAGACGTTCGAGGACGAGATAGCGATCGTGGTCGAGCGGTTCGACCGTTCAACCCGAGACCGAGCACTGGTGCGAGTTCATCAGGAGGATCTCTGTCAGGCTCTGTCGATTCCGCCGGTCCGCAAGTATCAGTCCGACGGTGGTCCGACGCCGGGCCAGATCGCCGAGCTGATCAGGTCGAGCGTCCCTGGTCCCGACGCCGAGATCGACGTGTGGCGGTTCGCCGACGCTCTGGCATTCAATTGGCTGATCGCAGGCACCGACGCCCACGCGAAGAACTATGGTCTGTTGCTCGCCAGCAATCAGATCCGGTTGGCTCCGCTGTATGACATCGCATCGATCCTGCCCTACGACGACAGTGACGGCTACAAGGTGAAGCTGGCCATGAAAGTTGGCGACGACTACAAGCTGCGCCGAACCGACCGACGAAGGAACCCGAAGGGTTCCCGCGCCTGGGAGCACGCCGCCGACGAACTCAAACTCGATCGCGTTCGGCTCATCACCCGCGTGCTTGATCTGGCGGAACGTGCGCCCGCCGCGTTCGCCCAGGCCGCCAAGCACGGTGATGTGGATCGACTCTCCACGGATCTGCCCGAACGGCTGGTTGCGCTCGTCTCGCAACGTTGCGGCCGGTGCCGGGCGGCGCTGAGCTAAGCG
>QIKW01000258.1 GCA_003231975.1 Acidimicrobiia bacterium
CCTTGGCCTCGGTTATTGGCGACGGAGTGATCTGGGTGGTTCGCCTGGTGAGACGCATCTGTCAACTATCACACGGTGGTTGCCCTGAGGAACACCCCGGAGCGAATCTTCGGCTGGAAGTAGGTTGACTTAGGCGGCATTATCAGCCCGCTATCTGATGCCTTCAGCAGCGTGTCGATGGGGACGTCCCTCATCAGCGCCAACATCTCACCGGCGCCAACCGCTTCCTCCAGGCCCTGGAGTGATCGGTTACCTGCCATGTATCCGAGAGACCGATCTCCAACCGCGGGGTCAAGATGGAATACCGGCCCAACGACCTGGTCTTGGAATCGGCTGGGGTCGAGATTGGCCAGAAGCTGCTCTGGCGTGGCCGACCCCTCGTTGAGCGGCAGCGTTAGGCAGTACCACTGGCCTTCTGCCAGGAGCCCGATCTCGTCTGCTCCGCGGTTGGAGACCTCTTCCTGGCTGCACAATCTCAGCCTGCGCTTCCTGCCGATTGCCTCAAGCGCCTCGGCCACCCCGCCTTGGGGGCGGAGGATGCGGTGATGGGGGGCATTGAACAGTTCGTCGGCCGGGAAGATTGCGCTAAGCATCCAGTCGGCCAGGCCAGGGCCGGATGCAGCGCGGAAGGTGGCCGCGGCGGCGGCGCGATGGTGGCCGTCGATCAGATACAGAGACTCAGAGCGAAAGGCAGATTCCAGAATGCTGTGGCTGTTGGGGTCGGTTACAGCCCACACCGACTGGGTGAGGCCGTCGGGAAGAGTGACCTTGATTAGCGGCGCCGCCTCGGTGAGGGCTGCGGTTAGGTCTGCGATTGCCGGGTTGGGGCGGTGAGCCATGGCGATGGGGCTTGACTGAACGCCGACTACGTCGAGGTGGTTGGCGAGGTGAAGTGCCCGGTTTGCCTTCACGTGCTCGTGGATGCGCACCCTGCCAGCGATGTAGTCGCTAACCGAGACCCCGGCGACGATCCCGGTGAGGCTGAGGCTGCCAACTTCAAGCCGGTAGATGTAGAACTCGTCTTTTCGTTCGGCTGCGAAGGCGCCGCTCTGGCGTAGCCGGTCCAACGCCAGCCGGCCCTGGCCAAGCAGGTCTTCGGGGGTGTGGGCCTCGCCGGGCAGCACGTCTTCAAGGCCTCGTGTTACTGCCATGTAGCTGTCGGGGTTTAGCGCAATGTGGGCCCGGCGGTCGGCGGGTGTTAGTGCATCGTGGGCGGGCGACGACACTCGATCGGCCCAGGACTGGTTGACCAGCCGCAGCCTGAGGGGGCGCACATCAACCATCTCAGGAGCTCCCGTCTGCCATCACCGAAACCGCTATCACCTCTTCGATTGCACCAATCTGGTCAAGGACCGCCTGTGAGGGCAGGCCGTCTACGTTGATGGTTGCCACCGCAGCCTCGCGGCCGGCAAACACCTGGTTTTCCATTTGGGCGACGTTGTGGCCGCCCTGGCCAAGCACTCCAAGCACGTTGGCCAGCACCCCCGGTTGGTCCAGATGTCTGACAGACAAACAGCTGGCTCCCAATGGTTCGGTAACCAGATTCACGCAGTTAATCACGTTGCCACCGGCGTAGGCCTCAAGCACTTCAACCATGCCGTCGGCGACAGACTCTTGCGCCTGGGTGGTTGACGCGCCGATGTGATGGCTGCCAACAACCGAAGGGTGCATCGAGAGTGCCGACTGGAACTTCCCGGTTTTGGCGGACGGTTCGTTGTCGTAGACGTCAAGCCCTGCCCTCATTCCCCGGTTGTCAAGTGCATCAAGCAGGGCGGCCTCATCAACTACCTCGCCTCTTGAGGTGTTAAGAATGATCGCGCCGTCTGGCAGCCTCGCCAGGAACCGGGCGTCGACCAGGCCGTCGGTTGATGACGACTTTGGCACGTGGATGGACACGATGTCTGCGTTGTTCAACAGTGCTTCCTCGTCGTCTACCAGGCGAATGCCGATGCTGCGGATCCTGGCCAGAACATCATCGGGGCGCCCGTCCTTTCGGATGGCCTGCACGGTGATCCCGAATGCCTTCGCTCGCTCTGCAACCGCCAAGCCGATCTCGCCTAAACCAAGAATGGCCATTGTCTTTCCTGCCAAGCCCTCGGCGACGGTGTAGCGGCCCTTGTCCCACCGGCCGGCCCGTAGATCGGCAACACCATCGGCAATATGGCGGTCTATGGCAATCAACAGGCCCATAGTCAGTTCGGCGACGGCCACCGCATTTCTGCCTGGAACGTTGCACACATAGACGCTGGCGGCCGATGCGGCTTCTCGATCCACGTTGTCGGTGCCTGCCCCTGCCCGCACGACGATGCCCAGGTCTCGCCCTGCTTTGATGGTGGCGGCAGACACCTTGGTGCTGCGAACCACAAGGGCTTCCGCGTCAGTCACTGCCTGTGGCAGGTTCTCGGCAGAAAGCGCCGGGTCAAGCCTGCACTCGTGGCCTGCTGCTTCAAGAGATTTCACTCGCTCCGGGTCCACCGAATCAGCAAAAAGGATCTTCATGTCAAGGGCTCCGTCTGTCGATGCCGTTTGCCGGCCGGAGGCGGGCAGCAGGGGTCGTGGTCGGAGCAGGGTAGCGGCAGGCTAGGGGGCTGTGCCAGTGCCGCTTAGAGCAGCATCAAGATCGGCCCACAAATCCTCGACGTGTTCACACCCGACGCTCAACCGCAAGAGCGTTGGCGGCAGGTGGTTCTGTCCCTCAGACTTGGCCCGCCGTTCGATCAAGCTTTCGACCCCACCAAGGCTGGTGGCTGGGGTAATCACCCTCAGTCGAGACAGGCGAATGTCGGTGCTGGTGGCCGAGCCCCTAATCTCAAAGCTCAGAACAGCCCCTGGACCACCGAGGTCTCGCTTAGCCAGTTGATAGCCGGGATCGTTGGCCAGGCCTGGATACCGCACGCGTGTGACTTGGCGGTGCTCCTGAAGGCGGTTGGCCAACTCGGTTGCTGTCTGCTCTGATCGATCCAGGCGAACCCCAAGTGTGCGCAGGCCTCGCAAGGCAAGGAACGTTTCGAGAGAGCCAGGGGTTGCTCCCCGGAGGGTGCGCCACCGGCCAAGAGCTTCAACTGCCTCGGAGTTCTTTGTGATTGTGAGCCCACACAACAGGTCTGCGTGGCCTCCGATGAATTTCGTTGCGCTCTGGATGCTGAACGTTGCCCCGATCTCGAGAGGCCGCTGCCGCAGCGGTGTGGGGAACGTGTTGTCAACCGCGACCGGCACTCCGGCTGCATTGGCAGCGGCGCAGATCTGGGGCACATCGGCCACCTCAAGCAGTGGATTGGACGGAGACTCCACCCAACACAAATCGGCACCCGGAATCGCTTTCACCCACGCTTCGGTATCACTGGTTGGCAGCCGCATCACCTTCCAACCGCGGTTCTTGGCCCCGTCAGCTACAAGGGCGCCAACTCCGTGATAGCAGTCTTCCGGAATGATCAGATGGGCCTCGTTTGGCAGCTGGTCAAGAACGCTTGCCGCTGCCGCCATTCCCGAACCGAAGGCAACGGCTTGGCCTCCTTCCAGCGCGCCAACAGCCTCTTCCAAGGCTTCCCAAGTTGGGCTGCCCCCACCCCTGGCGTACTCTCGCCCGTCGCCTGTTTCAAAGCTTGATGCCAGTGTGAGCGGTGTGTTCAGTGGGTCGCCAACTGCACCTGGTCGGCCGGCAGCAACGGCCACGGTCTCGGGGCGAAGCGACGGAAGTTCAGAAGCGGCCATGGGGGCACGCTAGGCCGCTTGCAGGCTGTCGGCATGCTAGAGCGGTTCTTGTCAGGACTGTTGGGGCGCTCGATCTACCAGCATCTCGTGAATCGCCACCGACCAACGATGCGCGTCTCCTGGCCAGCGGGCGGGTCAAAACCCTGCTGAGGTGTCGGGATTAGAACCCTGCTCAACGCTGCTCGCTGTGCTTGGTCACGGCGAAAGCATATGGCGGCGGTTCGCTCGTAACTTCGGCCGTGGCCGCCTGGTCGGAGCGGACACATGGGGGACGCAGCTAGGAGGCTGGCAGACTGTGGCATGGCATCACCGTCACCTACTCTTCAGGCCAAAGTTGTTACCGCCTCCGACGGCGTGATTGCAGGCACCAGGGAAGATCGTTCCGGTGCTGCGGTTCAGGCTCACCTTGAGGCGAACGGATTCAACGTGATTGAGCGCCGGGCCATCCCCGACGGAGTGCAGTCGGTTCGAGACGCCCTGATTGAGATGGCAGAAGGATTCAACGGCGTGATCGTTACCACCGGAGGGACGGGATTCGGCCCCCGAGACCTAACGCCGGAGGGAACGCTTGGCGCCATTGATCGAGAGGCCCCCGGGCTGGCCGAGGCAATGCGCACCTGTAATCCGAAGGGTTTGGGCCGCCTAAGTCGGGCGGTCGCAGGCACCCGCGGCCAGGCCCTCATTCTCAACACGCCCGGCTCAACGGCTGGCGCCGTCGAAACGCTTGACGCCGTGCTTGACGTGGTGCCCCACGCAGTAGATCTACTTGGCGGCGGCCGCCCACACTGATGCCCCCGGCACCGGTTGGCAGCCTGGACCACGCCGCAATGATGGGTCGGGCGGTAGCTAGGGCACAGCACAGTCGCTTGCTTGCCCCGCCCAACCCCTGGGTGGGTTGTGTGGTTGTCGCCACCGACGGCACAAGCTTTGAGGGCAGCACGCGCCGGCCCGGCGGGCAACACGCAGAGCGCGTTGCCCTCGCTGCCGCTGGCGGGCGAGCCAAGGGAGCGACGCTGTATTCAACCCTTGAGCCCTGCAGCCATGAGGGGCGAACCGGCCCCTGTGTGGATGCCGTCATCGCCGCTGGCGTCACTACCGTCGTTGTCGCTCTGGAAGATCCCGACCCGCTGGTATCGGGTGCTGGAATCGCCAAACTGCAAGACGCCGGAATCGAGGTTTTGGTCGGTCCCGGCTCTGAGGAGGTAGAGAAGCAATTGGCGCCCTACCTTCACCAGCGGCGGACGGGCCGCCCTTACGTTGTGCTGAAGCTGGCCTCAACCCTTGATGGTCGCACCGCGGCCCCAGACGGATCGAGCCAGTGGATTACCGGCAAAGCGGCAAGGGCCGATGCCCACCTGCTGAGAGCCCAGAGCGACGCCATCCTGGTTGGGGCAGGCACGGTCAGGGCAGACAACCCGCAGCTGACTGTGAGAGGTGTGCTTGCCCCAGACGGCAAGCCCCCGCGCACTCCACTGCGTGTGGTGCTGGGAAGCGCCGCGGCCGATGCTGCCGTGCAACCTTGTCTGGAGTATTCGGGCGACCTCGAAGGTCTGCTTGATCAGCTGGGCCAGGAAAGCGTGCTTCAGCTAATGGTGGAGGGAGGCAGCTCTGTTGCCGGGGCCTTCCATCGTGCTGGCCTGGTCGACCACTACGTTCTGTACTTGGCGCCCGCGCTGATGGGTGGAGACGATGGCAAGAGCCTGCTTGGTGGGGCCGGGGCCGCAACCATCGATCAGATCTTTCGTGGCGAAATTGATCAGATGGTGAAGTTGGGAGACGATGTTCGGGTGGATCTCCTCCAAAGCCGGGCAACCTGATGGCCTTGAGCGATGAGCCAACTGGGATCCGCCGGGTCAGCGAGGCAGCTGTGCCAACCAGGCACGGGCTGTTTGTGGCGGTTGCCTACCAGTCTCTGGTTGACGGGGTTGAGCACGTTGCGTTCACCCGCACTGCCACTCACGCCAAGTCAAGCGGCAGCGAGCCAGATGACGAGGCTCAGGTCAGTTTCTCCGGGCTGGACGACGTAATGGTTCGCGTGCACTCAGAATGCCTGACAGGAGACATCTTTGGTTCGCTTCGCTGCGACTGCGGCCCACAGCTTGATCAGGCGATGGAACGGATCGACGCTGAGGCGGAAGGAGTGCTTGTCTACCTCCGAGGCCATGAGGGGCGGGGCATCGGGCTCGGCCACAAGATAAGGGCATACGGCCTCCAAGACCGGCAAGGGTTAGACACCGTTGACGCCAACCTTCACCAGGGCCTGCCCGCCGACAGCCGTGACTACACCGTTGGGGCTCAGATTCTGTTAGACCTTGGCCTAACCACGGTGCGGCTCCTCACCAACAACCCCAAGAAGTACGTTGGCCTTGAGGCTCACGGGCTCAGAATTACTGAGCGAATGAGCTTGGAGACCAGCCCAACGCCCGAGAACATCGAGTACTTGCGCACCAAAAGAGAGCGGCTTGGCCATCTCCTGAACCTGGGCGAAGCGGGCTGACTGGGGATCCAGCGCCATTTCAGAATGGCGGTGCCTACTCCAGAATTGCGTCGGTTGGCAGCGCCACGATGCCGCTGGCGCCGATGGCTCTGAGGTCGCCCAACCGAGCCCATAGGTCGGCCCGGTCAACCACAATGTGGGCTGCAACCAGGTCGTCTCGGCCTGCCAGCGGCAACACCGTTGGTGAGGCCAACCCAGGGAACACATCACAAAGCGCCGAGACCTGCCCGGCGGGGAGGTGCAGCATTACGTACTGGGTTCTCCTAGCTTCAAGCGCGGCACCCAGCCGCAGCACGAGGTTGTCAACGACGGGTTGAGTTTTGGTCGGAGTGGCAAATATTGCCTGACAGGCCTGCACGGTTTCCAGCACCCGCAGTCGGTTCCTGGTGAGGCTGGCCCCCGTTTGGCGAAGATCAACAATTGCGTCTGCCATCCCAACCGCGCAGACCCCTTCCAGTGCTCCTCCCATCGCAACCACCCGCACGTCGGTGCCCAGCTCGTTGAACCAGCGTTTGGTCCAGTTCGGAAGGTGGGTGGCCACTGTTGCGCCGGCGAGATCGGCTGCTGTTTCAAAGGGGGCGTCATCTCGGCAGGCAAGCACCAGGTCAGAGCGTGCATACCCCAGCTCCATTGCCGGCCACTGGTCGATTTCGTTTTCAAGAGCAGTATCGGTTGAAATGAACGCTCCGTCGAGGTGGCCGGCCCGAAGCCAAGCCGCCGCGTCTCTTGGCCGCATCTCGATGAACTCGATCCCGCCCGAGCTGGCGCTGGCCGAGCCCTCGGCCCCACCTGCCTGGTAGCCGGCATGGCTCAACAAACCGAGGCTGGCCTCGCGAAGCCTGCCCTTCGACGGCACCGCAACCCGGGCTTGCCCATCAGGAGTTGATCTGTTCACTTTCGTCTTCCTTCCAACACCGAGAGCACCTCGTCAAGTGTGACACCAGCTCCGACAAGGCCAACCATGACGTGATAGATCAGGTCGGCCGCCTCTTCAGCTGTTCGGGCAGCGTCGTTGCTGGTCTTGTTCAGCTCGAGGCAAAACTCGAAAGCCTCTTCCATGATCTTGCGTTGCACAAGCACCGGGTCGGTCAAGAGCGCCGCGGTGTAGGACTGGGCGGGGTCTGAAGTTCTGCGGTCGGCCAGGACCTGTTCGAGCTCATGAAGCATCACGGCCGCATAGCTTAGGTCCGACCGGGCCGTTCGGGTTCACAGATAACGTTCTGAGCATGCTGAAGGTTGGCAAGGTGGAATCCTTCGATGATCACGTTGGCACCGGCCTTGTCGAATCTGGTGGCAAGCTCTGGCTGTTTCACTGCACCGCCATCGCCGACGCAAGCCGCACAATCCAGCCTGGCGCTCTAGTGGCCTTCACGGTTGGCGCCGGTGGGCCAGGGCTTTGGGAGGCGCAACAGGTCACTGTGTTCCAGCTGCCGTTTTCGTCTGGGTGAATTAACCCAATGCACTATGGGCCAGACTGCTTGATTCTGGCGGTGGCCGTGCCGATTGGTAGCGCAATGAGCGATGTCAAACCATCCCTCGAATCGGAGCCCGCACCCCTCGGCGAGGCCCTTCGACCGCCCTCGGTCCGTGGGGGCGCGCCCCTGCTTGGCGCCATCATCGCGGTTTGCCTGGCGGTAACGATGTTCTTGTGGTTCACCCTCAGAGCGGTAGAGAGCAATAGAGCTGACGAGGCCCACGAACGTTTGGCGCTTGTTCTGAGTTCTGACTTGCAGTCTCAGATTGAGTCGTACATTCGGTCCATAAACGGCATCGCAGGCTCGCTTAGCCAAACCGACGACACCTCACTGGGCAGCGAGGGAACCGAACTGCTGATTGCGTCTCGTTTCGGCCGAGTTCTTGCCAGAAACGATCTAATCGTTGCCGATTCTGCGGTTAGCGAAGTTGCGCTGATCGGCATTGACGCTCAGGCCACCACCGTTTTGGCCCTATTCGGCACGGTTGATCCGGCCGCCTTTGTTGGCCAGCCGATCCAGCCAGACTCGCCGCTGTCTTCTCTCCTCGAAACCGCAGCCAGCCAGATGGGGCCCACGTCCGCCCCAAGCGACGAGATTGGTGTTCTGTTTGAGGACGACACACCTGGGGTAGTTCTTGTTTCGCCAATCCTCAACGACGACGACTCGGTTGCCGGCTTTGTTGTTGCCCGGTTGCTTGTGTCAACTGTGGTTGATGCCTGGGCCGACATTCCGGGAGGTCAGCTGGTTGCGTTGTCTGTTGCCCTTGGAAACACTCCTGTGGCCGCAACCTCGATCTACTCAGCCGACCAGGCACCGTTCGGGGATCCCTCCAGGTTCGACGCCGGTGGCGTTTCATGGACGATCTCGGTTGCCGATGGTGGTCTCGAAGTCAGCCGGGCCGCTTCGTGGACCGCGCTGATCTCAGGTTTGGTGCTGGCCGCGCTGGCCGGCTTTCTGGGAGTCGCCGCCCGCAGAAACGCCATCACTCTCCGTCGTCTGCGCCTGGTGGAACACGACTCTCGCCACGATCCACTCACGGGTCTGGTGAACCGGGAAGGGCTGACCGAGGCGTTGAACAACCGGATCCTTGACCGCCGCACCAACAATCTCGTTGGTGTGCTGCTGCTTGACCTTGACCGGCTGAAAGTTGTGAACGACTCCATCGGTCACTCCGCGGGCGACGAAGTGCTGAACGCGGTTGCCGACAGGCTCCGTCACACAATGCGAGACGAAGACATAGTTGGGCGGTTCGGTGGAGACGAATTTGTTGTTGTTTCTGCTGGGGTGCCTGCAATCAAGGACCTTGTTGCCTTGGCCGACCGAATTCTGGAGTCGCTGAAAGAGCCTGCTGTTCTAAGCGACGAATCGTCTCAGATGATCAGCGCGTCAATCGGCATTGCGTATGTTTCAAACGGGGATGCCACCGCCGAGAGTCTTCTGCGGGACGCAGACGTTGCGATGTACAAGGCAAAAGAGGCGGGCGGTTCCCGCTATGTGGTGTTCGACAGCGAGCTGAGAGAGCAGGCGGTTGCCAGGCTTGAGGTTGAGCGAGAGCTGCGTCGGGCGATTCGTACGGGCCAACTGGTGGTGCACTATCAGCCAATCGTCGACACTGAGACGGGTGGCGTAGACCGGTTGGAGGCGCTGGTTCGCTGGCAGCATCCGGTTCGGGGAATGATCCCTCCTGGCGCCTTCCTTTCGGTGGCTGCTGAGTCTGGCCTGATTGTTGATGTTGGCGAGCATGTGCTGCGAGAGTCATGCCGCCAGGCCGCCTTGTGGAGTTCCGCCGTTGGCAGACCGATCATGGTTGCTGTGAACGTGGCCGAGCGCCAGCTGATCGATTCTGGGCTGCTGGAACTGGTGAAACGAGTGCTGGCTGAGACCGGCATTGACCCCGGTCAGTTGGAGCTGGAGCTGACCGAGGAACTGATAGTTGAAAAACTTGATGCTCGGCTAACGATCCTGCGAGACCTGGTGGACCTTGGTGTCAATCTCTCGATCGACGACTTTGGTACCAGCCGCGCCTCGCTCAGCCAGCTGAAGCGGCTGGACATGGTCTCAACTCTGAAGATCGACCGGGCGTTCGTGATTGATGTGGCCACAGACGCAGTTGATCGCAAGATCATTACCGCCATCGTTGCCCTTGCCGATTCCATGGGAATGGAAACCGTTGCCGAGGGTGTTGAGGACGCCGATCAGGTATCGGTGCTTCGAGCGCTTGGGATTCACAAGATCCAGGGCTTCTACTTCCAGAAGCCTGCCGAAAGCGGCCTTATGGTGAAGGTGCTGACAACCTCGTTCGAGGTTCCAGAGGCGGCAGGAGAGCTGGTCTAGATCCGGCCAGGACAAGAACCCGGGCAGGCCAATTATGCGAATGCGGCCTAGCCCCCTTCGCCTCGGAGAAGTAGGTTCCAACGATGACTCATCCCGAATCGTCTGCGGCGACCCCGCCCTTGGGTGTAATCGACGTGGCAGCCGCGCGGGCCGATACACCTGCTGCTGAACAAGTTGTCCATGTAAACAACGCAGGCTCGTCCCTTCCTCCCCAACCGGTTACAGATGCCACTGTTGGCTACCTTCTGGATGAGGCGGCCCAGGGTGGCTACGAAATGGCAACTGCGTCACAAGAGGCGCTGAATCTTGTGTACTCCGAGGCGGCTGCGATGTTTGGCTGTCAGCCAAGCGAAATAGCGTTCCAACAGGGCGCAAGTCAGGGGTGGTTCAACGCGTTCAACAGCGTGCCCTTGGCGCCGGGCGACCGTGTTCTGGCCACCACAGCTGAGTACAACGCCAATGCCCTTGGGTTGATTCGAGCCAGATCGGAAGGGGTTGAGGTTGAGCTGATCCCAGACGATCAGCACGGCCAGACCTCAGTCGATGCCCTTGGGGCGATGCTGGATGAACGGGTGAAGCTGGTGTGCGCCACCCACATCCCAACCTCGGGAGGACTGATCAACCCGGTTGCCGAGATTGGCCGAACGGTCAAGGAGGGAAGCGATGCCATCTATCTGCTCGACGCCTGCCAGGCCGCTGGGCAACTGCCTCTTCCCGTCGAGGAAATCCGCTGCGATTTCATGGCCGTTACCGGCCGAAAGTTCTTGCGGGGCCCTCGAGGCACCGGCCTGCTCTACGTCCGCGCTGGGCTGACCGGGCTGCGGCTGCCAACGATCATGGATGGCTGGGGCAGCCTTTGGACCGGCCCGTGGACTGCTGAACATGATCAAACCGCGAAAGTGTATGAACTGTTCGAGGTTGGCTTCGCCGCCAAGGTTGGTATCGGGGTTGCCCTGGCCTACGCCAACAAACTGGGCCTCGACAACATCGCTGTTCGGGTTCAGGGGCTGGCTGAGATCATGCGGGAATCGATTGGTTCCATTGCTGGTGTAATTATTGCTGACCTGGGGGTTGAAAAGAGCGGCATAGTCACCTTCGATGTGGCCGGTGTTTCACCAGATGCGGTGTTCGAACAACTAGGCCGTCGCGGAATTAACACTTCGATTGCGCGGCCGCAGAACTCTCAGTTTGACCTAGCAGAACGAGCGCCAAACGGTTTGGTCAGGGCGTCTGTGCATTACTTCAATACCGAGGCTGAAATAGCAAGAGTGGCCGAAGCCGTCTCAGAAATCGCCGCCAAGTAGCACTGGCCGTCTTCAATGGGTCCAACCCATGGTGCCTTCGTCGGTCAGGAAGCAGAGATTTGCCTTGGCATGGCAATTGGCGAAAGTGTAGGTTTCTTTGCTTAGCGGGTAGTTGCAGATTGCTGACTACAGAATCATAGAGGCGGTCCAATGAAGATCTCTCGGCGAACAGTCGCGGCCTTTTTCGCGAGTCTACTGATAGCGACGGTAGTGCAGACTACGCCAGGATCGGCGGCGGCCCCGGGCCCGACAGCCTGTGAGGTGGTGGCTTCTGGGTCTGGTTTTGATGTGTCTTGGGATCAGACGGTTGCTGATGCGGTCATTGTTTATCGGACTCTTGATGATG
>QIKW01000274.1 GCA_003231975.1 Acidimicrobiia bacterium
CGTAGCGGTCTGCCGCCCGGCCCCGCATCGCACCGGCAGAGCCCATGCCGCGGTAGGTCTTCCACATTGCGCCCTCTACCAGCTCCAGTTCGCCTGGTGCCTCATCACAGCCAGCAAGAGCATTGCCAAGCATTACTGCGTTGGCTCCGGCAACAAAGGCCTTGACTATGTCTCCTGATGTAACAACCCCTCCGTCGGCCACAATTGGGATTGGTTCGCCCTGGCTGTTTCGATGCTGGGCCGCGGCTTGAGCGCAATGAAAGATGGCGCTCATTTGGGGCATCCCGGCGCCTGCCACCACCCGGGTGGTGCAGATTGAACCGGCCCCAACCCCAACCTTCACCACGTCGGCGCCAGCCTCAACCAGCGCATCAACGCCCTCGGCGGTTACCACGTTGCCGCCAACAACAATGAGCTCGGGCCAGCCCTTCTTTATAGTGCGAACAGCCTCGACCACACCGCGGGTGTGTCCGTGTGCGGTGTCTATCACCAGCATGTCAACGCCGGTGGCCGCCAATGCTTCGGTGCGCTCAGCTGTGTCTGTAACCCCAACCGCGGCGCCAACGCAAAGCCTGCCTGAGGCGTCAAGAGTGGAGTTTGGCTTCTCAACTCTTTTGCGGATGTCTTTCACAGTGATCAGGCCGCAAAGCAAGCCAGCCTCGTCAACCAGTGGCAGTTTTTCGATGCGGTGTTTGTGGAGAACCGCAACCGCTTCGTCAAGGGTGGTGCCAACCGGGGCTGTCACCAGGGGTTCTGCGGTCATGAACTCGGTTACTGATAGATGATCATCGGCCGAGGTGCAGAACCGAACATCACGGTTGGTGAGAATCCCAACCAGCTTCCCCCCGGGTTCACAAATCGGCACCCCGCTAATCTTGTGCCTGGCCATCAAGGCTTCGGCGTCGCCCAACGTGGCGGTTGGCGGCAGGCTGATTGGGGAAGTGATCATGCCGGACTGAGCGCGCTTGACCCGATCCACCTCTTCTGCCTGTTCTTCAATTGAGAGGTTCCGGTGAAGAATGCCAATGCCGCCCTCTCTGGCAAGGGCAACAGCCAGAGGGGCTTCAGAAACGGTGTCCATCGCGGCAGACAACAGCGGTGTGTGAAGGGTTAGCCAGCCAAGCGACGTTGTGGTGTCAACCTCTGTTGGCAGCACCTCGCTCCAACCCGGGACCACCAAAAGGTCATCAAAGGTGAGGGCCTCAAAAGCCGAGAACAGCTCGGCGTTTGGAGAGGCAGCCGATGGGGTGGTCATTGCTGGCCTACTTCTGTGGTGAGTTCGGTGATGGCGGTGGCGATGGCGGTAACGATCAGTTCATGTTCGGCCCGGTGGATGCGGGCTTCGAACAGTTCCAGCGTGTCTGCGTCGCCGAAGGGAACAACCTGGCTGGCTATCACTGGCCCACTGTCTACCCCCTCGTCTGGCACCCAGTGAACCATCACCCCGGATTCTGAGATGTGGCCTTGCTGCCAGGCATCGAAGGCCCGAGGGATTGCGTTCAAGCCAGGCAGGGCGCCGGGTAGAGCCGGGTGGAGGTTCAACACGGCGAATCGGGCCAGGAACGGGTTGCTCAGCAACCGCATCCAGCCCGCCAGCACCACGATTGTGGGGTCCCACTGTTCTACCGCGCTGGCCAGAACTCCGTCGTAAACAACCCTGGACCGGCCCCCAACCGGCACATGAACGGCTGGGATGCCTGCGGTTTCGGCTCGTTCCAGTCCGTACGCATCGGCCCGATTCGAGACAACGCCAACCACCTTGGCGTCGAGGGTTTTGGCCTTACAAGCTTTCATAATCGCGGCCAAGTTGGTGCCCGACCCTGAGACCAACACAACCAGCCTGGCGGTCATGTCAGCTCAACCCCTGGCGTGCCAGTGACGGCCCCAACAACGAATGTGGTTTCTGGCACCGCGGCGCGGAAAGCTTCGACGTCTCCTGCGCCAACAACGGCAATCATTCCAATTCCCATGTTCCAGATGCGGTGGGCTTCGTCTAAACCAATGGCTGCCTCGGCCTGCAACCAGCTGAACAATGGGGGAGTTGGCCACGCCGCAGTGTTCACCCGGGCCCCCAGGCCAGGGGGAAGGCAGCGGGGAATGTTGTCGGCAAATCCGCCGCCGGTTAGGTGGGCCAGGGCCTTGATCAGGCTGGCTTCCAATGCCGCAGCAAGGGGGGCGAGGTAGGAACGATGTGGGGCCAGCAAGGCCTGGCCAAGCGGCCCATCAGAACCGGGCACCGGGCGTTCATAACCGTAGGAAGCTCCGAGCTTGCGGGCCAGTGAGTAGCCGTTGGTGTGAAGACCGCTTGACTCGAGGCCAACCAGCACGTCGCCCGCCTCAACATCTGGCGAGGGAAGCAGCTTGGGCCGGTTGACAACGCCAACCATTGTGCCTGCCACGTCTATCCCGCCTGGCACAATTAGGTCTGGCACCTCAGCTGTTTCACCGCCAAGCAGCACACAATCGTTTTCCTTGCAGGCGGCCGCCATTGAACGCACGATGGTGCCGACCGTGTTTGGATCAAGCCTGCCCGCACTGATTGTGTCAAGCATGAAAAGCGGGCGAGCGCCCTGCACCAGCACATCATTCACGCCGTGGTTCACGATGTCGGCCCCAATGTTGTGCCACATGTCAAGCTCTGCCGCCAGCACGGTTTTGGTGCCGCAGGTGTCGGTTGAGCTGACAAGAAGGGGCTGCTCCATTCCCAGATCGGCCAGATCGAACACGCCACCGAAGCTGCCAACACCGGCAACGACCCGGTCGTTGTGGGTTTCCTTAACCGCTTCGGTGATTTGGCGGATTGCCTCGTCTCCGGCTTCGAAGCTGACCCCGGCCGCTGCATAGGCGTCGTTCTTCGGGCCGATGTCGGGCCTGGCGAACAGTCGGGGTTCGGCTGCGGTGATCTGGTTAACAACTTGGTAGCCGGCGCTTAACGCTTCTGCCAATGTTGCTTGGGTTGACACCACGTTCAGAACCCGCCCCCCTGACGACACAAGGGTGCCGTTTTCCAGGGCAGTGCCAGCCTGGATGAGCTGAACACCACTTGGAAGTTGGCTCCCGGGAAGGCCAGGGCCGGGAATGGCAATGCCGGTGGTTGCTTTTGCGGGATATCCCTCGGCGGCAACAACAACCGCCGCCGAGCTGTTCGCGGATACCTCCACCGCAATGCTGGCCAACTTTGCCTCAACACACCCAACCATGATCTCAAGCAGGTCTCCGGTTAGCAGCGGCAGCACCACCTGGGCCTCGGGGTCGCCAAACCGGCAGTTGTATTCGATAAGCCGAGGGCCATCTGCGGTGAGCATCAGACCGGCGTAGAGCACACCAACATAGGGAGCGCCATCGGCAGCCATTCCGTCTACCGCAGCCTGAAGAAACTGGGTTGCCAGCTGGTTAACCTGGGCTGGGTCGAGGCCAGGAACCGGGGCAAAGGCCCCCATGCCTCCGGTGTTGAGGCCAGTGTTGTTTTCTCCAACCCGTTTGTGATCTTGAGCGGGTGGCAGCGTACGCACCACCGAGCCGTCGCAGAACCCGATGAGGGAAACCTCGGGCCCTTCCATTCGTTCCTCCAAAACGATGCGGGCCCCGGCATGGCCCATGGAACCCTCGGCCAGCATCTCGAAGATGGCCCGCTCGGTTTCCACCCTGTCCTGGGGGATCACAACACCCTTACCTGCCGCCAAACCGTCTGCCTTCACCACAACCGGGTTCCCAACCTGGTGCAGCCAGGCTATGGCAGGCTCAACCTCGGTGAACGAGGCGGTTGCCGGGCCAGGAATGCCATGGCGCATGGCGAACTGCCTGGCAAAACTCTTCGACCCTTCCAGTTTGGCGGCCGCCGCCGATGGGCCGAAGCAGCGGATTCCCGCTTCGGCCAGTGCGTCGGCAACGCCGTTCACCAGTGGGCCTTCGGGGCCAACAACAACCAAATCGATCTGGTTGGCCTGGCAGTAGGCAACTACCTCTTCGTTCGAGTCTGGGTTGAGGCCGACGTTCAGCGCCGACGTGCCCGGGTTGCCAGGGACAACGGCGAGGGAACTGAGAAGAGGTGACGCCAGGAGCGCTTCGGCGATGGCGTGCTCTCGGCCGCCGGACCCAATGAGGAGAACGCGCATCTAGCCAAACGCTCCGTCGAAGCGACGCTTGGTTGGCAAAAGGCTGAGCTGAACGGGAATTGGATAGTTGCCGGTGAAGCAGGCGTTGCAGTAGCCGTCGTCTTTGCCGAGGGCCTTCATCATTCGGTCAACCGAAAGGAACCCGAGGGAGTCTGCCCCGATGTGGCTGGCAATTTCAGGGACTCCAAGTTGGTGAGCAATCAGCTCTTCGTAGGACCCCATGTCAACCCCGAAGAAACAGGGGTGGGCAATTGGCGGGCAGGTGATTCGCACGTGCACTTCGGTGGCGCCCGCGTCTCGGACCATCCGCACCAAAGGCCCAGACGTTGTGCCACGAACGATGGAATCGTCGATCACCACCACCCGCTTGCCTCTGATGTTGCCCTCAAGCATGTTGAACTTCAGCTTGACCCCCTGGTTGCGCAGCTCTTGGGTTGGCTCAATGAAGGTTCGGCCGATGTAGCGGTTCTTAACAAACCCTTCGTTGTATGTGATTCCCGAAACTGCGGCGAAACCAATGGCGGCTGGCATTGAAGAGTCTGGAACCGGGATCACAACGTCGGCCTCAACCGGGTGCTCTCGCGCCAGTTCTTCTCCAAGCTGCTGACGAGCTTGATGCACCGAGAGCCCGTCCCAAACCGCATCGGGCCGTGAAAAGTAGATGTGCTCGAAGGTGCAGCGGGCCTGGTGCTCCTTTGGTTTCATTGCCTGATGGGAGCGAACCACCTGGCCTTGCAGCACAACGATTTCGCCGGGGGCGACTTCTCTGATGTTGTCACAGCCAAGGGTTTGCAGCGCCCCCGTTTCTGATGCAACGGCATGGCCTCCGCCCGGCAGCTGCCCGATCGACAGGGGCCGGAATCCCCACGGGTCTCTGGCCGCCAGCACTTTTGTTCCAGTGATCACAACCAGTGAGAACGCGCCGTTCCACTCTGGCATCACGTTGGCCAGGCGCTCCTCCCAGCTGTCTCCGGCCGACGCGGCAAGCATCAGCGCAATCACCTCAGAATCCGAGGATGACTGAAGGCCTGCGCCCCGGGTTAGCAGCTTCTGTCGAAGCAGATCTGTGTTAACCAGGTTGCCGTTGTGGGCTACGCCAAGCGGGCCGTGCATGGTTTCAACCACGTAGGGCTGAACGTTGCGCTCTGAGTTGGCGCCGGTTGTGCTGTAGCGGGTGTGGCCGATGGCCATGCCGCCAATCAGCGGATCCAGGGTTCCGTGATCGAAGACCTGGTTGACCAGGCCCTGGCCCTTGTGAATGCGAATGGCCTGGCCGTCGGACACCGCGATTCCGGCGGCTTCTTGGCCCCGATGCTGCAAGGCGTAGAGGCCGAAGAACGCCATTCGGGCTGCGTCGTCAGAACCGGCAGAAATGCCAACGACGCCACACTCTTCCTTTGGCCGGTCGTCTACGTTGCCGGGGTGGGTCATGACAGTGCCTCCGCGAGGTTCGCTTGAATTCGTTCCGCTGCGGGCTGCGCGCCTGGCTCGAATGCGGTGCCAGTGATCTGTTCGAACAGATGCACGTAACGCTCTGAGGTTTGCTGCCACACCCGGTTGGCCAGAACCGGCGGATCGCCCTGGCCGTCATAGCCGCAATCAAGCAAAGCCAAGCGAACCGGTTCTTTGTCGTAGCCGTCGGGGGCCTCGCCTGCTGCCAGCCGAGCATCAAGGGTGTCGGCCGCCCAGTAGCGCGAAGAATCTGGCGTGTGCACCTCGTCGATCAGCAAGAGCTGGCCGCTTGGGTCAAGCCCAAACTCGTACTTGGTGTCGGCCAGAACGAAGCCAGCTTGGGCTGCAACTTCCTGGCCCCGCTGGAACAGGGCAAGCGCCGTCTTTGAGATCTCGGACCAGAGACCTGGTTGGACCAGGCCGCTGTCAAGAATCTGGGTCTCGGTGATTGGTTCATCGTGGTTGCCTGCGGCGGCCTTGGTTGTTGGGGTGATGATTGGCTCCGGCAGCAGGCCATGGGGCTGAAGACCATCGGGCAGGCGGTGGCCGTAGAGCTCTCGCTCGCCAGCCAGGTAGTGAGGAAGAAGGGCGGTTGAGGTACTGCCGGTAAGCCTGGCCCTCACCACAACCTCCACAGGAAGGGGGCGGGCCTCAACGGCGATGGTGACATTGGGGTCTGGGACGTCGATCAAGTGATTGGCCACCAGGTCGGTTGTGCGGTGAAACCACCAGGCAGCCAACTGGTTCAAGACCTGACCCTTGTGAGGAACCACGCCGATGACTTTGTCGAAAGCGCTGAGCCGATCGGTTGTAACGAAAAGGCGTCTGCCCCCGGCCAGGGGCCAACTCTCTCGCACTTTGCCAGAACTCCGCCCACGCAAATCAAGGGTGATGGTTTGCAGCGTTTTCGCAGGCATTGATGCCAACGTGATCTCCCCACATCCACTCGGACAAGCCCCAGGCGCCGACAGTGCTTCACTCTACGAACCGGGCCGCCCAGGGCCGCGGCATTCAACGAAAAGTAGGCAGTGAGTTTAAGACAAACTCAACTCCAGCTGGCCGGCCGCACCTTCCTGGTCGGGAACCGTCGAGGAATCTGGGGCACACTGCCGGACTACGTTGGGGCAGGCATTGGTTTGTTGATGGCCCAGGCGGTTTGAGACGACCCGTGTTCGCGTAGGTGTTCCAGCCGTGCGTAAGCCTCATCGACCAGCGGTTCGGCGTCAGATATGGAACCGGCGGGCACCCACCAGCACGCGGCGATGGCTTGGGTGGGCCGCTCGAACCATTCGATACGGCGGCGAAGGAACCCGACGTGGTCTGTCTTGAAAACGAACGACTTCAGCGCCTCGAAATCCTGCCAGACCGAATAGTTCACAACGTCCAACGGGTGGTCCATTCCGGCAACCGAAACATAGCTGGACGAGCTGCCGTCGGCATCGGTCAGCCGCCAGACGAAACCTGGGCTGGCCTCGGCCAGCGCATTTACGGGGTCGAGGTTCTCCACGAACTCCAGCGTCTCCGGAGCATCCAGTGGGTGCCTGAGTCGGCCGACATTGATCTGGGCCAGGTGGTATTCGGTCACCTCTCTACCCTAGGCCCGCTCTTCCTGGCCTGGTCGGGCGTGGCGGGCCAGGGAACCGCATATGGATCCTCTTGCGGCTTTGGGGTTGGCTAGCCTCTGGCTCATGTTCCCTGCCCAAGAGACGGAACGGCTGCTCATTCGTTGCGCAATCGTGGATGACCTTGACGCGTTGACCAGTCGTCGTAATGAGCCCGAGGTGGCCCTCTATCAGAACTGGACCCTGCCTTACTCCTCCGAGCGCGGTCGGGAGCTACTTGAGTCGGTGGCCCAGATGGGCGGGCCGGTGAACGAAGAGTGGTGGATGGCCACCGTCTTGAGGCGAGACAGCGGCGAGATAATTGGCGATCTGGCAGTTCGTCTCTCCTGGGCTGGCAGGGCAGCCGAGGTTGGCTACTCGTTCAGTTCAGCGCATTGGGGCCGCGGCTACGCCAGCGAGGCGCTTCAGGCGTTGATTCAGTATCTGTTCGAGGATCTTGGCGTCAGCCGGGTCTCGGCCACGCTGCACCCAGACAACATCGCTTCTGCCATGTTGCTTGAGCGGGCGGGCCTCTTGTACGAGGGCCACACGAAGCTGTCCTACTGGGGGGAAGGCGAAGGCGCGGTCAACTCCGACGATCTGTTGTACGGCTTCACCAAAGCCGACTGCCAAGCCTGGCGTGATCGTCCGGTCGGCCCACCAGACGACGTGCGACTGGTTGAGGTCACTGCCACTAACCGCAGGGCAGTCGCAAGTTTGGCTACCCACAAATCCCAGGAACGGTTTGTGTCTCCGATGGCTCTCAGCTTCTGTGATGCGCTCTTCCCGCCGCAGGCGAACGGGGCCACGCACATTCCAATGCTGCGCGCAATTGAGGCCGACGGCGAACTGGCGGGCTTCGTGATGTTGGCCCTGGCCAGCGACGCCAACCCCGAGCCACACCTGTGGCGCCTGCTTATCGACCGGAAACACCAAAGGCGAGGCATCGGCGGCCGGGCGGTGGATCTTGTCGAGGAAATGTTTCGCGCCAACAACTGCGAGACGATCCTGGTTTGCTGGGTCGAAGGACAAGGGACCCCAATGCCGTTCTATCTGGCCAGAGGATTCGAGCCGACCGGGCAAATCATCGACGGAGAAACCCAAGCCCGCAAGTCGCTGACCTGACCGCGCCGGCTGGGACGCGCCGGCTGGGACCGGCGTCTGGGCCTCAACGACAGTCTCGCCGCCTAGCCCGGGCGAACTGGCATGGAATAGTGGCGAAAACGCACCTAATCCATGCCAGTTCGCATTTTGGGAAACGAGGCTGACCGTGCCTAGCCCGCGTCCGCGGGCGCGTGAATGACGCAGCGAACGTCGGGTCCCCGTCCACAATCATTGCGCCCTCCCGCTGGCGCGTGAATGACGCCCCGAGTGGTGGATCAGCTGCGTTCGGTGGCTGGGACGCGGGCGCGTCGCGTTGGTGTGACTGTGGGTGACTGTCGGCTGCGTTGAGCGGCCGTCGGGGCCGGTTCTGAGAGTGTCATAGGCCATCGTTACGCTTAATCGAGCGAAGACTCGACCAGCCACAATCCCCAAAGCGGACGGGAAAGTAAAGGCTTCGCGGGCCGAGAAAGCATTGCAACGAAGCTGGCACGGCGACGGAATAGCCTCCCACTCCAACAAACGGGTCCACAAAACGCGTCCGCGCCGCCCTCCGTGACCGAACTGCCACCCTAAGCAACGAAAACGCGTCCGCGGACGCGCCATACAACCGAACTGGCATGGAATAGTGGCGAAAACGCACTTAATCCATTCCAGTTCGAAACCTGGGAACCTTCGTTCAGGCGAATCTGTGCTGTCGTGAGCCTGCTAGTTCAGGCGGGTGGCGTGGCCCATTTTGCGACCGGGCCTCACCTGGGCCTTGCCATAAAGATGCACCTGCCAGCCTCCATCGGCCAGCAGCGCCGGCACAGTTGCTACCTCGTCTCCGATCAGATTGATCATGTGGCACGGTGACGAGGTGGCGTCGCCAAGCGGCTGGCCGGTTATGGCCCGAATGTGCTGCTGGAACTGGCTGGTAACACTGGCGTGTTCTGTCCAATGGCCAGAGTTGTGCACCCGCGGTGCGAACTCGTTCGCCACAATCTGACCATCGGCCATAACGAACAGCTCAAGCCCCAGCACCCCCACATATCCCAACGCTTCGGCCAGCTTGGTTCCGGCAACTTTGGCCGCCACCACCACCGCGCCGGGCTGGCCCGATGGAGCCCGGGACTCGGTCAGGATGCCGTTTCGGTGCACGTTCACTGCGGGCTCGAAACAGCGCACCTCACCGCTAATCGAGCGGGCAACGATCACACTGATCTCACAGTCAAAGTCAACAACGGCCTCGGCTATCAACGGCACGCTCCCCAATTCTTGGAAGGCATCGTTTGGGCTGTTCAGCTGAACCCTGGCCTGGCCCTTTCCGTCATAGCCAAGGCGTCGGGTCTTCAGAATGGCGCTACCACCCAAGGCGGAAACCGCTGGCTCAATCTCGGCCTGAGAGTCAACCTGTCGATACGCCGCGGTTGAGATTCCGATTGATGAGAGGAAGTCTTTTTCGATGAGTCGATCCTGCGACACAGCCAGGGCGTCTGGCCCCGGAAACAACCTGCCCTGGCCAGCCAGATGCCTGGCTGCCTGTTCTGGCACGTTCTCGAATTCGTAAGTAACAACGTCGGCCACTGCCCCAAGCTGATCAAGGGCCTGCTCATCGTCATAGGAGCCAACAATCTGGGCGTTCGCAACCTGGGCCGCAGGGCAGGAGCTGGCCGGGTCAAGCACCACCGTGCGGTAGCCAAGCTGGGCCGCCGCCATTGCCAACATTCGCCCCAGCTGCCCGCCTCCCAGAATCCCGATTGTGCTGCCAGGCGCAAGAGGAGCTGACGCCGAGGGGTGGCCCACAGCTAGACCGAGTCGATTGGGCGCTGGGCAACACCGGCAGAGTGAGCGGCCCGGTATGCCTCAAGTCGGTCGGCAACGCCCTGATCGGACAATGCGATTACAGCCGCCGCGAGGAGCGCGGCGTTTATTGCGCCAGGACGGCCAATAGCCAGCGTGCCAACAGCAATCCCGGCTGGCATCTGGACTATGGACAGCAAACTGTCCTGGCCGGAAAGAGCTTTCGATTCGATAGGCACCCCAAACACCGGCAGCGGCGTCAACGACGCCGTCATCCCCGGAAGGTGCGCCGCCCCACCGGCACCGGCAATGATTACCTGGAAACCCTCGGCCTTTGCCGACTTCGCGAACTCATACATTCGGTCGGGGGTGCGGTGGGCCGAAACAATCCGCGAGTCGAAGCGAACCCCGACCTGGGCGAGGGTGTCGGCGGCATGTTTCATGGTTGGCCAGTCGGACTGGCTACCCATGATCACAGCAACCTGCGGAGGCAAAGTCTGAGCCACAACCGGATCCTAGAGCTGAGAGCAGCCCGGAGCGCACGAAAGGGGTGAACCGGGCCGACGCTACCCACTTCGGCCAAAGCCGTACTACCATTGTTCACTGGTGCGGACCCCAAACCCGGTGCGGGTTATTGGAGTGAACAATGTCCACTACCACCATCTTCGAACGCCTTATCGAAATTGACGCAGTCCGACGCTCTGCAACTTGGTCGTTCCTCACTTCTGAGGAGCAAGCCGCAATTGAAGAAGAGCGGGATCAGCTCAAGCTTGCAGCAAGCGGAGAAGGAGAGACCATCGACCTGGATCAACTGGATTCCATGGAGCGGGCCCGCAAACAGGCAATTGCGAACCTCCAGAGTTCGTCGCGCTAGCTCGAGATCGATCTAAACAGGTTTGTTGTCAAGGGTGCGCCAGCAGTACCAGGCAACGATTGTGCGATAGGGCCGGAACGGGTTCCCCATCGGCTGGAGTTCATCAGCAGTTGGAGCGATCTTCAGGCCCGTCATTTGGGCGAACCCGTTCCGCACGCCCGCATCGCCGGTTGGCCACACATCTAGTTTGTGCAGCGAACCGATCAAGAACATTTCGGCTGTCCACCTCCCGATGCCCTTCACCTCGGTGAGGCGGGCCACTGCATCCTCGACCGGAATCCGGCCAAGCGAACCGAAATCCAGCGTGCCGTCAGAACATTTCTGGGCCAGGTCGCAAAGGGCTGCAACTTTCGCGTTGGACAACCCGCACTCCCGAAGGCCATCGGGGCTGGTCCGTAGAATGGAGGCGGGCGTCACCAGGTCAACCAGGTCAACCACCCGGCCAAAGATAGTGCTGGCCGCGGTGACCGACAGTTGCTGGCCCGCGATGCTGCGGGCCACCCGGGCAAAACGCTCTTCCACAAGCGGCCTGGGCCCCATTCGCACCGGGCCGAACTGTTGAAAAGCCCTGTCGATCACCGGATGCAAAGCGGCCAAGTGGGCCGATGCCTCAGCCGAGGAGAGAACGGTCACCAAGAGAGTATGGCCGCGCCTCGACTGGCGGACCGGAGCTGGCCGGACAGGCCCGCTAGCGCGGGCGACGACTGATGATCCAGGCGCCGAGCAAGATCACAGCGGT
>QIKW01000230.1 GCA_003231975.1 Acidimicrobiia bacterium
ACATCCACGGCCAACCAAAGCCAGGCATTGGGGGCACGCAACGAAGCCCACTCGCCAGCTCCGCCAGGCCCAACTAGCTCGCGCACCGAACAAAACACCGCACTGGGGCGAAGTTGGGCCTACAGATCGGCTTCTTCGGTGACACAACGGGCAACCAGGGCGATCAGCTCGTCGGGGAGGGGCGCAGCTGAGTCTTCACCCAGCACGGTTGCGATTTCGTCGAACCGTTGAAACGGAATTTCCTGCACAGCCTCGTCAAACACGCATTGGCAAACTCGCTGCTGTAAAAGCGTGTCTGTTTCGCGGTCGGTGCAGGCCGCCAGGAACGCGTCACGGTTTTCAACGGTGTAATCGGTCTGCTGCTCTGCGCTGCACGCCACAAACAGAACTGCCGAGGCCAGAACCAGCATGAGAGTATTCGAACCGACAAGGCGCACGATGCGACCGTAGCCCGCCGCCAGCGCGCCCAGCAGGCATCAGCCCAGCTGTCAGCGTTTCTTGCGCCTGCTGTTCAAGTCAATCACGTCTGCCAGTGTGCGTCCGCCTGCCAGCTCAGAGTCAACTTCGTCAAACGCTTCCTCTGCCATGACCGCTGCGGCCAGGGCACTCCAGAGGTCACGGTTCGGGCTGCCTTCGATGCCGCGTTCGCCCTTCATCAGGCCGGCAAGGGTTGGCAACAGCACAACCTGGCCATCCACAACTGCAGGGCGGAAATCGGTTGGGGTCTCGGGCTCTCCGAACATGATTCTGATGTCGGCACAGAAGCGGTCAAACCTAACCGGAATGACTCAAATGGTCTGTTCGCACCCCACATCTGGGCAGGAAGTACCCGCCAGCAACTGGGTTCAATAGTAGAAAAGAGCTACCCGTGATAGGTGAAGGTTGACGGATTTGCATCCTTGTGGCTTGATTTGACGCAGCTCGCCTGTCACTTTCGCGGAGGCTGTCTCGACAAGAGAGCATCCCCTAGAGAAATCGGTAGCCCTCATGTCCTCTCAATCCACGGACCTTGTAGTCGTAGGAGCTGGCCTGGCGGGCCTCGTGGCCGCGGCTCATGCTGCTGAGGCCGGGCTCAGCGTTACCTTGGTGGAGCGAAGCGCTAACGACGGCGGGCGGGCCAGAACAAGATCGAAGGACGGCTTCAGCCTGAACCAGGGAGCGCACGCGCTCTACGGTGGCGGCGCTGGGTCTGAAGCACTAGCCGCGGTTGGGGTGGTGCCCGATTCCTGGAGTCCCCCATTGGCGGGCCTGGTTCGCTCAAAAGGGCGCTTCACCCAACTACCGACCGCGCCGGTAGCCGTGCTGCGAACAAAGGCGCTGAAGACTCGCTCCAAGATTGAGTTCGGCAAGTGGATGTCAGCGATCCCAAAATTCAACCCCGCCGAGTACGCAGAGGTAACGACCACCGACTTCATCAACTCCAACGTGTCGAACGACGACACCGTGGCAATCGCTAAGATGTTCGTGCGCCTCACCAGCTACTGCGACAATACGGACGTGATGAGTGCAGACGGCTTCATCGCCATGACCCAAATGGCCTTTACGAACGGCGTGCAATACCTGCACGGCGGCTGGGGCGCGATGGTGAAAGCGCTTCGGGCGGCAGGGGCAACCAGAGGAGTTACGTATCTTTCTGGCGAAGCCGTCGACGCCGTTACCGACACGCCCGGCGGTTTCACCGTTTCGTTCGGCGAGAACAAACTGCAGGCCTCACAGGTTCTGCTGGCCGCCGGCAGCCCACAGATTGCGGCCAACATCGCGGGCGACCTGGCCCCCTCCCTCAAGACCTTCGCCAACCACGCTGTGCCGGTCACCGCCGCCTGCCTCGACCTCTGCTTGAACAAGAGCCCAGCAGAGCGCTTTGCCCTCAGCACCGATGCGCCCCTTTACTGGTCCGAACACGCGCCAGCCGCGGGACTCGCCCCGAAAGGCTCTTCACTGGTTCATGCCCTTCGTTACGGAGCTACCAACGCCAAAGCCGACAGGGCCGAGTTGGAGCAATGGGCCAGCCAGCTTGATCCAACCTGGCGCGACCGCCTTGTTCACAGCCAGTTTCTGGCAAACATCCACGTTGCCTCCGATCTTCCAAAGGCAGCAAACGGTGGGCTGGGCGGACGGGCTCCGGTTAGCGTTCGAGATTGCGAGGGGCTCTTGCTGGCAGGAGACTGGGTTGGCCAAGAGGGTCTGTTGGCCGAGGCTTCGCTGGCCAGCGGCGCCAAAGCAGCTGCGGCCGCGGCGGCTTCGAAAACGGGGAACTAGGCAATGCCGACGCTGAGCCAAACTTCTGTGTTCGATCACGAAAGAGACAGGCTCTTCGGTTTGTCCTATCGCATGACAGGCTGCGTTAGCGATGCTGAAGACATCGTGCAAGAGGCTTGGATCACGTGGGAGTCCACCGAGCAGAGCACGATCCGCAACGCCCCGGGCTTCCTGACCACGATGGTTGTCAGGCGTTCCCTCGACCGCCTCCGCTCGGCCGAGAAGCGACGCGAGCAGTACCCGGGCATCTGGCTTCCAGAGCCAATGATTGAAGAGCTCGACCCGTCTGAATTCGTTGTGCAGGCAGAGTCTTTGACCCTTGCTTTTCTGGGAGTGTTGGAGCGTCTGGGCCCAACCGAGCGGGCGGTGTTTCTGCTGCACGACGTGTTCGACTTTCCTTTCGCTGAGGTAGCTGAATGCACCGGCCAAACCGAGCAGGCCTGCCGCAAGATGGCAAGCAGGGCGCGGGCCCGCATTCACCAGGCCAAGCCTCGCTACGAGCTGCCGGGTCATCCAACGCAAGCACTGCTTGGGGAACTTCTGGTTGCTGTTCAACGGGGAGACATTCCTGAGTTGCTGCAACTGCTTGACACCGACGTTGAGATTCAGGCCGATGGTGGGAGCAAGGCCAGAGCAGCCGTCAACCCCGTTGTTGGGCCTGATCGAGTCGCTCGTTTCCTGGTGGGAATTGCCGCCAAGAACCGCGACAGCGCCGTACGGTTCGTGCAGGTCAACGGAGAGCCAGGGGTGGCGGTTCTGGAAGCAGGCGTGTTGACCACGGTGATGAGCTTCACCTTTGCCGAAAGCAAACTAACCGCGGTGCGGGCCATCCGGAATCCTGACAAGCTGAACCACATCGCCAATCAGCTAACTGGCTGAGCAGTCCCGCCGGAGCGCGAGAGAACCAAACTGGCACCTTTGGCGTTAGTAGGAGGTGAGCATGCAATCGCCGGCGAGAACCGGAAGACGCGCGGCTTGGCCGCTCGTGCTTCTTGGGGTGTTTGGTGTAGGGCTCGTAGTGCTCGGAATCGGCGGCGTTGGGTCCGACACACCTGCCCCTACCAGCGGGCCGACTACATCCACAGCCGAGACCGCCTCAAGCACCTCGCTTGTTGAGATCGACGAAAGCAAAGTCGCGCTCGCCACCACCATGTGGCTTAACCAAGTCGGCCTCGACCAGACCGACGTAACCATCTGGACCGAGCGTCTCCGCCAAGCGTGTACCCAGGGTGTCTGGGACGACGACGTTGCGCTGGCCTTGGCCAAGCAGTTCGTTGATCAGGATCAGGCCCTCTCTTTGCGAGACCCTTCACTGGGCGAAGCAACCGCGACCGAAGCGGCAACCTCGCTGTGGATCATGGCGGTGCAAGCCTGTCGAGACGAATTCCCCCCAGGCGCCATCGAAGGCGGGCCCCCCTTCTGGGACCAGAACTAAGGGGCCTAGCGAACGCCAGGTAGCCCGGCAAGTTCTCTGGCTCTGGCGAAAACCGAGTCCAGCATTTCTTCGGTTAGGCGGCCGGTGAACGTGTTCTGTTGGCTCACATGAAAGCTGCAAAGGATCGTCGGCCCGGCGGTGCTCGTCGGGCCAGAGGCGGTGCTCGTTGGGCCAGAGGCGGTGCTCGTTGGGCCAGAGGCTGTGCCGTTCACTTTCAGTTCAACCTCGACTTCAACACCGTGACCAAATTTGGGCCGGGGCCTTACCTCGAAGTAGGAACAGAGGGCCTGATAAGCGAAAGCCCCAAGCGCCACAAAGACCTTGCCGGTCACCACCTCCAGCTCACGATCAAGGAATGGCCTGCACGCATCTCGTTCGGCCGGGGTCGGCTTGTTCGCTGGTGGCGCGCACTTTACCGGCGAGGTAACAAGAGCGTCTTTGAGCTGCAGGCCATCGCCAAGGTTTGTCGACTCGGCCTGGTTGGCGAACCCGGCTTTGTGCATCGCCCTGAAGAGCCAGTCACCAGAGCGGTCGCCGGTGAACATTCGCCCGGAGCGGTTTGCCCCGTGGGCCGCGGGCGCCAACCCAACAACTATCACCGTGGCCTTTGGGTCGCCGAATGCAGGCACTCCCCTGCCCCAGTAGGTCTCGTCCCGGTACGCGGCCCGCTTCTCGGTCGCCACCTGCTCTCGCCATTGCACCAAGCGAGGGCAGAGCCGACAGTTCCCAACATCGCTGGCAATTGAGGCAAGGCGTCTGGCTGTCATATTCTGAACCGTACTCAGTCACTCATCCGGGCAATGAGCCACTGCCGGAAGTGCCAGGTTGCTTCCTCGAGGTGGCTGACCCGCCCACTTTCGGCATAGTTCGACCGAAGACCCTTAGCCGTCCGTTCATTTATTGGCACATCTTCATCGTTGATCACCCGGAGCCCCTCAACAATGAGGTCGCCAAGAGCATCATCGTTGGCGTACTCGGGAAGCAGGAAAACCTCGATGGCAAGATGGGACCGATCCACCTCAAGCGGGTCGAGACGGAACCACGCCATGCCAACCCCGCGGGTTATGGCAATCAGCAACGACGGATACATCGCCAACGCTATGAAAGGCTCATCGCCCTCCACCACGCTTACATGGTCCACCGCGGTCCAGGGCTCTTCGCCGGTTGGGGTGATGAAGGATTGAGCGCCGGGATACATGGGTTCCAAGGTCTCGCGATGGACTCCTCGATGGTGGTAGGACTCAAGAAAGTTTTCGACGCTGATCTTCCAGTTCCAAGGGGACGGATAATTCAGGGTGCCAACGGACACAACTTCTGCCATCCGGTGTTCGGTAAACAGCAAGTCAAGGTGCGGGGCCGCTTCAGACATGGGAGCCGCGCTGGAATCCACATTGACAAGCACCCAGCCATGCCATTCGTCAACGGCGAATCTGGGCAGACACACCTTTGCCTTGTCAAAGCCGCTGGCCTGGTCCATGTTCGGAGCCGCACGCAGCCTGCCATCCAGGCTGTAGGTCCATTGATGGTACGGGCACTGCAACGAGCGGGCCGACCCAGACCGCTCGCCAACAATCGTGGCGGATCGGTGACGGCAGACGTTTGACAGAGCCTCCAGACGGCCGTTGGCTGTTCGCACAATCACAATGGGTTCTCCCGCGATCGTTGCGGTCACGAACTGATTCGGCTGGGCCAGCTCAGCCGACCGGGCAGCAGCAACCCAACCCGAGTGGAACACCCGGGTTCGTTCCACCTCGAACCATTCGGGATCATTGAACAGCGGTGGTGGCAGCGTCGTTGCCTGATCCAGTGGCAACAGACATCGTTCTGCCGATGCCACCAAACGGCTGATATTGCTGGCGGACACGGGTGCCTTCCTGGCCCGTCTTTGCACCTACCGGTACGGGTTCCCCTCGTCGGCCCACCAACAAACCGGTTGGCGGCGAATCGACTCTAACCATCTGGCGCCCACGGTTCAAACGGTCCATGTCAACAACACGATGGCAGTGGCTGGAAGGCCCAGGCGGTCATACCAGCAGCGGTAGATAGTCTGGCAGGCGATGGGAACAACCAGAAGACCTTCAACCAAGACGAAGAGGCCGCCGAGGCGCAGGGCCAAGCCAGGCAACCAGCCGAAACCAACCCTTGTTCTTCTGGTCCGCCACGGCCGAACGCCAACCACGGGCAAGTTGCTTCCCGGCAGAGCGCCCGGCCTTCACCTTGGCGACGAAGGCAGAGCTCAGGCAGCAAGAGCAGCTGAACGAATTGGCGCTCTTGGGAAAGGCAAAGTTGCTGCGGTGTATGCGTCTCCCATGGAGCGAACCAGGGAGACAGCAGCCCCCATCGCCCGCGCCGTTGGGCTGAGGGTTCGCACCAAGAAAGGGCTGATCGAGGCCGACTTTGGGAAGTGGACGGGCCGTAAACTTGGCGAGCTGTACAAACTTCCAGAGTGGAGCCAAGTTCAGAAATATCCAAGCGGCTTTCGATTCCCAGGGGGCGAATCCTTCGCCGAGATGCAAACCAGAATGGTTGGTGCCATCCACGAATTGGTAGCCGCTCACCCCGGCGAAACCATCGTCGCCACCTCCCACGCAGACCCAATCAAGGCCGCCGTTGCCGACGCAATGGGCACCCATCTTGATCTGTTTCAGAGAATCGTGGTGGGACCGTGCTCTATATCAGCCATCCTTTACACCCCTGGAGGGCCTGTCGTCCTGGCCGTCAACTCCATGGGCGACGATCTCACCTCACTTGTTCCAAGCTGACTGCCGTTGCGGAGCGGCATGCCATGACAGAGTCCTTTGAATTTCGAACCGTAAACCACTTCACCGCCGGCGCAGTCGGCGAGCCGGGAGCCCGCGTCTTTTTCCTTCAAGCGGGAGACGAGGGGCGCTATGTAACGGTCAAGCTGGAAAAGCAGCAGGTTGCCGCGCTTGCCACTTTCCTGAGGGGAGTGATGGACGATCTTCCGTCTCCTACAGAGCGGCCAACCGACCCGCTTGAACTTTTAGAGCCCGCCCTTTCCGAGTGGGTGGTTGGCCAGATCGCAGTTGGGGTTGACGAAGCTCAGAGCGAGGTAGTTCTGGTTCTGGAAGAGCTGGCACCAGACGACGACGCCGAGTTACGCCTCGACGAGCCACCTCCCGAAGTTGCGAAGTTGAGGGTGCACTTAACCGTTGATCAGGCGGGGGCCTTCATCTTCACATCCGATGCGCTGATGGCCAAAGGCAGGCCACCGTGCCGGCTGTGTGGCCAACCCGATGACGAGGGCGGGCACGCCTGCCCACGGTTGAACTGATACCCCTGGTTGACAGAGGCCGATGACAGGCGAACCGCTGAGCTTCAACCCAGATGAGGGGGCCTTTGGGTTCCCGCTGGCCGAGGTGACCGAGATACTCCAAACGGGTGAGATCGAGATCGAGGGCAGAATGCCTTACAGCTCAAACGTCACCCTTCTGGTCACGATTGCCAAAGACAGCAGAACCCACCGGGCCATCTACAAACCGGCTCAGGGCGAGAGGCCGCTGCATGACTTCCCGGAGAACCTCTATAAGAGGGAGGCCGCGATGTATCAGCTGTCTGAACAGTTGGGGTGGGGCGTTGTGCCGCCAACGGTTGTGGTTGAGGGCCCACTGGGTGAGGGCTCGGTTCAAGCGCTTGTGAATGCCGACTACGCCCAGCACTACTTCACGCTGCTGGAGGCCGACATCGGCAGGCAGGATCTCGAGCGGCTTTGTGTTTTAGATCTGATCGCAAACAACACCGACCGCAAGTCTGGCCACTGTCTCCTTGGCTCAGACGGCAGGATCTACGGGATCGATCACGGGCTGTCGTTCCACGCCCAGTTCAAACTGCGTACTGTCATGTGGGACTTTGTTGGCGAACCAATCCCGCAGCCGCTGCTGGCCGATCTCGAGCGTTTCATCGCAGATCGGGCCAGTGAGGTTCTTTCGCCCTTGCTGGATTCGTTCGAAGTTGATGCGGTTCTTACCCGGGCAAAGGCCGTCGTTGCAGCTGGGGTGTTCCCCGAAGACGACACCGGCGGCAGGCGCTACCCCTGGCCCCTGGTCTGAATCTGTTCGTTGGGGGACTCAGCTCAACTTTCTGTCGTCCACGTCCCATGCAATTAGCTGCTCAGTTATGCCTTCTGCCATTTTTTCAAACAAGCCGAGCACAACTTCGCGGGCACGGCCAGCCTCAAGCGGAACGGTGCCGACTATGGTCATCGAACCGATATGGGCATTGGCCGCGGCACCCCTGATGATCTTGCCCTCGAGGTTCAATTCAAATTGGGCCAGGGATGTGTCTCTAGCCGACAGTGAACCAAACCACTGGAAACTGGGCGGCGGAATCTGCATCTGTGACGGCATCTCTATTCCGGCCGCGAGTTTTGAGAGCTGGCGCTCAATCTCCTCGATGTATTCGTCGCGTAGCAGTATCGATTCCTTGTCGGGGTATCGACCAGATCCTGCCTGCCGCTGCTCGGCTATCCGTGCGACCACGGCATCGACGGCATCTACTTCGGCACCTGGCTCATCTGCGCCCGCACCAAAAAGACAGCCGTACGGAAGCGCCCACCGGTTTTCACCGAACGGAAGAATCGAGGATCCGGAGTAGAAGACGAAACCTCGGTGGAACTGCTGCGGATACAGGTTGCGGAAACTGTCGATTCCGCGAAAGTCCTTCAGAGAGACACTCTCTGCATTCTTGACCTCAACACAAACAACTTCGCCTGCGGCAGATTCGAACACCAAGTCAACCTCTGATTTGTTGGTCTGGCGCCAGTGGTAGGCGTCTGGCGGAGCGCTCATCCAGCTTGCCTGGGCCACAAGATCGTTGACCAGCAGCGTCTCAACCAGCCGTCCAACATCTTGGGGATTTTCGCCGGGCCGGAGGCGGGCAAGTGCAGCAGCAACACCGACGTCAAAGAAGTGGAGCTTTGCCTTGTCGGTCTCTGATTTGTCCTTCGAGCGGCGCCAACCAGGAAGCCGTCGAATCAGAAGCGCCTCCTCCAACAAGGCAAGGTACTCCTCAACCGTTGGCCGAGCGATCTCGGCGCCGGCCGCGAAAGCAGAAACGTTCACAATCGTGGAAGTTCGGCCCGCCACATAGCGGGCAAGAGAGTTGAGGCTCTGAATGTTGCGAGCCTCAAACGCGGCCAACGAAGTGACAGTTGGCAGGTAGTTGCGGGCTCGATCGGACCGGGCATTGGAATCAGCTACGGCGGCCAGGCCTGGCAGGCCTGGTTCAACAATCAGACGGAGCAGATCAGAACGCGCAATAGGCCTGCCTATGACCAGGTCTCCCGGTTCTCCTTCGAACAGGTGACTGACGATTTCAGTTGGCACGCCTACCCGCTCGCCAAGTGTCAGGGGTGCCATAGTCAACGGACTACCTGTTCGCCCGGCCAGAGGATCACTTCCGCCAAGCGCATTGCGACGCAGGCGGGTTGAGCCGGTCAACAGAAAACGCCCGGGTGCAGAGTTCTGATCAACCTCGGCCTTAACCGCAACCGTGATTGCTTCGAACAACTGGGCCTCGTCAATCACGGTGCCATGAGGCAACTGCGCCACGTAGTCCTCTGGCGCCGCTTTGGCCGCAGCCAGTTCGGCGGTGTTGGCAAAGGATCGAAGATCTGAAACCCAGCCCTCCGAAAGCGCATGCTCGGCCAGGCTTGTCTTGCCAGTCGCTCGTGCCCCCTCCAGAACCGCTACCGGGTCAGACTCAAGACGGCGTTTAAGCCGCTGTTCGATACCACGCCTCAAGTAAGCCATCCCGAAACCTTATCTCAGTTGACACTTATGATCAGTCAGTATACGTTTTTCTGGGCGTCAAGCTTACACTTTATCGAACACCGAATGCCGTTGTGAACGATTCGGTTCTGTGGCGACCACTCACAAATGGCCGTAGAGGAGCTGTGAGTAGCGCTACTAAGCGAGGACCGCCACCGCTGATTCGACGTGCCGACAGCGATGCAGGCATCCGGTGTTGCCCGATCATTGGCCTAAGACGCTCCGCTGAACGGAGTACAAAACACTCCACTGAACGGAGTGATTGCGCTCCATCCAACCAATCCGTTTCGGTATCAGGCCCTGGAAAGACCGTGCGGATGGTTGCCGCCGCTGCCCAAGCCGGGAAACGCGCTGGAGCAACCAACGAGCTGACTACCCTTGGAAGGGCCGCGAGACCAATTGGATATCAATGAGTTTGCCCAGCTCGAAAGACGAAGAGCAAGGAACGAGAACGAACGTGATCACTTGTGAAAGTAGCGCGGCTGTGAAGGAGACGATCTTGCAAAACGTCTGCTACACCGAACTCGTTTACGGGCGAATCAACCGGAAACTGGACACCCAATATTCAAACAGGCAAATCGAAGAGCTCATCTTGGCAACGCTAAAGAGTTCCGAAGCAGATTCGTACTCGATGACGGGGAAGAACTACTACATTTCGAACCCAGAACGCAACATGCGGATAACCATCAACTCGACCAGCTTCAGAGTCATCACTGTAGACAAGATTTGACGCCTGGGACGTGCCCCCTCTCGGCTGAGCTGCCAGGCCCAACTCGAAGTCTGAGGAACGACATCGCCCAGTCGCCACGGGACACTCCGTTGAACGGAGTACAATACACTCCATTGAACGGAGTACAATACACTCCATGCAGCAAAGCCCATTTCCGTATCATGGCCCTCTGAAAGCAGAGCAAGTATCGGGTCGAGAGGTTTTGGCGCAGGATCTGGCAGAGCGCATTATGGACAGGCGGCTAACCGCGCTGATGGGCCCCAGAAGGTACGGCAAGACCAGTTTGCTGCAACGGGTGGCGGCCGATTTGGCGGCCGTTGGACCCCAACCGATCTGGATAGATCTCTATGAACTCAACTCGATGGCAGATCTGGCGGGCTCGATTGACCGAGGTCTGGACGCAGTAACAGGATCCCTAAGACGAATACTGGATTCAGTCGCCGGGAGCCTGTCGCTTCGGCTGGGCGTGGTAGGTGTGGAGCTGTCAAAGGAAAAACGGTTGCGGCCAGACCCGGTGCTAACTGTTCGGGCGCTGATGCAGGTACTAGTTCGAGCTGCGCAACGCCAAGACCTACTCATCGTGTTCGATGAGTTCTCGGGCATCAGCAGGGTGTCAGGAGCCGCCGGTTTGCTTCGCACCGAACTCCAACACCACTACCAAGATCTGGGGATCGTATTTGCTGGGTCCCAACCCTCAACAATGCGCACCCTGTTCAGCGATCAGGCCCAGCCGTTCTTTGCGCAGGCTGACCTGATTGAAATCGGGCCGTTGGAGGATCACGCCGTAGAAAACATAGTTGAAGAGGGATTCGAGGCGACAGGGAGAGCGGCGGGCGAGGCAACCAGCCGAATCGTCGGGTTCGCCGACGGTCACCCCCAGCGTGCAATGCAGTTGGCCGATGCCACTTGGCGACTGACCGACCCAGGAGGCAAAGCAACTGAAGCGACCTGGGAAGAAGGGCTGGCCGAAGTGCGGGCCAACGTCGACGCAGCATCAGAGCGGATGTTCGCGATGCTGGCCCCGGGTCATCAGAAGACCTTGCGAGTACTAGCCGCCGAAGGCAGCGTCTACGGCAACGCAGCCGGAGTATTGGAACTTTCACCCGGCACGGCCCGAGCCGCAGTTGAGGCCCTCACCGGCAACGGCTTCATCGTGAAACGGAACGGCCGGGTGGCGCTGGTGGATCCCCTATTGGCCGACTGGCTCCAGCGCCGCTTCACCCTGTAGCTCACGCCGGCAAGTGTTCGGGTCGCTTCTGATGGATTCCCAATTGTGAATGCATCTGAGGGTCCGGTAGAGAGCGAGGATGTTCCGTTTGACCAGGATCGACCACACTCAGTCGACCCAACGCTGGCTCAGAATGCGAACTGGCATGGATCAGGTGCGTTTTCGCCACTAATCC
>QIKW01000156.1 GCA_003231975.1 Acidimicrobiia bacterium
TCAAAACTCGCCTGGCACTGTGACGCGTTGCCGACGGCGTCGGCACGCTGCGAGCGGATGACCGGGATGGCCGGAGGCCGGGAGGCGGTAGCCGACCCAATAGACGCGGTAGCCGACCCAATAATCATTGTGACCTTTTCTGCCAAACGCTCACTTTTGGGTCGTTTCGGCCGAGGCGTCTTCAAGCATCAACAGGCAGAAGGAGTTTGGGCGACGTGAAGGTTGGAGCAGGACTACTGAGTCTGGTTGTGGCAATTGGTGGCGTGCTTGGTCTTCCTGGGATCGCAGACGCCGAACCATCCGAAGAAGGCCTCCCTGGCGACGTTCCCGAGAGGATGCTGAGCATCTATCAATGGGCCGCCGAGACGTCTAACTGCTCGCTTCCGTGGCCAACACTTGCTGCGGTGGCGGATTTTGCGTCAGATCATGGCAGGGGAGACGGGTCGTCCATGCTGGAGGCCGATGGCCTGGTTAGCCCCTCGGTGTTTGGCCCTCGGCTCGATGGAGCTGGCGGACGTGGTCTGGTGGATGACACCGATGGTGGCGAACTTGACGAAGACCCAGAGTTTGATCGTGCGGTTGGGCCATTTCAGTTCATTCCTGGAACCTGGGCTGAATGGGGCGCGGACGGTAACGGCGATGGGGTTGCAGATCCCAACAACGCCTGGGACGCCGCCCGCGCAGCAGCACAACTTCTATGCGCAACCGGCGCTGGCTCCTCGTCCACGCGAGACGATGCCGTCAACGCCTATTTCGGCACGGAGGCCTTCGCTGCGGACGTGCTTCAGAAAACCAGAGTCCTGCAAGGGGTTGAGTCTCGGTCGAGCCGACGAGGCGCACCCGAGCAATTGTGGTTTGGGTCCGAACTGGAGCAGAGCTTCTCGATGGCGCCGGTAAGAGAGGCCGACGACGACGAGGCCGCCGAGCCTGTCGAGCGGCCCTGGGAGCCTGCTGACGCAGCCCGCGACGCCGTTGTGGAATCGATCATCGTGGTTGGATCGTTCGGCCCTGAGGAGGGCATGTGGCCGGCGACGTTTGTGGCATCGCCTGAAGGGGGCGGCACCTTTGAACTCCCAACCGAGACCGGCGTGCGACTGGTGAGAGTTGGCGGCAGCGGGGAAGTGCCATTGGTTGGAGATTGGGACGGAGACGGCGTCGATGACGTTGGTCTTGTTGACATCTCCATGGAGGCAAGGGCCGAGTTTCGTCTGATTTCTGCGGCAGGACCGCGAACTCTGGGGGTTGACTTCGACCCCGAGGTTGGCCGCCGTGCCAACTGGGTGAACGGAGACTGGGACGGCGACGGGATCGACTCGCCCGGCTTGATTCAAACGTCGTCCGACGCCGCGAACTTCCAGATGTTTGACTCTGAAGGGCTGCCATACGGACGGCAGCTGAACGTGGCGGCCCCGGCGGAATCCCAGTTTGCGGTTGCAGACTGGGATGGAGACGGAATCGACACGCTTGGCCAGATCAGATTGACTTCGGCGGAGGCCAGCGATTCCTTCGTTGCCTTCGACCGGCTTGGCGTGGCCCAGGAGCGGGTGCTGATAGAGGCCGTCGAAGATGCAATGCTGGTTGCAGGGCCCCAGCCCCGAGGCCTTCCTTTTGATGCCGATCTTGAGGCAAGCCAGGAGGCCTCACCGGTTGGCACGGTCGAGGCCAACGATGGCACCCCCCTGGAATTGTGGCGGGTGCGCGGAATTGTTGTTGAACGGTCGATAGCCGAAGCGGTGCTCTCGCTGCTGCTGACCGCCGAGGCCGAAGGGCTTTCGCTCTCGGGCTGGGGCTATCGATCTCACAGCGCTCAGATCAGCCTGAGGCAGGCCAACTGCGCTGACGTGTGGACAACCCCGGCGTCTCAGTGCAGCCCCCCTACTGCTGTGCCTGGCACGTCACGCCACGAGTTTGGTTTGGCGATCGACTTCACAACCGATGGGTCGGTGCTGACGTTTGGATCTGCTGAATACGCCTGGCTCCAGGAGAACGCCGAGACGTTCGGACTGTTCAACCTGCCCTCAGAACCCTGGCACTGGAGCGTCACCGGCGGCTGACAGACTGGCGACCTCGCGGGCGTGTTGTTTCGGGAATGTTGCGGTCAGCGTGTACGTTCGTACACGTACCAACGAAGGGACCCCCAGTGGCGACAGCCGACCTCACGCTCGATAAGTTTGAAGACACCATTTCCCAAGACGGCATCATCTTTCTTGACTTCTGGGCCGAGTGGTGCGGTCCGTGCAAAACGTTCGGCCCTGTCTTTGAGGCCGCGTCCGAAAAACACCAGGACATCCAGTTTGCCAAGGTCGACACCGAAGACCAGCAAGAATTGGCAGGCTCGCTGAACATCCGGTCGATCCCAACACTGATGGTGTTCCGGGATGGGATACAGCTCTTTTCGCAGGCCGGTGCACTGCCCGAGGCAGCCCTGGAAGACCTCATCGAGCAGGTCCGTGAGGTTGACATGGACGACGTCCGCAAGCAGGTGGCAGAAGAAGCCGAGGTTCATGACTCGCACCATTGATACCGGCTCTGATCACCTGCAAGCCGAAGTGCGTGACGACGGCGTGGCCGTTGTCACCATGAACCGACCCGAGCGCCGCAACGCCTTCACCAGCCAAATGATGGCCGGGCTGGCCGCAGTGTTTCAAGAGGTTGAAGTGGCCGAAGATGTCCGTTGCGTGGTGCTCACCGGTGCTGGTGGTGCGTTCTGTGCTGGTGGCGATGTGAAGGCTTTCGCCGAGGGCGGAGGCGCAGGCGCAGGTTCTGCGTCTTTTGACGCTGGAATGTATGAGCAAAGACGAAGCCATCACGCAACTGCGGGAAAGCTCTTCGCCATGCCGAAACCAACCCTGGCCGTTCTTCCGGGCCCCGCCGCAGGGGCTGGCCTTTCGCTGGCACTGGCATGCGACATGCGAGTGGCGGTTGACACCGCCATCATCACCACCGCGTTTGCAAAGGTTGGGCTGGCCGGAGACTACGGCGGCACCTGGTTCCTAACCCAACTGGTTGGGCCCGCCAAGGCCAAAGAGCTCTACTTTTTGTCTGAGCGGATCGACATGACCACCGCGGCGGAGCTTGGAATCGTGAACTTTGTGGCCGGACCCGCCGAATTCGAGTCGGCCTGGAACGACATTGCCACCCGCCTGGCCGCTGGCCCGCCCATTGCTTTGCGGTACATGAAGGAGAACATCAACCGGGCAGTCAGCGGAGACTTGGCAACCAACCTCGACCTCGAATCAACCTTGCACCGAGCTGCGGCGGGCTCTACTGACCATTTGAACGCATCAAAGGCGTTCGTAGACAAAGTCTCGCCCGTCTTCAGAGGCCGCTGAGCCTCAGGGGCGGAGGTCAGAACACGCTGGCAGCTGACGGGGCAAGAGGCTGGTTGCCAAGAATCAGGTCTGTCGCCTTCTCTGCAATCATCATCACCGGGGCGTAGATGTTGCCGTTTGTGACGGCGGGCATCACCGAGGCATCAACCACTCGCAAGCCCTCAACTCCGTGCACCCGCATGGTGGCGGGATCAACAACAGCCATTGGGTCGATGCCCATTTTCGCGGTGCAAGACGGGTGAAGGGCCGTCTCGGCGTCTCGCGCCACCCATTCAAGGATCTGCTGGTCGGTTTCCACCGCCGGCCCGGGTGACAGCTCGCCCCCGTTGTATGGGGCGAAGGCTGGCTGGCCGAGGATCTTTCTGGCGGTGCGAACGGCCTCAACCCATTCGTTTCGGTCCTGGTCGGTTGACAGGTAGTTGAACTGGATGGCCGGATGGGAGCGGGGGTTGTTTGATTTGATCTTCACTGAGCCTCGAACATCGGTGTACATCGGGCCAACATGCACCTGGTAGCCGTGGCCGCCGGTTGGAGAGCTGCCGTCGTAGCGGATAGCTATTGGCAGGAAGTGAAACATCAGGTTGGGATACGCCTGCTGCTCGTTGCTGCGAACGAAGGCCCCCGCCTCGAAATGATTGGTAGCCGCTGGCCCCTTTCTAAACAGCCACTGCAGGCCAATCCAGGGCTTGCGCCAGTTGGCCAGATGCGGCTGCATTGAAACCGGCAGCTTGCAACGGTGCTGGATGTAGACCTCGAGGTGGTCCTGCAGGTTCTCACCAACGCCGGGCAGTTCGCCAACAACGTCAACCCCAACCTGGCTTAGATGTTCGGGGTTGCCGATCCCGGAAAGTTGCAGCAGTTGGGGTGAGTTGAATGCCCCGCCGCACGAGATGATCTCCTTGGCGTCGACTGTGAGCGTGCGGCCCCGTTTGCGATACTCCACTCCAACAGCCTTGGTGCCGGTGAACAGGATGCGGTTGACGTGGGCCCCGGTCAGAACTGTCAGGTTCTGGCGATTAAGAACCGGGTGTAGGTAGGCCCGGGCCGCGCTGAGCCTGCGACCGCGAACAACGTTTTTGTCGAACGGGGCAAACCCTTCCTGGCGGTAACCGTTCACGTCGTCGCTGCGCCGGAACCCGGCCTGGACGCCAGCCTCAAGCCAGGCCTGAAACAACGGGTTGGTGGCAGGCCCGCGTTCTAGTTGCAGCGGCCCAGAATCGCCTCGCCAGTCGTCTCCGCCGGAAAGGCAGTTCTCCATTCGCTTGAAGTACGGCAAACAGTGGGCGTAGTCCCAGTGCTGCATGCCTGGCGCCTTAGACCACTTGTCGTAGTCCATTGGATTGCCCCGCTGGAAGATCATTCCGTTGATGCTGCTTGAGCCGCCAAGCACCCTGCCGCGGGCGTGATAAACACTGCGGCCACCCAAGTGCGGCTCTGGTTCGCTTTGGTATTTCCAATCGTAGAAGCGGCTGCCAATTGGGTAGGTGAGGGCTGCTGGCATGTGGATGAAGACATCCCACTTGTAATCTTTGCGGCCCGCTTCCAGCACAAGCACCTTGGTTGCCGGGTCGGCACTTAGCCGGTTGGCAAGAGCGCAACCGGCGGAACCGCCACCGATGATGATGAAGTCGTACATGGCGCACCTTTCAGGAGTCAGCGCTTTCAGAAGCGCACGGTTACCCGGTCGGGTTTTCTGAAGACCAGACCATTTGGCTGATCGGTTTCTCCTGGCACAAGCCGGATCTGGCGCAGCCCGTTCAGCACGGCGCGAACCGCCTCGACAGTTTGCAGCTTTGCGAGATGAAGGCCAAGGCAGGAATGTGGCCCCTGAGCGAAAGTTAGATGCTGGGCCCCGTTGGCGCGGCGGGGGTTGAAGGTGTCCGGGTCGGCGAACTTGGTGGGGTCGCGGTTGGCGCCAAGCAGCGAAAGCCTGACGAGGTGGCCCTTTGGGATTCTCTGGCCGCCGAGGACACAATCCTCTGTGGTGTACCGGTCGACCACCGAGGCAGCAGGCTCAAGCCTCAACGACTCCTCAACCGCGTTCGGGACCAGCTCAGGTTCATCCCTCAGGGTTTCGACCCAGCCGGGGTTGGTAAGGATGTGGAAGAAGGCGTTGGCTGTTGCGCCCTCGGAGGTTTCAATTGCCCCGAACAGCAAGACGACGGTGTTGGCCGCAATTTCGCTCTCGGTTAGGTCCGTCGAGCCAACCAGCTGGCTGAGCCAGGATTCGTGGCTGCTTCGAATTGTGAGAAGTACGGCTTCTTTCAGCTCTGCCGCTGCCATGGGGCCGGACTGGTCGGGTTCGCGGCCTGCTGTGATGTCCGACACAGCGGCAACGATCAGGCGGTACCAGCCGAGCAGCTCGCTCTGCTCAACGTTGGCCAAACCGAGAGCGCGGCAGATTGTTGCCACCGCCAGCGGTCCGGCCATTCCGGTGCGTAGCTCGGCCTTTCCCGATAGTCCGAAGCGTTTCACCCGAGCCGCGCACTCGTCTGCCAACCAGTCCTTGAAGTCCAAAACAACGACGCCGGAGCGAAACGAGGCCACAAACGGTGTGCGATGGCGTTGGTGTTCTGCTCCGTCCAGAGACAGCATCGTGGTGCCGACCACCTGGGCGGTTGAGAAACGGGGGTGGTCCACGGTGAAGGTGCGGGCATCCCGCATTGCCTCGGCCACAAGTTGGTGAGACGTAACCAGCCAGCCGTCAATGGCAGGCAGCCACACAACCGGAACCTGGCTGCGAAGTTTGGCCAGCACCTCATATGGCGAACCCGCTAATTCTGCTGCGCTGATGCCGGCTGCGATGCTGTTGCGGATCACCACACCTGAGCATGCCAGGGCCGCGATCGTTAACGACTCCTGAACATGGGCTGGCCGACGCAGTAAGGACTGCCCGAAGGCCTAGAGTGTCGCTCTGTGAACGTCAGGTCCGCAAGTCGTCTCGCTTCGGTGGCAATGGTTCTTGTGCTGGTTGGCGCCGCGTGCGCCTCCGAAACCGAGGCCCCAACCGCGGCGCCTGCCGCCACCACCGCTCCGGCCAGCGCTGGTGAAGAAGCCCCCACTCCGGACGCAACCGAGCCCGTCGCCCCCGACGCCCCCCAGGCAGCCGTTGCCGAGTTGCTAGACTTCTCGGCCGCATCGGCCGACGGCGGCACAATCAACATGGCCGACTATGCGGGCCAAGACATCCTGCTTTGGTTCTGGGCTCCGTGGTGACCAACTTGCCAAAGGGAGGCCAGTTCGGTCGTCGCAGCACAAAGGGAGTTCGGAGATCGTGTTGCCGTTGTTGGCATTGCGGGCCGAGATTCCCTGGAACCAATTCAAAACTTCATTTCCACTCGTGACGCTGGCGATTTCCCCCACATCGTTGACGAGACAGGTGAGATCTGGGCCAGGTTCGATGTTCGGAGCCAGCCTGCTTATGTGTTCATCAACGACGACGGCACCGTTGCCGGTCGTAGTCCCTCACTTGACGACGAGAAGCTCGTTGAGCAGCTGGAGAATCTGATCAGCAGCTAGCGTCCCACTGGTGAGTTCCCAGTGAAAGACGAAGCCGATGCGGGCGAAGCCGATGTAATTGTGATCGGGGGCGGAATCGCGGGAGTGTCCGCCGCGTATCAGGTCTCGAAAGAACGCCGAGTCCTCCTGCTGGAACGAGAAAGCCAACTAGCCCACCACACCACCGGCCGGTCGGCGGCCCTGTACCTGGTCAGTGAAGGGGGAGCGGTCGCCCAGCGTTTGGCGCTGGCCTCGCACGGCTTTTTCAGCTCGCCACCCCCAGAGTTGGTTGACGCACCAATTCTTGAAACGCGAGGCGTGGTGATGGTCGGACCGGAACCTTGGCAGGGCCGGATCCGCCAGATGGCGAAAGACGGCCAGGAGCTCGACCCCACAATACGGCTTCTCGACGAGACCGAGATCATGAAGCTGGTGCCGGTGCTGAGGCCGGAGTTTGCTGCTATTGGCATGTATGAACCGGGAGCGGCTGTAGTTGACGTGATGGGATTGCATCAGGCCTTTGTGCGGGGGGCCAGGGCAAACGGGGCCCGAGTTGAGCGCTACCAAGACGTCACCTCGATCGAGTGGCGCAAAGACCGCTGGCACGTTGGCACCGACCGAGCCAACTGGATTGGCGGGGTTGTGGTGAACGCGGCCGGGGCCTGGGGCGACGTGATTGGGCGTCTCGCTGGTGCCAGGCCAGTGGATCTAACCCCGATGCGCCGCACCGCGTTCACGGTTTCAGTCGATGCAGATACTTCAGGTTGGCCCTTTGTTCACATCGACAGCGACGATGGCCCCTGTTACTTCAAGCCCGAGGCTGGCAACCAGTTGATGTGTTCCCCGGCCGACGAGATCGTGTCGCAGCCTTGTGATGCCAGGCCCGAAGAGCTTGACATTGCTATTGGGATAGAGCGCATCAACAACGCAACCACCCTCGGCATTCGTGGCATCAGAACCAGCTGGGCTGGCCTCCGCTCATTTGTGCCAGACCGGTCTCCGGTGCTTGGCTGGGATGACCAGGCACCAAACTTCTGTTGGATGGTTGGTCAGGGTGGGTTCGGCATCACCACCTCCGAAGCCTCCGGTCGGGCTGTGGCCAGCGTGGTTACCGGGGTCCCCCTACCGACGGACCTTTCCCGCCTCGGTTTGACCAAGGAGCACCTGGCCCCTCGCCGATAGACCCTTCGGATTCAACCAAGATTTGCCTCGCGTCGACTGGCCGAGCCTGAAGGGCAGTTCTAACCTCGGGGTGGCCTGGCCAGCGACCCCGCTGGCCAGCGCATACGAAGGGGACCCCATGCGTCTGAGATTCGGCACTTTCATGGCACCATTCCATCCGCCCGAGCACAACCCAACGCTGTCGCTCCAGAACGACCTCGACTTGTTGGTCCACATGGACCAACTGGGTTTTGACGAGGCCTGGATAGGCGAGCATCACTCGGCTGGCAGTGAGATCATTGCGTCTCCGGAGATTTTCATGGCAACCGCAGCCGAGCGGACCTCCAGAATCAAGCTTGGAACTGGTGTGGTTTCCCTTCCGTACCACAACCCTTTGTGGGTGGCCGAGAGGATGGTGTTGCTTGATCACCTCACGAAGGGGAGGGTGATGCTTGGGCTTGGGCCAGGGGCCTTACCGACCGATGCGGCAATGCTTGGGCTGGAACCGAGCCAGATGCGGCCGCTGCTTGAGGAATACATGGATGTCTTGATGCATCTGCTTACCTCCGAAGAGCCAATCAGCTACGAAAACGATCGCATCAAACTGGTTGATGCTCGGCTGCATCTACGTCCATACAGCGACCCGCTCTTCGACATAGCGGTAGCCGCCGTTGCTTCTCCTTCCGGGGCGAAACTGGCCGGGAAACACGGGGCCGGAGTTCTGTCGCTTGGCGCCACGGTGGCAGTTGGAATGGACCTTCTGGCTCATCATTGGGGGATCCAAGAGGAGGTAGCGGCCCAGAACGGAAAGACGGCCGACCGCCAAACATGGCGACTGGTTGGGTTGATGCATCTGGCCGAGACCGAAGAGGAGGCCCGCCGAGATGTGGAGTATGGAATTGCGCAGTGGTTCCGATACTTCCAGAACGTGGCTGCGTTCCCGCAGATGGCAGTCGATGGAAGCAACGTTGACGAGATGGTTGAATTTGTTAACGGCGGTTTGGGAGTTGTTGGAACCCCAGACCAGGCGATTGCACAAATCGAGGAATTGCTGGAGCAGTCGAACGGTGGTTTTGGGGCGTTCCTCACCCTTGCCCACAACTGGGCCAACTCGCAGGCAACCAAGAAGAGCTACGAGTTGTTCGCCCGCCACGTAATGCCGCGGTTCCAAAGTGGCGGCGGAGGGCTGATTGAAGCTGCTGACCGGGCACAAGCCGTACGCCCGGCCATGGCAGACAAACAAATGGGCGCCGTTGAGGCCGCTACTGAACGATACGAAAAGGAACAAGCAGCGCGAGGCGGGTAGCGCAGCCGAACCGAAACAGAAGCCAAAACGCGAAAGAAGCCGGCCGTCGGAGGGGTGGCGGCCGGCTTCCATCGTTTTGGGCTCGCAGGCTGGTGCCCGGTGACCCACTATTACTGACGGGCAACTTGACAAGAAGTCGCGATCATTCTCGAAAAGTTGTGGGTGTAGGTCAGCACGGCCGGTCTCCATTGGGAGGTCAGTCCTCAGTGGGAAGCCTGAGCCACGGCTCGTCAAGCTCCCACGGCTCGGGTTGATAGACAGCTTCGGGGCTCTGGTCTCTCGGCTCTGCGACCATGCGTGCGGCCAGTAGCCCGGCCAGCAGGCCAAACAGGTGGCCCTCCCACGAAATCCCCTCTTGGGGAACAAGCCCAACCAGCATTGTCGAATACATCATTATCACCAGCAGCGCCGGGCCAACTGTTGCGGCCCGGCGTTCGAAAAAGGCTGCGCCAAGGAGCGCTCCGAAGTACCCGAACACCATTCCGCTGGCCCCTATGTGATTGGCTCCTGACGCCAGGGCCCAGGTGGCGGCACCGCCACCAAACATCACGACCGCGCTGATCGTCAACCAATGATGCCAGCCCCGCACTGCAACCAACCCGCCAAGAAAAAGCAGGGGAACCGAGTTGGAAGCAATGTGGCCCCAGCCCGCATGCAGGAACGGAGCGGCGGGGATGCCGTCAAGCCCATCAAGGCGCCGAGGGTGAATGCCACCTGTTTGGAGCCGGCTGGAAAGAACAAAGGTGTCAGCTGCCTCTATCACCCACATGGCAAAGAGAAGGGCAACAAGCAGCCCGAACGGTGTGCCGAGCACGCGAAACAACCGGATTCGCATCCAGAGGATTGTATACGTGCGACGTCATAGCGAAGTCTCGGCAACGTGGTCTGACTCGGTTGTCTCGAACGAGACCAGGGCCAAGCCGACCACCAGCCCCACCGGGATTCCCGTCCCTATGACACCTAACGGCCGATCGACAAGTCCGTGCACGAAGAATCCAGCCAGTCCAACCGTCGCCACCGCCGCATCCGAACCAAGCGAGCAACCGGTCACGCTGACCGCGAAGGTTCATCGGCCGACTCGTTGATAGATTGACTCGATGCCCACCGTCGAAGCCAACGGAATCGAGATCTACTACGACGAGGCTGGCAGCGGAGACCCGCTGCTGATGGTCATGGGGCTCGGGGCTCAACTTATCGACTGGCCACAAGCCCTTGTCGATCAGTTGGTGTCTGCCGGTTTCCGGGTGATCCGGCACGACAACCGTGATATCGGTCTTAGTCAGGGCTTCGACTGGACGCCGCCAACAAAGCCGCAGGCCGTTCGAGCTTTGGCCACCAGAAAGCGGCCTCAAGTTGGCTACACGGTTACAGACATGGCAGACGACGCTGCCGGGTTGCTTGACGCCCTTGGAATCGAATCGGCCCATGTGATGGGAGTCTCGATGGGTGGGATGATCGTTCAGTCTCTTGCCATCAACCATCCAAACAAGGTCCGCTCGGTCTGTTCGATCATGTCGAACACCGGAGACAGGAAAAACGGTGGCACCGCAGCCAAGGTTCTGGCCAAGCTAGCAAGGGCCAAGGAACCACCAAAGGAAGAGGCTGCGGTTCTCGGAACCGAGCAATACGCCATGTTCGCAGGCTCGGCCTGGGACAGCCAGGTGCATCTAGAGCGGGCAATCGTCAGTGTTGAGCGGGCGTGGCGACCCGTCGGTGTGGCCCGCCAGTGGGCAGCAATCCTCGGCAGCCCAGACCGCACCAAGGGATTGGGCACCGTTACGGCTCCGATGCTGGTGATCCATGGCCTCCAAGACACGCTGGTGTTGCCATCGGGCGGGATC
>QIKW01000125.1 GCA_003231975.1 Acidimicrobiia bacterium
CGGTCACAACCCCAGCGGCCACCAGCAGGGCATCGCGTCTGGTGTGCCTGGTTGCGGTCTGGCCGATCAGAGCAAAGTTCACCCCCGGGCTCAAAGCCACGCCGATGTAGATCAGCCACAAGGTCAACAAACTCTGAGCGGACGACATCTGATAATCCTGTCATATTGGGGTCTGCTTTCGCAGACCCGGCTTCGCCCACCCAGCTAACCACCACACCCCTGGTCGCCGATGGCGACCACGCGTTACTGGGCTGTCATATTGGGGTCTGCTTTCGCAGACCCGGCTTCGCCCATCTGAGAAGCTGTCATGCCTCCAGAACCTCCCAAAAAGGGGAACTGGAATGGATTAGATGCGTTTTCGCCACTAATCCATTCCAGTTCGACTGTTTTGATTGGCTCCGCTATTGCGGAGCGGGCTTCGCCCATCTGGGTAGGCAGGTCAGTGCTGGTCGCCGATGGCGACCACGCGTGAGAGCTGTTTTGATTGGCTCCGCTGTTGCGGAGCGGGCTTCGCCCTATCCGGGTCACCAGATCAATGCAGGCCCGCCTTCGGCCTTCCGCGTAACACTAGATTGCAGTCCGTGTATCTCGACCCGATCGGTGCTCTTTGATCTCAACCACGATCTCAACGACATTTCGAACCGGAGGCCAGCCCGACCGCAGCGTCGTTTTCGAGTCCGGGGCAGACTACGTGGCCAAACGTGCCAGTCTCGGGCCTCACAGGGTGGTTGGTGGCGGCAGCAATCTTCTGTTGTCCGACTCTGGCCCGCAGGGCACCCTTGTTGCCGTTGCCTCTGCGCGCCATGGCGTGTTGGAGATCAGCGGATCCACTGCGCTGATCGATGCTGCAGGCGATTGGAACGCAACCGCGTTTGAACTGGCAGGCCAGGGGTTGGCGGGTGCTGAGTCTCTGGTTGGCATTCCCGGATCCGTCGGCGGCGCCATTGTGCAGAACATCGGCGCATATGGCCACGAGATATCCGAGGTGGTGAAACGGGTCCGGGTTCTCTCCGTGGAAGACGGCCAGACAATGTGGCTCGACGCCCATGATTGCCAGTTCGGCTACCGAGACTCCCGATTCAAATCTTCAGACCGCGGCCAATTCGTGGTTCTCGAAGCGCAGCTGGTACTGACAGAAGGCGGCCTCCACCGGCCTGCATATGCCGAGCTGGCAGATGAGCTGGCCAGCCGCAACAACAGTCCAGCCCCCGAAGGTTACGAACTGCAAGCAGTTCACCAGGCTGTCATCGCGCTCAGGTCGGCGAAGAATATGGTCTGGCAAGACTCTGACACCAGCACCTGGGGTGCAGGCTCGTTCTTTGTGAACCCCATCGTCAGCGGCAAAGACCATGAGCGTCTCACCAAGGAACTCTCGTCAGCCATGCCTGCTTGGCCCCAGCTTGAGGGCCGCGTGAAGCTGTCTGCTGGGTGGTTGGTTGAGGCCGCAGGTTTCCACCGCGGCCACAGCTGGGAAACCGTGGCCTTAGCTGACGGACACGCACTGGGTTTGGTGAACCGAAGCGGCAAGGCCACAACGGCCGAGGTGCTGGAAGCGGCCAATCAGATCGCCAGCGCTGTTACCGCCCTCACCGGTCTAAGGCTCCTAGCCGAACCAATCCTGATGGGCTTCGAGCCCGATCTCGCGGTGGCGTTCGATGCTCACATTGAGCCGTAGCCGCCCGGACCCTGGCAAACGACCCTAGCTTTTGGCCGGATGTGGTCAGAAATCAGATGGCCCTTGACTCTTCGGCTACCGGAGGGTGCAAGCTATGCCTATGACGTCGCTGTTCCCGATAGTCTCACGCCTCTGTCATCTGACCGTGAAGACCTTGCATCACTACCACGATGTTGGTTTGTTGGAACCGGCGAGGGTTGATGAATCGTCGGGTTACAGACAGTACGAGGCGGCCCAGCTTGGCCGAGCCCGCATCATCCGTCGCCTCCGTGCGCTTGACATGCCAATTGATGAGGTTGGCCAAGTGCTGGAGGCGCAAGACCAGGAGGCGCAAGAGCTGGCCATCTCTGCTCACCTGGAGCGAATGGAGCTAGAACTGCAACGCACCCAGGACGTTGTGGCATCCCTGCGCTCGCTGCTCACCCGAACCCTCGCACCCATCGACGTTAGCTACAGAACGATTCCCCAAACGCTGTCTGTAGCCATCACCGAGAATGTGAACCGTCCAGACACAGCCGCTTGGTGCAATGAGCTTGCGGAGGTAGTTGAGGCGAAGAACCTGGAGCCCACTGGCTCATCCGGCGGGATCTACCCCAGCGACTTCCTCACCGAAGGTACAGCCCAGATTGTGGCCTTCGTGCCCGTTGTTTCAGCCGTCACAGTGGGACGCGTATCCAGCCTTGTGGTCCCCGAGGGCACGTTTGCTGTCGCCATCCACACAGGCCCGTACCTCGACTTGGACTGCTGCTATGGCCCGCTTGGCGCCTTTGTGGCCGAGCAAGCCGCGTCCACGGACACAACCCAGTCGACGCTGGCACCGTTTCGTGAGTACTACCTAGACGCACCCTCAGGCGCCGAAGACCAGTCCGCATTCAGAACCGAAGTCTGTTGGCCGGTAAGCGGCTAGCCCAACCGAAAGGCACAACACAATGGATCCCTTTTCAACACTTAGAGACGCATCTGCTGGGTTCGGAGGCTTTCTGTCTCAGATCTCAGATGACCAGTGGGACACCCCCGCCTGCGGCGAATGGCCAGTGAAAGAACTGGTGCGCCATGTAGTAGCCGGTGACGCCATGGCAATCGCCCTTGTTGGCGGGGCCAGTGCTGAAGCCGCACTGAAGATCTTGGGCGAGACGAAGCTGAAGGACGACTACCTTTCGCACTTCACCGTGCTGCCACCATGTTCGAGGCGTTCGAACAGGACGGCAGCATGGACCGGATCGTGCATCACCCAATGGGAGACATGCCAGCTAGCCAGGTTCTTGGGTTCCGCATGGGCGAGGTGGTACTGCATGGCTGGGACCTTGCCCAAGCCATTGAGGTTGACGACACTCTCAACCCCGCGGCGGTGCAGGCGGTTTGGGAGGCCACGATGCCATCGAAAGACATGCTTGCATCTCTAGGCATCTTTGGCGACGGCCCGAGTGGCACCGTGGCCGATGATGCGCCTCTTCAAATACGCCTGCTGGACCTCACCGGCCGCCGCCCCCAGGTGGTCCGGCGCTGAAAACGGTGTCGACGAGATCGGGGTGATCGCGTACGTCTCAGATATTCAGGTCCTGAAATGTCAGGTTGGCCACCCATGCCGAGAAGGTGAGCGAGATGCGATTGTCGCCAAGTGATTGCCACAAGCACAGCTGAGTTCATCTGAGACTGTCCTTCAAGTTGAGGATGGCTTCAGCGCCAGCCTGGGGTGCTATTGCTCCGGTCCGCACCCCATCTTCCAGATCGGAGATCTCGTCGCTGGCGCCAGGCAAGCCTGCCAGCAAACCAGCCCGAACCGCCTGCCACATGCGCTGCACCGACTGGTCGCCTCGCTGAGCTTTCAGAAGCCCCTCTTTGGCCAGCCAGGTGTGGATGTCCTGCACCTGCTCCCACACTTCCTCGACGCCGTTGCCTTTTAGGGCCGAAGCCAACAACACAGGTGCTCTGAGCCCCGGGTGCCTTGGTTTCATCAAGTGCAGCGCATTGCCGTAGTCAACCGCCGTGGTGCGGGCTGTGAGCTCGAGGTCGCCGTCGGCCTTGTTCACTACAACCAGGTCTGCCAGCTCCATCACACCCCGTTTGATTCCTTGCAGGTCATCTCCGCCCCCGGGGCTCACCAGCAGCAGAAGAAGATCTGTAAGGTTGGCAACTTCGGTTTCAGATTGTCCAACACCAACCGTTTCAACGATCACAATGTTGAATCCGGCGGCCTCGCACAAAACAACTGCCTCAGCAGTATTGGCGGCAACGCCCCCCAGCGTTTGGCCAGCTGGTGAAGGTCTAATGAATGCCTCCGGCGCTTGGCCCAGATTGGGCATCCGAGTTTTGTCACCAAGGATGCTGCCCCCGGTTCGTCTGCTGGTGGGGTCAACGGCTAGAACCGCAACCCGGTGACCGCGCCCGACCAGATGCATTCCCAGGACATCGATGAAGGTGCTCTTTCCAACCCCCGGAGGTCCCGAGATTCCAAGCCGGATGGTGCTGGCCTGCTGGGGCAAGAGCCGGAGGGTGTCGGCGGCCAGCGACCGGTCTTTGGCCAGTGTCGACTCGGCCATGGTGATGGCCTTGGCCAGGGCGGGGCGGCTGCCCGCCCGAATATCTGAAGCAAGGGTTTCCGGGGTCACCGGCGGGCCCCGGTCACGCCGCCGAACTGTCCTGGCCGGATCCGTCTGGACCAGGCTGGCCTGTGGCGTTGCGGTTGTCAGACACCAACTTCAGAACCGCGGCGGCCGCCTCGGGAATGTTGGTGCCCGGCCCAAAGATGGCTCCAACTCCGGCCTCGGTTAACGAGTCATGGTCTTGAGGCGGAATCACCCCTCCGCAAACCACAACCACGTTGTCGGCGCCAGCCTTGTCAAGCTCGGCTATCAGGGCTGGCACGAGGGTGGTGTGACCGGCGGCTTGGCTTGAGATTCCAACTACGTGCACGTCGTTGTCGACCGCGTCTCTTGCCACTTCTTCGGGGGTTTGGAACAAGGGCCCAACGTCTACATCAAAGCCCATGTCGGCAAAGGCGGTTGCAATAACCTTCGCCCCGCGGTCGTGGCCGTCCTGGCCCATCTTGGCCACCAGGATGCGGGGCCGCCTGCCCTCGGACTTGGCGAAGGCCTCAATGTCGGCCTGAATGGCCTGGAAGCCAGCGTCGTCTTCGAAAGCGGCACCGTACACACCGCTAATGGTACGGGTCTGAGCTTGGTGGCGGCCGAACACCTTCTCCATTGCCAGGCTGATCTCGCCTACGGTTGCCCTGGCCCTGGCTGCATCGATGCACGCAGCCAGCAGGTTCTCGCTTCCAGAAGCGGCCCGGCCCAGAGCCTCCAGGGCTGCCTCGCAGGCCTTTGAATCTCGGGAGTCCTTCACCTGTTTCAGCCGGGCAATCTGTGACTCACGAACAGTCTTGTTGTCGATGCTCAACACTTCGACGCCAGACCGCTGATCTGTCTCGTACTTGTTGACCCCAACAACCACCTCTTGGCCCCGGTCTACTCGGGCCTGTTTCCTGGCCGCGGCCTCTTCGATGCGCAGCTTCGGCATGCCACTCTCGATGGCCTTTGTCATGCCGCCCAGTTCCTCAACTTCGGCAATGATTGCTCTGGCCCGGTCGGCCAAGTCGGCAGTGAGTTTCTCAACGAAGTAGCTGCCAGCCAGCGGATCAACCGTGCGACCGACGCCGGTTTCCTCGGCCAAAATCAGCTGCGTGTTCCTGGCAATTCTGGCACTGGCCTCGGTTGGCAGCCCAAGAGCCTCGTCGAAGCTGTTGGTATGAAGGCTCTGCGTGCCCCCAAGCACGGCGGCCATTGCTTCAAACGCGGTGCGCACAACGTTGTTGTAAGGATCTTGCTCGGTAAGGGAAACCCCTGATGTCTGACAGTGGGTTCGCAGCATCGACGAGCGCGGGTCTTGCGGCTGGAACTGGCTCATCAGTTCATGCCACAGCAGGCGGGCAGCCCGAAGCTTCGCCACCTCCATGAAGAAGTCCATACCGATGGCAAAGAAAAAGCTGAGCCTCCCTGCGAACGCGTCTACGTCCAGCCCTTTCGAGATGGCCGCCCGCACATACTCCAAGCCGTCGGCCAGGGTGAACGCCAGCTCAATATCGGCCGACGCCCCGGCCTCCTGCATGTGATAGCCCGAGATCGAAATCGAGTTGAACTTCGGCATTCGTTCCGACGTGAACTGGATGATGTCGGCAACTATCCGCATGCTTGACTCTGGCGGATAAATGTAGGTGTTGCGCACCATGAACTCTTTGAGGATGTCGTTCTGGATGGTGCCACCCATCTGCTCGGTTGTTACCCCCTGCTCTTCGGCAGCAACCACATAACAGGCCAGAACGGGCAACACAGCACCGTTCATTGTCATGCTGACCGTCATCTCATCAAGTGGGATTCCGTCGAACAGAATCAACATGTCCTCAACCGAATCGATGGCAACTCCGGCCTTGCCAACGTCGCCAATCACGCGAGGGTGATCAGAGTCATAACCCCGATGGGTTGGCAGGTCGAACGCAACCGAAAGGCCCTTCTGGCCGGCATCCAAGTTCTTGCGGTAGAAGGCGTTTGATTCCTCGGCGGTTGAGAACCCGGCGTACTGGCGAACCGTCCATGGCCGGTTGGTATACATCGTTGCCCGGGGGCCGCGAACGTATGGCCCCTCGCCCGGCAGCGAGCCAAGATGGCCAACCTCTTCAAGGTCGGCCTCGGTGTAGAGGGGCTTGATGTCAATCCCCTCAGGGGTGGCGACGGTTAGCTCATCAAGGGGCCGTCCGCGCAACTCCTTGGCGGCTGCGGCCTTCCAATCATCAAGTAGCACCTCCCGATAGTACGGCGGCTCAGTCAGAGCTGTCTAAGTTCGGTGCTCTGTCGCAAATCCTGATAGGAGCGCGTCGCCCGTTGCTGCGCCCGCCGCGCAGTTGTGAAACCGCGGCGTCAGAGAGTTCCGCTTTGCATTCTCTACCCCAACACTGAGGTGGTAAATCCAGTCATTGCTCGCATAGCGTATGACGGGGCGCGTAACCTGCGCCGCGATGGTCTTGTCTCGAATTCGGGTTGCCCTTGACGTCACCCCACTTGCCGGGCGGCGCACCGGAATTGGCGGTTTCGTTTCCGCTTTGGCTTCCGGCCTGGCAGCGCACCCCGACGTAGACCTCCAGGGCATGGCACTAACTGCCCGAGGCCGCGACGAAATCAGCGCTGCCCTTCCCGAGGGGGTGCAGCTTGGCAAGCCGGTTCCGGCCGCGCTTGTGCGCCGCTTGTGGCGTCATGTGCCGCTGCCTCCCGTTTCGTGGCTTGCCGGTTCGGTAGACATTGTGCACGGCACGAACTATGTGGTTCCGCCGGGCGGGGCAGCGGCCGCCCTGGTGTCTGTGCACGATTTGTCTGCCTGGCGCAAGCCGGATCAGGTTCACGAAACCAGCCGGGTCTACCCCCGGCTGGTAGACCGAGCGCTCGGTCGCGGCGCCCACGTGCACGCCGACTCTCACTTTGTTGCCGGTGAAATTGAGGCCCAGCTTCGGGTGCCAAAGGAACGCCTTCATGTGGTTCACCTGGCCGCCTCGCCCCTGCCGCCGGCCAATCCGGCTGGTTGGCGAGATGTGGCTGGCGACGGAGCCCCCTACCTGCTGGCAGTCGGCACGATTGAGCCCCGCAAGGACTACCCAGGATTGGTTACCGCCTTCGCCGAAGTTAAGGCCGAACTACCCGAACTACGGTTGGTAATAGCCGGTGGCTCAGACCGCGGCACCGAAGCCCTGGTGCGAACTATCGAGGGGTTGGGGCTCTCTGATTCCGTGATTAGGCCGGGGTATGTGACCAACCAGCAAAAGGCCGACCTCTTCGCCGGAGCCCGAGCCCTGGTTTACCCGTCCACCTATGAGGGATTTGGCATCGTTCCGCTTGAGGCAATGATGGCAGGGGTGCCGGTGGTGGCCACCGCGGCGGGCTCTGTGCCAGAGATCTGCGGTGAGGCAGCAATGCTTGTGCCGGTTCGTGATCCAAGCGCTCTGGCCAAAGCCATCCAAGCTGTGACAACAGATGAGGCAAGGCGGGAGGCATTGATTCTGGCAGGAAAGGCCCAGGCGGCCCGATTCTCATGGGACCGAACCGTTGAGCAGATGGTTGGCGTGTACCACCAGGTGATCAACTCTGGCTGAACGTGCGTCCGCGTGCCAGCCCACCTGATCTGGAACCAATTCCGCAATCTGTTCGGTTGGGATTCGGTGAGACGGCTACGCCAGCCATGGCGGGCTCTGGCCGGATCGCCTTCAAGCCATGTGGCCAGTCGGCGATAGTCTGCCGCCCATGCCTGGTGAGAAGAAGCGGTTTGTGATCATTGGCGGCGGCCCCGCTGGCACCTCGTGTGCCACCCATGCGGCCCGGTTCGGGGCCGAGGTAACCCTGGTTGAAAAAGACCTGATCGGCGGTGCCGCTCACCTGCTGGACTGCATCCCGTCAAAGGCAATGATTGCAACTGGCAGTGCGATGTCGCAGATGAAGCGGGCGGTAAACATGGGCCTCACCAAGGTTGATGTTTCGGTAGACCTCGAAGCGCTAAGGGAACGAATCCAAACCATCGAAGACAGGCTGAAGAACTCGGTTACTGGCCTGCTTGCCAGCCAGCAGGTGAACTTGATCCAGGGCACGGGAAAGCTGACCGGGCCAAACACTGTCACTGTCACCACCAGCGACGGCAAGACGGAAGAGCTGGAAGCCGACGTGATCCTGCTGTCAACGGGCAGCAGGCCCCGTATCCCAGACTGGGCTGAACCCGATGGCGTTCGGGTGCTAACAACCCGTCATGCCTACCCGCCCCCGGAGCTGCCCGAAAGGCTGGTTGTGATCGGCTCTGGAGTGACCGGGGTGGAGTTTGTGAACATGTTCACAGCTTTCGGGTCAGAGGTTGCGCTGATCGTTAGCCGCCAACAAGTTCTGCCGGGCAAAGACCCAGAGGTGGCGGCGGTTCTTGAACAAAGCTTCTTGAACAAAGGGGTGAAGCTGGTGATGGGAGCCAGGGCCGAGAGCATCGAGGTCGACGGCAACGAGGTCGACGGCAACGAGGTAAGCGTGGCGTGTGACGATGGCCGCGTTGTGAAGGGATCCCACGTTCTTCTGGCCATCGGCTCGATACCGAACTCGAATGGCCTTGGCCTCGATGCGGCGGGTATCGAATCCAGCTACGGCTACGTAACGGTCGACCACAACTGCCTAACCAACGTCCCAGGCATCTATGCGGCAGGCGATCTGTCCGGCAGGCTCCCGCTCTCGTCGGTGGCAACAATGCAGGGCCGCAAGATCGCAGAACACGCAATGGGCCTTCACGCCGGCCCTCACCGCCACATCGACTACGACAAGGCGGCGTCTGCCATATTCACCGACCCCGAGATTGCCGACGTTGGCCTGGCCGAGGCCGACGCCTTCGCCGAGGGCAGAAAGATTCGGGTAACGAAGGTTCCCTTCTCGGTCTCGGCAAAATCGATGATCAACAACGACGCCCTTGGCTTTGTGAAGATCGTTTCTGACCCGGCCACCGGTGTTGTGCTTGGCGGCTCCATCGTTGGCCGCCACGCCGCTGAACTGATCTCGGTGCTTGCCTTGGCAATCACAGCAGGGCTAACCGTTACCGACCTTGCCGAGTCGCTCTTTGTCCACCCGGCCCTGGCCGAAGTACTTGGCGAGGCATCTGAATGAACACTCTTGTTCTGGCAGCCGAAGATACAAACACTCTGATTCAAACCGAGATCGCGGCAGTTATTCTGTTGGCCATCGCGGCTGGCATTGCCATGCTTTCCAAGCGGTTGAAATTCCCGTACACCGTGGCCTTGGTAATTGGCGGGTTCCTGGCCAGCGGGTTGGGCGAAGTGGTTCAGGTTGACGTGTCGGCCGACCTGATCCTGGCCTTGTTGGTGCCGCCCCTGCTGTTTGAGGCAACCCTGCATCTGCCCTGGCCCAAGTTGAAGGCCGACCTGTTTCCCATTCTGGTGAACGCGCTTCTTGGCACGCTGCTTGGCCTGGCTGCCATAGGTGCCCTTGTAAAGCTGGGTTTAGATATTCCCTGGGCCGCCGCCTTCGCTTTCGGCGCCTTGATTTCAGCCACCGACCCGGTGGCGGTGATCGCCTTCTTCAAGTCGCTCGGGGTTCCGAAGCGGTTGGGCGTGCTGGTTGAGGGCGAGTCTCTCTTCAACGATGCCATAGCAATCGTTGCGTTCACTCTGGCGGTTTCGGTGGCCGAGGGCGACGCGTTCACCGTGGGAGGCGCCGTCACCGACTTCGTTGTTGTGTCGTTCGGCGGCATCGCCGTTGGCCTCATCCTTGGTTACGTGGTTAGCGAGATAATTCTGGCCCGGGTTGACGATGCGCTGATTGAAACCTCAACAACATTGGCGCTGGCGTTCGGTTCTTTCCTACTGGCCGAGGAGTTCGGCCTGCTGATTGGCAGGAAGGATCTGCACTTCTCGGGAATCTTGGCTGTGGTGGCCGCCGGGCTGATGGTTGGCAACCTCGGAACAAAGAACACCTCGCCAACCACCAGAATCACTCTCGAACATTTCTGGCAGCTGCTCAGCTTCCTCGTCAACTCAATGGTGTTCTTGTTCATTGGCCTCTCGGTCAGCCTTTCAGAGTTGTTCAACGAGCTTCCTGCGGTTCTGCTGGCCATCGCTGGTGTGCTTGTTGTCAGGGCCGTTGTTGTCTATCTGTTCGTCCCCGTTAGCAGCAGGATCCAGCCCAGCCGACGGATCTCCAAGGATTACCAGCACGTCATGTACTGGGGTGGGTTGCGAGGTGCCATCTCCCTGGCTCTTGCCCTCACAATGACCCCTGCGGTGTTTGGCCAGGAAACCGTTGACACCGTCCTGGTAATGACCTTTGGTGTTGTGCTGTTCACCCTCCTGGTTCAGGGCACAACGATCTCTGCCCTGATCAGCAAGCTTGGACTTGCTGGTAAGGAAGAAACCGAGCTAACCCAACAGCGCTATCAGGCACTGGTTCACATGCGCCGCGCCGGCCAAAGCGAAATAGCAAGGATGGGAGCCGAAGGGGTGCTGTTCGACGACCTGGCTGATGCCGTTGGCCGTTCTTACCAGCGCGACATCGCTAAGTCCAGCGATGATCTGGTAAGCCACTTTCGAAGCAACCCCGAGCTTGAGGCAACGATGCTGATCCAAGCTCGGCGGGATGCAATAGTTGCGGAGCAAAGCGCCCTTCTTGAGATCGTGCGCACCGGTCTGATTGAGCCACAAGTAGCCAAAGGTCTGACGATCGATCTGAACAATCGACTTGTTGCCCTTGAGTTGTTGGACGACCGCTGGGAGGTAGACGCCAATGTGGCCCAGTCTTCTGAGTCGACCGCCCAGTTGATCCAACCAACGGCGGTCGACTCCACCTCCCGCGCCGAGGAGGCTTCGCCGTGACCGAGGTTTTGTACCTGTCGTGGGGTGGGTCTGGCCGAACCAAAACCATCAGAAGGGCGCTTGAGCGGGCAGGCGAACTTGATGCCGCACTTGTCTATTTGGCTGTTCTTGACTCGGACCACTTCGGAGACTTGAACACAACGATGTCTTCGGTGGTAGAGCAAGAGCTTCACTGGCTGCTTGAGGCGCAACTTGATCTCACCAAAGATCAGGTAGGCCAGCCCGAACGCCAGACCAGAGTGATTGTTCGCAAAGGCAACGTGCTGGACTTGGCTGTGGAAACAGCAAAGGGGGCCGGGGTCGATGAGATTCTCATTGGCAGCCCGGTACCCACAATCGGCTCGTTGGAAACAGCGGCCCAGGTGGCCGCCGAGCTAAGCAGCCAAACCGATCTGCCAACAATGATTCTTTAACTGATTACAGCAACGATGTCGCCGCCGCCGACGGAGTCTCCTGGCTGAACCTTTATCTCTTTGACGGTGCCCGCTCGCTCGGCGTTCAGGTTGTTCTCCATCTTCATTGCCTCAAGCACAACAACGGTGTCACCCGCCGCCACCTCTTGGCCAACCTCAACCATTACCTTCAAGATGGTTCCCTGCATCGGAGCGGCGATGTCTCCTGGCCCAGACGCACCGGCACCGCCGCTAGACGCAGCCCGCCGCTTCCGCTTTCCTCCCGGGGGAGCGGCGGCCAAGGCTGTTTCTGGCACCCACATTGCAACCTGGAACCGTTTGCCGTTTACCTCAACGGCCACATCACGGCGCACTGTGGGTTCGGGCTCATCGCCTTCTGTTGGCGTAGCCGCCGCCTCGATGCCAGAAAGATCAAGCACGTCTTCAACCCACTTCGTTGAATGGGCCACTGCGGCGAAGTCTGGGTGCTCCAAGATGGCCAGGTCGGCCGGAATTGTTGTTTTCACTCCCTCGATCACGAATTCTCGTAAGGCTCGAACCGTTCGGGCGATGGCTGTGTCTCGGTCAGCCCCCCAACACACAAGCTTGCCTGCCAGATTGTCGTAGAACTGGCTGATCTCGTCACCCTCCTCGTAACCGCCGTCGTAGCGAACCCCGTAACCTGCGGGCAGCCTCAGCTTTGTGATGGTTCCTGGTGAGGGTAGGAAGGCCCCACCAGCGGGATCCTCAGCGTTGATTCGCACCTCGATTGCGTGGCCCGATATGGCAACATCGGCCTGGTCAAAGGGCAGTTGGCCTCCCGCCGCGACATGAAGCTGAAGGGCCACGAGGTCGAGCCCGGTGACCATTTCGGTAACCGGGTGTTCAACCTGAAGCCGGGTGTTCATTTCCAGATAGTGAAAGTCGCCGTCTTCATACAGAAACTCGACTGTGCCTGCGTTGGTGTAGCCACATCCGTTGGCCACCTTTAGTGCGGCCTCGCCCATGGCGGCCAAAGTGGCTGGGGGAACATCGGGGGCGGGCGCCTCTTCAATCAGTTTCTGATGGCGTCTTTGGGCCGAACAGTCTCGGGAACCCAGGTAGACGCCATTACCGTGATTGTCGCACAGCACCTGAATTTCGATGTGGCGAGGTTTCGTGAGGTAGCGCTCTACATAACATTCGTCTCGCCCGAAGTAGGCCAGGGACTCTCGCTTGGCGGACTCGAGGGCATCTGCCACCTCGCCTTGTGCGTTCACCACCTTCATGCCACGGCCGCCGCCACCAAAGGCGGCCTTGATGGCAACAGGCCAGCCATGCTCGGCCCCAAAGGCGCTCACCTCATCGGGGCCCGCCAGGAACTTAGAGATCCCCGGCACTCCGGTAACTCCAACTTTCTCGGCTGCGTCCCTGGCGCTGATCTTGTCTCCCATCACCTCGATGGCCGCAGGGGGTGGGCCGACGAAGGTGACACCTCTCTCGGTGATCGACCGGGCGAAATCTGCGTTCTCCGAAAAGAACCCGTAGCCGGGGTGCACCGCCTGGGCGCCTGATTTTTCTATGGCATCCAGGATGGCCTCGGTGTTCAGGTAGCTTTCGGCTGCGGTTTGGCCACCAAGGGCGAACGCCTCGTCGGCCAGACGCACGTGTTGGGCGTTGCGATCCAGCTCGGAGTACACCGCAACGGTGCCGATTCCAAGCTCCTGGCAAGCGCGGATGATGCGTACGGCGATCTCGCCCCGGTTCGCGATTAGCACTTTCGAGAACGTGTTTGCAGCAAGAGATGAGGGGAAATCTTCGTTCGGCACGCCCGTATGGTTAGCAAAATGAGTGCTGCATGGAAACCTCCCGATATGAGGAACACCCGGTTTCATACGATCAACGTGGTTGACGAGACTGGTTCTACCAACGCTGATCTGCTGGCAAAAGCAGGCGCTGGGCTGGAGGAGGGCCATGTTTTGATCGCCCGCCACCAGACGTTAGGTAGGGGCAGGCAGGGCAGAACCTGGTTGGACGAGCCCGACGCTTCGTTGCTGATGTCGGCCTCAATCCGCCCAACCCCGGCAGCCGCGCCATTGATTCCGCTGGTCACAGGAACGGCTGTGGTACTGGCCCTCAAAGATCTGTATGGGCTGACAGTTGGCTTGAAATGGCCGAACGATGTGATCTCGTCTTTGCCGGGTCACCGCAAGCTGGCGGGGATCCTGGCCGAGGCTGTCACGGTTGGCACTCAGATCACCGTGATCGTTGGGCTGGGAATGAATCTGAGCTTCGCTGGCCCCCTACCCGAAGAGGTTGCGGGCCGGGCCGTGGATCTGGCCACCCTGCTAAGAGCAGGCCTGTTGGGAGCAGACGAAGCCAACCTAGAGGGCACCAACCAGCTGATCGACCGGCAAGCGCTTGTGGCGGCAATGCTTGGTCGACTTGATCTGGGGCTCACCAAACTTGAGAGCGGCGGGGCCCTAGCTTGCCTGGCTGCCTACCGGCCCCACTGCATCACGCTAGGAAGAAACGTGCGGTTCACCACATCGGTTGGGGAGATCATTGGGCGGGCCGTAGACCTGGATTCTGCCGGAGGGCTTGTGATTCAAGAGCCAACGGGCCAGCGCACAACAGTTACCGCAGGTGACGCCCACCATCTGTAGCGGCCCTGCCAGCCCAGCGGCTGCCATTGCGGGAGAGAGCGATGTCGATTCCGAATGTCTTACGCAACAGCTCTTCGTTCAGCACCTCATCGATAGGGCCCGATGCCACCACCGAGCCGTCGGCCAGAGCCAACAGGTGGGTTGTGCTGCCTGGAATGTCTTCCAGATGGTGCGAGACAAGCACCGAGGCGGGGCCATCTGGTCT
>QIKW01000001.1 GCA_003231975.1 Acidimicrobiia bacterium
GGGGAGGATTGACGAAGCCATCACTCTGATGGAGGCCGTCGTCGCCGACTGCGACCGGGTCTTGGGGCCCGACCACCCCCACACCCTCACCAGCCGAGGAAACCTTGCTAGCAGCTACCACACAGCAGGCCGGAATGGCGAAGCCATCACTCTGATGGAGGCCGTCGTCGCCGACTGCGACCGGGTCTTGGGGCCCGACCACCCCCACACCCTCACCAGCCGAGCGAACCTCGCTAACAGCTACCGGGCAGCTGGCCAAGTGGACGAGGCCGCCGCCCTTGAAGAAGCCGTTCTGCGGGGATGATGAGACCCTCATCTCGGCTACGCTGGCGATACCTATGAGCGCCGCTGCCGTTTCTGGGGATGTCAGAGTTCCAAGTGCTGAGCCTGATTGTGGCAGCCGCCGTATCAACCAGCGAGCGTAGGATTAGGTCAACAAGGAGAACGATGAACGCGTCAACTCAAGAGAAAAGCAGCGGGGCCTATCTGCGTCCAATCGAACGGACAATGCTCAACCTCGTGCGTGCCGGTAAAACCGAAGCCGACATCGCGTGGCGTCTTCGCCGTAGCCCTGGGCATGTCCGCCGGACCTTGGCGCTGGCTCGGCTCCCTCGCGTGCCGGGGCCCCAGCGGCACCGTGCACCGTGGGATCTCCGACCGATCGAGCGGGCGGTCCTGCGGGCTCGTGAAAACGGAGTCCCGGAGGCCGAGATGGCGGCGCGGTTGCGCCGATCTCCAGCGTTCGTGAAGCGGGTCAGCGCCTTCGCCGACTACAAGCTCGCTCAGGCTGCGAGCGAAGTTCCACAGTGAAGGCATGGATTCACTAGGATCTGTCGCTCTGGGGTGTCCGCATTCCTAAGTTTCCACCGGCGGGAGCCGTCTAAGTCGAGCGGCTAACCAGTGGTGTGGCCGCAGCCGCTGTCAGTAGGTCTCGAAGCGGGCGTTGAGCTTTGACATGTCGTCGTGGTCTCCCGTGAGGATGAATGTTCCAAGGCTCTCAGCAACCACGGCAAGGTGGGCGTCGACGACGTCGGAGGTTCCGCTTGCAGCCAGCCTGCGTCCGATGGCCACAGACTCATCGAGCGCGTGGGTGTCCAGCAAGCGGACGGCTCGCGCCAGGTTGGCCTGTCGTGCTGGTTCCCGCCACACCTGTGCAAGTATCGGGTGGGTGGTGTGAAGGTCGTCGCCGCGTTCGGTTCCCCTCTTTATCAGGGCCCAGAGGCGGGAGTTCACGTTTTCGCCGTCGACTATGAATGGACCTGCATCGATTATCACCGTCCAACTCCCTGGCGGTCCAGAACAGCGTCGGCCCAGTCAAGATGTTCACGATCGATTGGTCCCTCGTCGGCCTCCCAGGAGGTGATCAAGTCGAGCATTGCCTGGCTGCGGCGGCGGCGCTTCACCTCGGCGAGGAGAGATCGTTTGATGGCGAGTTTCTTGGTGCCATCAATGGCTATCAGCTCGGCGAGGGCCTCTTCCATCTCATCATCGAAGTTGATCGTGGTTTTGATAGCCATACAAGTATGGTAACAGAGCCGTACTTGTAGGGCAAGCCCTCAAACAGCCCAAGGGCCCTTAGCTCTGACCGGCCTGAGCTACACCCCAAGAATTGGTACTCCCCGTGGGAGTCGAACCCACAAGCCGCAAGGCCGCAGGGTCTAAGCCTGCTGCGTTTGTCGTTTTCGCCAGAGGAGCACGAGATTGGGCATTCACTTTTGAACTGAGTGACTGCACCGAGCTTGGGTAGCTGCGCCCCCGGGAGGATTCGAACCTCCGACCCGCTGGTTCGAAGCCAGAAACTCTGTCCACTGAGCTACGGGGGCAAGAAGCGGTTGGTGGAGGAACCCGGATTCGAACCGGGATTGCCTGCATGCAAGGCAGGTGTGTTTGCCGTTGTCACTATTCCCCCGATGCCTGGCGCAGTGGCGAGGAATCGAACCCCCGAGATGGCCAGCTTCCAAAGCTGGTGACGAGCCTGCACGTCCTCGCCCTGTTGAACGAAGCTGCGTTCCGGGAACGACCCTCCTTGACGCGCCTCGTGTTGAAATGCCTCTTGGAATTAGACGCTCTTTGGCTGACCTCTTCGTCGGAACCTTCGCGGGGTCTGTTCCTGAACCGACATGCACCATTGCAGCTATGTGTGTGTTGTTCGCTCTGAGTCCAAAAACCAGAAAAGCCGCTCTCTCGTTCAGTGAGAGGCGGCTTCGGAACTAAGAGTTCGATCGTATGGTGAATTCTTCGTTAGAAGAGCTTCACCTCCGAAGCCGTCTTGGGATCGCCCGGGCGCCACATCTGGGAGACGGGCAGCACAGGCAACTCAGCATTAATGCCGAGGGCTTTGGTATTCAGTTGTTCTGAATGTGTGTTCTGCATCGTCTTGGTGGCTGGGCACGTATCTCGTGCGGTGACCGCTGGATAGTTATACGAAGTGTGACTGGAGATGTCAACCGAATTACGTACTCTCGGCCAGCTAACAAACCAGACTGAACTCTCAGTGAGGAAGGATCAGCGTTCTTGCTTGACCAGAATTGCCCCTAATCCTCGGACGAAGCGGTCGGCCATCGGTGCTCAAGACCCTTGCTGGCGACGGCGTAGATGTAGGGACCAGGTTTCGTCGCCCGCTGCACGATGCGGTTCAGGTGCATGTCGAATCGGCCCGCCATCTCCGATCCAGTAAGGTTTGCGTTGTTGAGTGAGAAGACGCGAAGGCTCGTCCGGCTCAGAGTTTCGACGTGGTCGCGGATGATTTGGTAGTCCTTGGTGAGAGCGACCCATCCCTCGGTATCGGCCCGGGTGATCCATTCATCGTCGGAAATCCGTTCGTCGGCGCCGCCGGGATAGACCTCGGCCATAGGCAAGACCTCATACCCCCGGTCTCGGATCGCCTCCGCTACCACATAGCGGCCGAGCCCTCGATCAAGGAAGAAGACCGGATCCGCCAGCTCAGGCTGCCGTTTGCGTCGCGGGCCAGATGGCATCAAGAACTTCTCGAATATCGTCTTCCGGAACGTCGTAGTCGCGCGCGATGGACCCGATCGGCTCACCTGCACGGGAGCGAGCACGAACCGCCGACAAGGGAGCGCCGCCGTGCAGAAAGATTGGATCGCCACCCTCGATCTCGGGTAGGACGCGAAGCAGCTCGCGTTTGGTAACTGGAAGAATGAGCTCGTTCGCCCATTTGTCGGCAAAGGAGATCCGTTCCAGGTACTGCTTGATCACATCATGGAACACGCGCTGACCGGAGTGCACGATTGTCAGCAAGCCCAGTTGCTTGTCGTTCTCGCTGTTGGCGTAATCGTAGAGAACCTCAGCCCCGTCGGTGTAGAGCTGTCGAGAAGCGAGGGCGTGGTCGAGTTCGCCTTGACCTGCAAGCACATCGAGCGCTCGACGTATTCGCTGCATCGGCAACCCAGTCTGTCGAAACGCCTGGACGACTGTCGCCTCAACCAGTCCAACAAACGGGATGCTCCGCTGATCGCCGATTGAACGGTCGAGCGAGGTAATCACGGGAGCCTGCTTGAAAACCGTGCGCCCAATGGACCGGCGGTTGTAGCCGTGCGCCCAAGTACCAAGTGTGGACGGGCTCATCCCGACAAGTCGAGCAGCTTCAGGCACCGTATAGAGCCGTCGAGTGAAGCGTTCGTCGTCCATCCTTACCAACTCCTCGTTCAGTCTGATACCGATGTTGACAATTGTAGATGAGTCAATCGACATCAATGCGGCATCGCCCTCCCGGAGCCGTCAGCCCGCGATCGCCGTAACGGATAGATGGCGAGTCCCGGGCTCCCCACTCACAACCCGCCAAACGAGGAGGCGCTGTGAAGAAGGCAATAGTTTATGGAGAATCCGCAGAGGTGATTCTCGGCACAATGTCTAAGGGTGACGGAGCCATCAACGACACCGGGATGTAGGACTTCGGCCCACGAATGAGCCCGGATGTCTCAGCCGGCCAGTCGAGCACCTGTTGCATCCGCTTGGCGGCGTCGGACGGCACGGAGTCGAGAGTAGCGCTGCCCACAAAATCGAGTGGACTCTCACCGTTCAATAGCTGGTGGTCGCGGTACCACTCTTGGCGGGCTTGGCGATACACCGGTTCGAGCAGATCAGCGGACACGTGCCGACTGCACGATCACCAATGGTTCGGAAATCCGGGATTGGCACCTCCTCGTCCGGTGGTTCGTCGAGGAAAAAGAAGTCGATCGGCGTATAGGTCTTCCGAGCGAACTCCTGAAGCTGCTTGAGTGCCAGACTTCATGGATAGGTAGCGAAGAAGCGCTCATCCGGCCCCGGGCCGCCCTGCGGGAAGCTCCCGCCTTTGAGTCAGCCTCGGCCGAACGCGAACCACAGGGACAGGGCAACGGCGCCGAGGGTAACGGTGGCCATTGTGATCATGGAAGACCTGGGAATCTTGCCGTCTTCTGGCACTCCGGGCACTCGCTTGCGCATGTAGCGCAGCAGCCGGTCGGCCCACGCAATGTCTTTCGACAGAATGAACAGACCCCCGGCGATGATCAGCCCACCTGGGCCGGGCAGAGGCAGCAGAACGATCCCCAGGATCACGATGCCGAACCCAAGGGCCATTCTTCCCAGCCGAACCAGCGCATGCGTTTTTGCTTCGGCCTCGCTGCTCTCAACTTCGCCCGTTTCGAACTCGGCTTGCACCGCGGCTTCGGTGATGCGGTCGGAGAAGTCATCGAATTTGTCCATGGATGCGTTCAGCGTTTCTTGGGCTTGGGGAGTTCCCGCCAGGCCAGATTACCTACCTACGAATTAGGTCTTGCAGCCACTCCAGAATGGCGCGGCCAAAGAGCAGCGACAGCACGGTCATTGCCACAAACATCCCAATTCCGGCCCAAACCAATCTCTTTGGAATCGGGCCCTCGTTCGGGATACCGGGGGTCTTCACCCGCAGGTACCGCACCAGCGCATTGTCGGGCTTGATCAGGTTCAGCCCAACGATGATGGTCAGCACCCCCTGGCCCGGCAGCACCAGCATGGCAATGCCGGCCAGCACCAGAATCACGCCAAGGATGACCCGCGGCACTGTCGGAATCCGAGAAATCGCACCTGGTCTCGCGGCCTGGTCGCTTCCTGGTTGATCGTCGGAGTCCATTCCCATGCGCGGCGACAAACCTTCAGTTGCCTGCCAGTTCGGCAACGATCGGCGCGAACTGTTCCATCTCGTCGGGGCCAACCCCGATATAGCTGAAGCCGTAGGTTTCCCTGCGCTCCAGGAGATCTTCTGTCATCGAGGTAGGGGTGCCAACAAGTGCGAGTGGAGACCGAAGCGCAGCGGCAGGATCCATGCCAAGCCCCGGCGCCAGCATCTCAGCCGTTGCCTCCCGGTCGTCGCTGAACATCACAACGAATGCTCGCACGCTCATCTCGATGTCGTCGAACCGATCACCGGCGCCTGCTTTCACCCAGCCAACCTTCTCGGCATAGCGCTCGGCTGTTGCATCGCTTGCGGTATCAGCGGTGATCACTCCAGCCTTCAGGTTGGGATTCACCCCAACGATGTCTGCGTGTTTGCCAGCCAACTTCAGAAAACGGGGCCCACCGCCACCCATCAGAAACGGTGGGTGGGGTTTCTGCAAAGGCTTTGGCTGAAGGTCAAGATCGGTGATCTTGTAGTGATCGCCCTCAAACGAAAACGCTCCGTCGGCGAACAGCCCCTTCAAGACCTCAATTGACTCAACCATTCGGTCAATGCGAACCCCAGGCCGGTCATAGGTCATGCCCGCCGCTTCGTAGTCGCTCTTCATCCAGCCTGCCCCGATGCCAAGCTCGAGGCGGCCGTCTGACAAGAGGTCAAGCGTTGCCATCTCACTGGCAAACACAACCGGATGGCGGTAGTCGTTGCACCACACCAACGCTCCTACCCGCAGTTCGGTGGTGGCATCGGCCGCAGCCTGAAGAGCGATGGCCGGGGCAAGCTGGCCATCAAAGTGATCGGGGATCGTGAGCGTGGCGTATCCAAGGTCCTCGGCCATCTTTGCCAGCTCGATCCACTCGGTTCGACTGGTTGCATTGCTGGCCTGCACTCCAAAACGAAAGGGTCTGCTCATAGGCCAGAGCATACGGTTGCGTCAGCCAAGGTGGCGGCCGGGCATCGAGCCTGCAACGATGTCACCGTGACGCCATCAACTATCGACGAGATCAAAACTCCGGCTCTGATAGTTGACCAGCAGGCGTTCGACCACAACTGTGCTGCCATGGACGCCGTCCTTCCCGGCGCAGCCCTTCGCCCGCATGTGAAAGCCTTCAAGTCCACTGACTTGGCCCGCCGTTTGGCCGCCGCAGGCCACACCGCATTCTGTGCTGCAACACCACGTGAGATCGAAGGGATGGTTGCAGCCGGGCTTGGCGAAGATCTCCTGTTGGCCAACGAGTCCTTGGACGTGGCGAGGCTGGGGGCTCTCTCTGAAAACGCAAACATCACCGTTGCCGTTGACTCTGATGCCACCCTCGACGCCGCCATTAAGGGCGGCATCAGATCGGTCCTCATCGATGTTGAGGTTGGCTTGCCCCGCTGTGGCTGCTCGATCGAAGAAGCTGGGCCCCTGGCCGATCGGGCCAGAGCCGCGGGCCTGGATGTGCGAGGCGTGATGGGCTACGAGGGCCATCTGATGATGGTTGAAGACCGCAGCGAGCGAATCGACCAGGTCGGCAGCTGCATGAGCGATCTGCTGGCAGCAAGTGAACGAGTTGGCGGGAAGATTGTTTCCGGCGGCGGCACTGGCACGTTCGATTCAAACACCTGGTGCACCGAAATCCAGGCTGGCTCCTACCTCCTGATGGACACCCAGTACGCCAAGCTGGATCTGCCTTTCCGTCAGGCGCTTTCGGTTCTGGCCACCGTGATCTCGGTCAGCAAGAAAGGGTGGATCGTTGTCGACGTTGGCCTGAAAGGCCTTGGTATGGACCACGGTGATCCGACCTGGCCCGATGGCGAGGTGTTCTTCTGCTCAGACGAGCACACAACACTGTGTCCACCAGAAATGTCGGCCTGGAGTGTTGGAGATCGGGTGCAGTTGTATCCGGCCCATGTTGACCCAACGGTTGCCAAACACACCCAGATGTGGCTGGTTGATGGCGAGGCAGTAGTAGACCGCTGGGCGGTAGACCTGCGCCATTGGTAGGCCAGGTTGACCGCACGCCGGCCCCCGGGGGAGAGGGCCCCAGCGCGGCGGATAGCGTCAGCCCGGTGAGCGCCGCTGACGGCTCGATGCATCCATCACTCAGTTCTTTCAGCGCGCCTGCCGCGGCGTGGTTCGACACAACCTTTGCCGAACCAACAGCGGCCCAGACGAAGGGCTGGCCTCAGATTGCGGCAGGTCACCACACTTTGATTCTGGCTCCCACCGGTTCTGGCAAAACCCTGGCCGCCTTCTTCTGGGGCCTGAACGAGCTGACATCGTCGTCGCCTCCCGACGACAAGTTCCATCGCACCCGCATCCTCTACATCTCGCCCCTTCGCGCCCTGGCAGTTGATGTTGAGAAGAACCTGCGGGGCCCGCTTCAAGGGGTTCGCCTGGCCGCGGAGCGCATGAACGAACCCTTCTATGAACCCCACGTGGCCATCCGCAGCGGCGACACCTCGGCCGAAGAGCGCCGCAAGCTGGCAAAGGACCCGCCAGACCTGCTGATCACAACCCCAGAGTCGCTCTACCTGATGCTCACCTCAAAGATCAGGGAGACCTTGGCAGGCGTGCAAACGGTGATCATCGACGAGATTCACGCAATGGCGGCAACCAAACGCGGGGCCCACCTAGCGCTCACCCTTGAAAGGCTGGAGCGCGTAACCGACACCTCTCCCCAACGCATTGGCCTCTCGGCCACCCAGCGCCCCCTTGAAGAGATATCCCGCTTCCTCGGCGGCTACCAGCCAGACCGCACCCCTCGCCCCGTCTCCATTGTTGACGCCGGAATCCAAAAGGAGCTCCAGATCGAGGTGATCGTTCCTGTGGAAGACATGGGTCGCCTCGGCGAGGCGGTCAGCGATCAGCCCGGCGAACCCACCGGTGGTCAGACCGAACCTGCCCCGGCAGACGGCTCGGCGGGTTTCACAAGGCGAAGCATCTGGCCCGCCATGCACCCGCGCCTGCTCCAGCTGATCGAAGAGCACCAAAGCACCATCGTGTTCGTGAACTCCCGCAGGCTGGCCGAACGGCTGGCAACCAGGCTGAACGAGTTGGCCCTTGATGGCCAGAACCGCTCGGCCGAAGCCGAGGGCCGCCCACCGCCGCCAGGCCAAGAACTGGTGAAAGCCCATCACGGTTCCCTCAGCCGAGAGCAGCGGCTGGTAATAGAAGATCAGCTCAAACGGGGCACGCTGAAAGGGCTGGTCGCCACGTCTTCCCTAGAGCTTGGAATCGACATGGGTGCGGTTGACCTGGTGGTTCAGGTTGAGTCACCTGGGGCGGTTAGCCGCGGCCTGCAACGGATTGGGCGGGCGGGCCACCAGGTAGGGGCTCCAAGCATTGGCAAGTTCTTCCCCAAGCACCGGGGTGACCTGCTGGAAGCAGCGGTTGTGGTTGACCGCATGAAACGGGGCCTGATCGAGGAGACCCGCTATCCCCGCAACCCGCTAGACGTGCTGGCCCAGCAGATCGTTGCTGCTTGCGCGCTTGATGACTGGCCGGTGGCCGACCTCCTGGCCATGATGCGAGGGGCCGCCAACTTCGCCGAGCTGTCTGACGAACTGTTCAACAACGTGCTGGATCTCCTCTCTGGTCGGTATCCGTCCGATGAGTTCTCGGGCCTTCGGCCCCGCCTGAATTGGGACCGCGTTGAGGGCGTAGTTCGTGCCAGGGCCGGAGCGCAGCGGCTGGCGGTTACCAGCGGGGGAACCATCCCAGACCGTGGTTTGTACGGCGTGTTCCTGCCAGACGGCACCCGCGTTGGCGAGCTTGACGAAGAGATGGTTTATGAAAGCAGAACTGGGGAGACGTTCCTGCTTGGGGCCTCAACCTGGCGAATTGAAGACATCACCCACGAGCGGGTTGTTGTTACCCCGGCCCCGGGCCAGCCAGGCAAGATGCCGTTCTGGCACGGCGACGGGCCGGGTCGCCCCCTCGAGCTTGGCCGGGCGATGGGGGCGTTCGTTCGGGAAACCCTTGCCACCGACCGAGACGTTGCCCTCAATCGCTTGCGCACCGATCACTGCCTGGACGAGTTGGCGGCTCAGAACCTCCTTGCATACCTGGAAGAACAGCTTGAGGTGACGGGCAGGGTTCCAACCGATCGCACAGTTGTGGTTGAACGTTTCCGTGACGAAATTGGAGACTGGCGGGTGTGTCTGCTCAGTCCCTTCGGGGCCCAGGTGCATGCCCCTTGGGGAATGGCCCTTCAGCACCGCCTGGCCGAAGAGCTTGGTTGGGATGTTGAGCTGATGTGGAGCGACGACGGCATCGTGATCCGCCTTCCCGAAGCCATAGATCATCTACCGGTTGATGAGCTGCTGATAGACCCAGACAACCTGGATGTGCTGCTGGTAGCCCAGCTGCCAAACTCCGCAATGTTCGCCGCCCGGTTCCGGGAGGCGTCCGCCAGGGCGCTGCTGTTGCCCCGGCTCCGGCCGGATCGCCGCACACCGCTGTGGCAGCAGCGGCAAAAGGCGGCAGACCTTCTGGCTGTTGCCGCCAAGTACCCAAGCTTCCCGATGCTGCTGGAAACCACTCGCGAATGCCTGAACGACGTGTTCGATGTGCCTGCCCTTCGGCAAGTGCTGACCGAGTTGCGCAGCCGCAAGGTGAAGGTGCACACGGTTGATACAGACTCGGCATCGCCGATGGCCACCTCGCTGCTGTTCGGCTGGATTGCCCAGTACATGTATTCCGGGGATGCGCCACTGGCCGAGCGCCGGGCCGCAGCCCTTTCGCTAGACCGCGAACTGCTGCGAGACCTGTTGGGCGCCGAAGAACTCCGTGAGCTTCTTGACGGAGACGTGCTTGGCGAACTGGAAGCAGAGCTACAGCGGCTAGCCCCGAAGTGGCAGGCCAAAACCCTTGACCATGTAGAGGATTTACTGCGCTGGCTCGGCCCTCTCACCAGTGCTGAGGTGGCCGCCAGGGTCGTTGAGATCGACTCCGACGAAGCGCTTGGTCAGCTCCTCAAAGACAGGCGTGCCATAGCTGTTTCTGTTGGGGGAGAGGACAGGGTTGCTGCCGCCGAGGATGCCTCCCGGCTGCGCGACGCTCTTGGGGTGGCGCTACCGCCCGGTCTGCCCCAGGCCTTCACCGAACCGGTGACGGATCCGCTGGGAGACATGCTGTCTAGGTTCGCCCGATCGCATGGCCCGTTCCTCACCCGTGAGGTGGCGTCTCGATTCGGCGTTGACGAGCTGCGAGCCGAAACGGGCCTCCGCCTGCTGGAACAACAGGGCCGAATCGTGCGGGGCGAATTCCGCCCTGACGGAATTGAACGAGAGTGGTGCCACAACGACGTGTTGCGGGTGCTTCGCAGGCGCTCCCTTGCCGCCCTGCGCAAAGAAGTTGAGCCGGTAGAGCAGGAGGTGCTGGCCCGCTTCTTGTCGGATTGGCAGCACGTTGGCAGCGGGGGCCGAGGGGTTGACGCCTTGGCCGAAGCGCTAACCACTTTGCAGGGGGCCTCGCTGCCAGCGTCTCTGCTTGAGGTAGACATTCTTCCGTCTCGGGTAAGCGGCTACTCCCCAACAGATCTAGACACGCTCTTGACCGCGGGCGAGGTGGTTTGGGTTGGGGCTGGCTCGCTTGGAGGCGCAGACGGACGAGTGCGGCTGGTTTGGCGAGATCAAGCGCCCGCCCTGATACCCGAGCCTGCCGACCCGGTTGAGGGTGAACTGCACGATGGCCTCCGAGACTTCCTTGGCCAGAGGGGCGCTGTGTTCTGGTCTGACCTGGTGGCCGCGGCCCAGGCAGGCGGCTTTGACTACAGTGACCAAGCAGTGCTCGGCGCCTTGTGGGATCTGGTGTGGGCAGGCGAAGTCACGAACGATTCGTTGACCCCGCTAAGAGCTCTGGTTGCAGGCGCCAGCCCAAAGA
>QIKW01000237.1 GCA_003231975.1 Acidimicrobiia bacterium
GCATTCGGTAACCGCGGCGTTCAGCAAAGACCGGGCTAGGGATCGCCTGGCAAACAGAAATGGCTGGTTCGTCCTCAGATTTGGGTGGGAAGAGCTAACCGAGCGACCAGGTGCCACCCTGGCAGAACTGCAAGACTTTCTTGACGCCCGCCGAAACCGCTCGATCTGACCACGACCATATTGGGACCTGCCTCGCGGACCCGCCTTCGGGCCATCCGGGTCGTTGGTCACCCGCTGGTCGCCGATGGCGACCACGCGAAACTGCTGTGTTTTTTGGGGTCTGCTTTGCAGACCCGCCTTCGGGCCATCCGAAACCGTCAAGGTTGTGTCAATTCCTGTCGGCACGCTGGAATCTGGTGTTCTGTGGCCGATGAGCAGAGGAATGATCTCGGATCTCGGGCGCTTTGCGCCCTGGCGGGTGTGGCGACACCTTCGGCTTGCCCAGAAGGTGACCCTGGCGATGGTGGCTTCGCTGATCCCGATTGTTGGGCTTGGGATCTGGGTGGCTTCTTTTGCCAGCAACCTTCTCCAGGCCGAGGTGCAAGAGAACGTTGGCCGTACCGGGCAGGTGCAGGCCGAACGGATGAGCGGCGCAGTGCGAGAAAGAACTCTGAAACTTCAGCAGCTGAACGATCCTGCGTTCCTGCGGTTTGTGGACCTCCAAAGCTCCCTCAGCAGCACCAACGACACCAGGAACTTCTTCCAGAACTTCGTAGAGCAAGAGTGGGCGGCATCGGCCAGCGACGGCCTTGAAGGAATTGCGGTCTACATAGCCGGGGGCACCCGGCTGAGCGCGGGTAACGATGTCAGCCCGCAGGCAGACTTCCTGCGCACCCAGCTTCCCCCGAAGGAAGACAGCCTCCTGATCGGCAGCGCGTTTGTTACCGAGGACGGGAACGAGGTGCACCTCCCAATTGCCCGCCGAGTACTTGGCACCGACGACGGCGGGATAAGTGTGGTGGTGGTAGCCGAGTGGAACGTGGCCTTCCTGGCGTTGCAAGGCGTCGACCTTGACACGGTTGGCGAAACAGCCGAGAGCTTTCTGGCCCACCAGAACACAGACGGCACCCTGCTGGTCGTGAGCAGCAGCAACCTCAACCTCCTCGGAGAAACGATCTCGCTGCAAACCAACCCGGTCGTCGGCGAACGAATCGTTATCGAGACGCTGGACACCGTTAACGGTGAAACGCCGGTGATTCAGTCAACAACTCGGATGCCAACCGACCCGAACTGGATCTCGATCCTGGAAGCAGACCAGAGCGAGCTCTACTCTCAGCTCGACACGGTTCGTACCCGCCTGATCACGGTGTTCATCGCCGCTGGCCTGGTGCTTCTCCTCGTGGTTGTGTTCGCCTTCCGTGGGTTCGTGCGGCGCCTCGCCCGCATGACGGAGCTGGCAGAATCGGTTGCCAGCGGAGATCTGACAGTTCGCACCAACGACAAATTCCGAGATGAGCTTGGGCGGCTCTCAATGTCGTTCGACAACATGGCCCAGGCCCTGGCCGAAGACATCGCCCGCCGGGAACGGGTGGAGGCCCAACTTGAGTATCAGGCGGCTCACGATGCTCTCACCGGCCTGCCAAACCGCAGTCAGCTGGTGTATCAGCTTGATGAGATGCTGGCCGAATCGACGGAAGCCATCTGCTGTCTGTTTGTTGACCTCGATGGGTTCAAGCAGGTTAACGACCGGCTTGGTCACGGAGCAGGAGATGAGCTTCTGGTTCGTGTTGGTGAGCGCCTCCGTGACGTGCTGAGGCCGGCCGACTTCCTGGCGCGCCTGGGTGGCGACGAGTTCGTAATTGTGTTGCGGGGCCTTGGAATCATGGAGGCCGAGCGACTGGCCAGTCGGGTGGTTGCCGCGCTGGAGTTGCCATTCATTGTTCATGACCAGGAAGAGCAGATCAGCGCCTCAATCGGGGTGGCTGCGGCCACAGGCCAGCACTCCACCGAGCGCCTGATCAAAGAGGCTGACATAGCCATGTACCGGGCCAAGGCCCAGGGCAAAGGCCGGGCGGTCCGCGTCACCCGGGAGACGTTGGATGAGGTTGACGAGCGGGTCTCGATTCTGACCGAATTGCGAGAGGCGGCGGTCAACGATGAGCTTCAGCTGATGCTGTGGCCTATCGGGGACCTGCGCGACGGTTCCCTGCGAGGAATGGAGGCAACCGTTCGGTGGCACCATCCAGATCGTGGGCTCATAACCCCGGCCGACTTCTTGCCGCTTGCCATCAACTCCGGCTTCGCCAACCAGATCGACGAATGGGTGATCCTGGCCGCAACTGAACTGATGGCCGGATGGCACGAGGCCGGCCTACCGGTGCAAGACCTCGAACTGTCGATCAACCTCACCTCCGAGACGTTCATTGCCTCCCGGTCCCGGCAGCTGATCATCGAGGAAATCGGCCGCCACAATCTACGTCCTTCGAACTTCCGGATTGAGGTCGCAGAAACGGTACTGCGAAACGAGCCCGAGCCACTGAAGGATGTGTTCGACACTTACCGTGCCGTCGGTATCCCTGTCACCTTGGACAGGTTTGGGTCGGACTATTCGAATCTCGATCTGCTGCCGCGGTTCGCCATTGACGCAGTGAAGATCGATCTGCATCTGATTTCTGACCTCACGAACCGTCTGTCAAGCCGGGCCTTGGTCAGTTCGCTGATCACCCTGGCCCAAACGGCGGGCCTACGCGTTTCGGCCGCGGGAGTCGACGACGAAGACCTGCGTCAGCAGCTTCTAGACCTTGGCTGTTACCAGGGCCAGGGTCTGTGGCTGTCGAACTCCATCAGCACCGATCGTTTTGTTGCCCTTCTGGAGAGTCGCCACATGGTCGGGTCGGCCTAGACCAAGCTGCATTGGCCGAGCGGCCTGAGGCTTAGATAGCTTGTGAAGGTGACAGTTGCCGCCGCCGTTCTCGCCGCAGGCGATGGAAGCCGATTCACCGGGGGCAGCCACAAGCTTTTGGCGCAGTTGCACGGCGAACCAATAGTTGTGTCCTGTGTGATGGCTGCGCTCGGTGCGGGGTTCAACCAGGTTTATGTGGTGACCGGAGCGGTCGATCTGGGCCATGTTCTACCAGAAGGAGTCACCGTTGTTGAGTCGCCGCGGTGGACAGAAGGGCAGTCGCTTAGCCTCCAAGCCGTGGTGAAACGAGCCGAGGCCGATGGCCACCGAGCCATCGTGGTTGGGCTTGGTGATCAACCCTTGGTGCCTGCCTCGGCTTGGCGAAGCGTTGGCGCAGCCAAGGGCCAGATCGTGGTGGCCAGCTTCGATGGCCAGCGTCGGCCACCAGTCAAACTGGAGAGCGAGGTGTGGCATCTGCTTCCCACCGAGGGCGATCTTGGGGCCAGACATCTGATTCGGGATCGGCCCGACCTCGTTTCTGAGATACCGTGCACCGGCAACCCCGCCGACATAGACACCGCAGAGGACCTCGCGCTATGGAACTCACGAACGACTTCGTAATTGACCGCCCGATTGAGGAGATTTGGACCGTCCTCAACGATCTCGAATTCATCGCGCCGTGCATGCCGGGCGCCCAACTGACCGAGATAGAGGGCGAAGAATACCGCGGCACCGTAAAGATCAAGGTTGGGCCAATCACCGCCCAATACAAGGGCAAGGCTCGCTTCATCGAGCAGAACCACGAGGCCAAAACCATCAAGTTGAAAGCCGAGGGCAGAGACCCCCGTCAGGGCAATGCCAACGCTGAGGTATCAGCGCAGATGGAGGCTGTCACCGGCGAATCAACCAAGGTGGTAATCCAGACCGACCTGAAGCTGAGCGGCAAGGTTGCCAGTTTCGGCAGGGGCATCATCGAAGACGTGTCCAAGAATCTGCTTGGCACCTTTGTCGACAACCTCCGCCAGAAACTGGAAACTGAAGGGGCACCAGACAGCGAGGCTGGCGTTTCAGCCAGCGCTGCCCCGGCCGCGGCGGCTGGTGTTGCAGCGGCTGCGGGAGGCGCGGCTGCTGGGACCAACGGCGAGTCGGCGGCAGGCGCAACCGATACCAAACCGGCAACAGAATCAACGAAGAGGACTATTGATTCACCGGCGGCTGAGCCGGTGAATCTGCTGGCAATCACGGGCGACCCCATAACCAAACGGCTCTTGCCGGTGGTTGGTGGCATCGTCGTGCTGCTGATCCTTCGGAGGCTGTTCCGGGGCCGTGGGCGCTGAGCCGGTAAAAACTCGTCCCACTCCCACCGACCTCGAGGCCGTTACCGAGCTGATTGGCCGCCCTCCGATGGGTACCTTCGAGGTGGTGTTGCGGCGCGCCGACCGCAGCCCCGTTGTGCTCTCAAACGAGCCGCTGCTTCACAACGGCCGTCCCATGCCAACCCGGTTCTGGCTGGCAGATCGAGCCCTCCGGCGGGTTGTCGGTCGGTTGGAATCCGAAGGCGGCGTTGGCCGGGCTGAGGCTGAAGTGCCATGGGACGAGATTGAGGCAACCCATGCCGCGGCGGCGGCAGAACGAGATGGGCGGATCCCCGCCGGCTACCACGGCCACCGACCCTCAGGGGGTGTTGGCGGCACCAGGCTTGGGGTGAAGTGCCTGCACGCCCACTACGCCAACCATCTGGCCGGGGCCTACGACGCGGTTGGGCTGTGGGTGGAAGCTCAACTGGAAGAGATGGGCGCCGGGTTCAACCCCGACCAGCCTGGAATCATGACCACATGGAGCAGCCAGTGAACGACCGCTCAGCCGCAGTGTCTGGGGGCGCCGAGCGAAATCTCGCGTTCGCCGGAGCCATCAGCGGACTAGACCACCCTGGCCCAATTCTGGTTGTTGACATCGGCGTAGGCTCCACCAAGTTCTCGGTTGGCACGGTCGAGGGCGGCCTGGCCGCTGTCTACTCAGCTGACATCGGGGCTTCTGTGGTCACCGACACCTACCTGGAATCAGATCCGCCAAGGGCCGCTGAACTTTCAGCCGCGCTGTCGGTAATAGCGCATTACCTGGCCGACGTCCGCCGAGAGTTGCCGGGGCTGTCCGAGGCCCTAGGGGCCAGCGGCAAGATCGTCGGGGTCGGCGGCACCATCACAACGGTGGCAGCAGTTGAGCTTGGGCTTGTTGAGCCCAGCCGTGATCTGGTCCACGGGCTCGAGCTGCCACGGCCAGCAGTTGAAGATGTGTTCCGCACGCTGGCCACAGAGTCAGCCGCTGACAGACGTCACAATCCCGGCCTTCATCCCAATCAGGTTGAGCTGATAGTTGGCGGGGCCTGCGTTCTGGTTGAGACGATGCGGCAGTTCGAGATTGACCAGATCACGGTTTCGGAGAGCGATTTACAAGACGGTGCAACGGCAGAACTGATGGCCCCATGACAACGATATTCGCCAAACGAGTGGTGCTAAGGCCACTGATCGTTGACGACTTTCAACAGTGGCGAGACGTCCGCAGACGCAACGAGGAATGGTTGACCGTTTGGGAGCCGCAGCGCTCTGCGAACGCACCGGATGTAGTAGAGGACCGCAGCGCCTTCAGCCTCCGCTGCCAGTCACGAGAACGCGAGCGCCAGCTGGGAACCGGTCACGGCTTCGGGCTTTTTGTCGGGGGCGAACTGGCAGGCGAGGTCAACCTCAACTCGGTCCAGCGAGGCCCGTTCCAGAACACATACGTTGGTTACTGGATCGATAAGCGCCACGCAGGCAACGGCTATGCCCCCGAGGCCGTGGTTGCCGTAATCAGATACGCCTTCGAAGAGCTCGACCTGCATCGGGTGCAAATCGCCATCGTCCCCAGAAACTCACCGTCGCGGCGGGTGGTAGAGAAGCTTGGTATCCGCTCCGAAGGCGTCGCCGAGCGGTACCTCGAGATAAACGGAATTTGGGAAGACCACATCAGATTCGCCATAACGGTCGAAGAATGGGAACAGCGAAGCGAAGAACTCACCAAACTCTGGCTCTGATATTGGGTCGGCTGTCGCCTCCCGGGCTTCGCCCATCCGGGTCACCCGTTCACGGCGTGCCGACGCCGTCGGCAACACGTAACGAAGTACAGCGAGTTTGGAGCGAAGCGAAAAAGTTGCGAAGAGACGAGGCCGCAAGGCCGAGGAACGGCGGGCGCTCTCGCAGACCCCAATGTGATCGAACTGGCATGGATTAGGTGCGTTTTCGCCACTAATCCATGCCAGTTCGGCTGTTGTGTTAGTTCGGCGTGCTAGAGACCCGGGCTCTTAGCGCGGCCAGCTTTTGTTGAAACTCGGGCTGCCTTGTGGACTCAACCTGCGGCCCCAACTCGTATTGCACCGCGGCGTCTTGTGACGTCAGCTCACTCACTTCTCGCAGTGACTTCTTGGTTCGAAGCACCAGACTCTTTGACGATGCGGCCGTTCTTCGGGCCATTTCGGTTGCGCGGCCCAGGAGCTTGTCGTCATCAACACACTCATACGCCAAGCCAACCCGAACAGCCGCCTCGCCGTCGAAGATCTCGCCGAACAAGATGGCGGCGGCTGCCACCTGAGACCCGCAGAGATTCTGGAACATCCAGGTGTGGCCCCCTCCAGGGTGTATTCCCAGCTGAAGAAAGCGATCATCGAATCGAGCAGAGCGGCCAGCCAGCCGCACATCGCAGATAAGTGCCAAGTTGAAGCCAGCCCCAACGGCCGGCCCGTTTACGGCGGCAATTGTGGGTAGGGGAGAGCGGCCAACCCGTAGGAAGCCCTCGTAGATGGCAAGAAGGCCGTCCTCGGCGCGGCCGTCAGTGTGGGAGTGGCCGTCCTCGGCGCGGCCGTCAGTGTAGGACTGGCCCAGGTGGGAGAGGTCGGCCCCGGCGCAGAAGGCCGAACCGGCACCGGTGATCACCAGGGCCCGCACTTCGGAGTTGGCCTCCAGATGGTCCAGCGCGGCTGTGATCTCTTCACACATTGCCAATGTCATGGCATTGCGTCGGTTGGGATCGTTCAGGGTAAGGGTGGCCACAACGCCGTCTACAGCAACATCGATAAGGGGCATCTTCAGAGTGTGGCCTGCCCAGTGCTATGCCACCTAAACCGGGCCGCCGCCATTCAGAACGAGACGGGCGCTAACGGAGATCGATCTTCTTGATTCCGGCCACAGGAGCGGCGGGGGCTCGGTGAGATTCAATTGCGTCTGTCACAACGGTGCCTATTGCCTGCATGGTGTTGGCCAGCGAGTCGTGTTGCCTGGGGTCTTCTGGCATGTCGTGTTCGAAGGCCCAGGGCTTGATTGCAGTGTGAATCTTGTCTGCATCTTCGGTTCGGATAGAGATGCACTTGTCGCTCTCACGCAGAGGGAAACTTCGGTCTGTTAAGAAGTGACGGAACAGGGCTACCCGCACGGGATCATCAGAAGTGATGGGCACGTCGATCCAAGTGTCGTTTTCCCGCTGCATAGTTGATCAATCGGCGAAACGACCGTTGTTGTGAGGATCTCGTACAGTCATTGCATGCCCGAGACCGGCCTGATTCCCAGGCCAAGCCTGGTGTTGGCCTCTGCGTCGCCCCGGAGGCAGGAAATGCTTGAGGTCATTGGCGTTTCAGCCCAGATCAGGCCAGCCAACGTAGACGAATCTGCCATTCCTGGTGAAACAGCCAACGCTCTTGTTTTGCGCTTGGCCCGGCTGAAGTCGGCGGCTCCGCAGGTAAACGCGAACGACGTTGTGATCGGCTCTGACACGGTTGTAGTTGTTGACGGGCAGATTCTTGGAAAGCCCGAAGACGCCGCTCACGCCAAGGAAATGCTTGGCTTGCTTAGCGGGAGGAGTCACCAGGTGATCACCGCGGTTGCCGTGCGCTGTGGCAGGCGAGTTGAAAGCGGCGTATCGGTAACAGACGTGGCCTTTCGTCCGCTGTCTGAAGCCGACATTGAATGGTACGTGGCAACGGGTGAGCCCTTCGACAAGGCAGGCTCCTACGCCATCCAAGGGGCGGGTGCCCTATTTGTCACCGAAATTGCTGGTAACTATTCAGGGGTTGTAGGTCTTCCCGTGCCCCTCCTCGACGAACTAATGGCAAGAGTCGGCAGGCCGCTGTCTACCTGGATGTCGAACTGAGTGATGAACGCCCACCGCAACGAGGCAAACGAGCCGGCAGAAAGCGACACCGGGGCCGCCGATGCAGACGTTCGAACTCATTCCACAGGCTCGGCTCAGATTGGGGCTTGCATCAAACAGGGCGTCTACTTCGCCGTAGCGGCGATTGTTTTGTACCTGTTCGCCCCTCAAATCCTCGACCTTCTTTCCTCTGCTCCGCGGTTGCGCACTATTCGGCCGGTCTGGTTCTTTGTGATGGTTGGTTTGGAGATTGCCAGCTATGTCTGCGTTTGGTGGTTGATTCGGATCGTGCTGCCCAAGGTCGACTGGTTTGTTGCAGCCACCAGCCAACTAGTTAGCAACGCGGTTAGCCGGGTTGTTCCAGGAGGGGCAGCTGTTGGCGGGGCAACGCTTTACCGGATGCTTTCGGTAAGTGGCGTTCAGCACACCAAGGCGGTCGGGGCACTGGCGGCAACTTCGATCCTGTCAACGGCTGCTTTGTTCGCCATCCCAACAACTGGGCTGTTAATGGCCATCCTGGGTGCCCCAATTCCTGTGGCCCTCTGGCCTGCGGCGGTTGCCGGTGGAGTTCTGTTTGCGTTCCTGGTTTCGTTCGGATGGATTGCGGTTGCCTTTGACCGGCCGCTGCTGCTTCTGGGGCGCGGGATCAATCAGGTTCTGGTTTTTGCAACCAAGCGGGTCGGGGCCAAACGGAGTCTAGATCCGTCTCGTCTGATCGAAGAGCGGGATCGGCTGGTTGACGTGCTTGGCCCGAACCTTCGCAAGGCTGTTACCGCGGCCGCATCGAACTGGGTGTTCGACTACCTCGCCCTCGTTGCAGCTCTTTACGCGGTTGGGGCCGACCCTCGGCTCAGCCTTGTGTTGCTGGCGTACTCGGGCGCTGCGGTGTTCAGCATGATTCCAATTACTCCAGGAGGTCTCGGCTTTGTTGAGGCCGTGCTGGTTTGGCTGCTGGTTGTATCTGGCATCAGCAGCCAGGACGCATTGTTGGCAACATTGGCCTACCGAATTGTTTCGCTGTGGCTCCCCATTCTCTGTGGGGTTCCGGCCTGGCTGGCCCACCGCCGACGGTACGGACGGTTCCACCCCGTTTCCTAGGGCCCGGGGTTGTATCGTTGCTTGAATGCGTGTTGTTGAACTATGGCGCTACCCAGTGAAGTCGCTTGGCGGCCAGCGGCTCCAGACCGTCGAAGTGGGAGCGGCCGGGTTGTTCGGAGACCGGGGTTGGGGCATCTTCGAGCCATCAACGGGCACGGTCCTGACGGCGCGGCGGGTGCCCGATCTGTTGTTTGCCTCTGCCCGACTTGAAGCTGACGACGAGCTTGTCATCACGCTGCCAGACCGAACCGAGACGGCCTCAGATGCGGTGCTATCTGCCTGGCTGAAGCGGGAAGTGCAGCTGGTGAAACCAACCGGAGCCGAGGGGGCCACGTACGAAAATCCCATGGATGTTGAGAACGAGGCCGACTGGGTTAGCTGGCAGGGCCCCGGCTGGTCCTTTCACGACAGTCGTAGGTCTGCGCTTTCGATCGTTGGCACCGAATCGCTTGGGCCAAGAGACATTCGGCGGTTTCGCACCAACGTTTTGGTGGAGGGAGGCGGCGAAGATGCCCTGGTTGGGCACAAGGTTCGGTTGGGCGGGGCGCTGCTGAACATCACGAAACAGATTGATCGATGCATTATGGTCAGTCGTGCTCAGCCGGGGATAGATAGGGATCTTGGGGTTCTGAAGGACATCATCCGCACCCGCAACAACCTGTTTTCGGTTGGGGCCCTTGTGGTTGAGGGCGGCACGGTTGCTGTTGGCGACACGTTCGGGGCCGCCGCCGACGCTTAGTGGGTGAAGCCCATCTCTTCGTCGGCCCTGGCCAGTTCTGCCTTTCCCTCGTCGCAGGTGGAAAGGGCAGGGCAGAACCGGCACATGGCGCTTGGGGTAAGCCCAGGCTTGCGTCGACCTTCGTCAAGCTCAACCATCTTGAGGATGGCGTCAACAACGCGCTTGGAAGTTGACCACAGCAGGTCTTCGGTTACTTTCTCCTGCCTTGGCTCGCCAGCTTCGAGGTAGTAGTTGACCAGTAGCCGAGGGGGTGTTCCTAGCTTCAGGACCTCAAGCATGGCGTAGAAACGAAGGTCGTCGATATGGGAAATGTTGGGTCTGCCGGTCTTCAGGTCCAACAGAACCTTGCCGGCCTGGTTGCCTCTGGCCCGGCCGAGGCTGAGATCTATCACTCCCTGGAGGGCCACCCTGTCTTGGCAAAGGTTGGCGCGCACTCTGGACTCTGACACCGGAATCCACTGCCGTTTCAGAGGCGGGAAGGTCTCGGTGAAGGTGGTGACGAATTCGTTCACTGCTCCAACCAGCTCGGCCCGTTCTGCCTCGCCTAACCCCCGGATGAATTCGCCAAGGCTGCGCTCGTCCAATTCGAGTCGTTCCAGGGCTTCGTGTACCAGGTCAAGCGGGGTTGGCTTGCCCCGCCGTCCGATCAGGATCTCTATTGCCTTGTGGGCAACCGTGCCGCGGGCGGCAGGCACAGACCACTCGAAAGGGGCGGCCTGATCTGCGAGGTATCGGGTCTCACAGCCATGGGCCATGCTGAGTTTGCGCTTCGACACAAATAGGGGCTGGTCTCGGCTTACCTCCGGCAAGCTTTCAACGATCGGCAGCAGTGCCTCTTCCAACTCGTGACGAAGGTGATCTCTCAGGTCATCCCGGAAGGTTGGCCGATCGGTAGATCCCAGCTCGTCAAGCACTTGCTGCTGGGCTGGGTTCAGCGGTTCGGCCTGAGGAATCTGGTTACTTGCCACATGGTCAGTATCGCACCAAGGAATCGGTCGAAAAAGAATCGGTCGAAATGGGGACCCTTTCGAACGAGGTTTCTTGTGCCAGGTAACTAGGAGAGTTCCCCGGCGCCGAGCTTGTTCAGTCAGGACCGGCGGAGCCGGATCCTGCCTGGCCCAGGGGGCTCCGCGGGAGCTCTGCCCCCTGGATGCGCCAGGTAACTCGGGGAGTTCCCCGGCGCCGAGCTTGTTTCAGTCAGGACCGGCGGAGCCGGATCCTGCCTGGCCCAGGGGGCTCCGCGGGAGCTCTGCCCCCTGGAACCCCCGCCAGGCTGTTTTTCG
>QIKW01000162.1 GCA_003231975.1 Acidimicrobiia bacterium
AGATGTTGGCCCGTACTTCATTGAGCAGCTGAAAACACTGGCCGACCTCCCAATGGTCGGCGACGTTCGGGGCACCCACCTGATGGCTTGTGTTGAGTTTGTTGCCACCAAAGCGCCTCGACGTTGGTATTCCGACGACATTGACATCGGCAAGCTGGTGGCAAACGCGTGTGAGTCCAGAGGGGTGATTGTGCGGCCCCTTGGGGATCTGAACGTGATGTCGCCGCCACTTGTGATCACCAGGTCCGAGATTGATGAAGTGGTTGTTGCGCTGCGCGAGGCGATCATTGAGGTCAGAGCCGCCTTGGAAGACAAGGGCATCAAGCTCGACACCTCAACCAACGCTTAACGCCTGGACCCACTCTCCGGTTTCCAGGGTGCTCACCACCAGCAGGCCGTCGGTGAAGCCAACCGTTACCGCCGACAACGCAGTGACGTCGGAAAGCGCCCCTTGAGTAGCAAACACAAAGAACTGCCCATTTGGATCCCAGGCAATGTCGGTGGGGCCTGGAGCGGGCAGCTCCAGGAGCTTCAGCGGCTCAACAGACTCATGGATGTCAAGCAGCACCACCCGGCCAGACCCGAGGCCACCAAAGTCGTTGCGGCTTAGTTGGAACGCAATCAGAGAAGGGTCAACGGGCGAGACCGCCATCTGCCACACCCTCACATCTTCGTCTAGCCACGGCACGTCGATCAGCAGCCCAGTGGCCGGGTCGAATAGGCCCGGCTTGGAACCAAAGCCAGATATCAAGACGAGGCCGTCGATAGTGCCGTTGGCGCTGCCGGGCACCGCTGCCAACTCAACGCCTTCGGGATCGATCAGCACTACCTCGCGGCTGGGCCTTGGCACATCAAGGGCGAAGCCCCACGAACCCCACCTTTCGAGCACGCCTGGCGAATCGGTGGAAATTTGAGTTGATACGACGACCTCGCCGTCGGCCCGCATACCAACCTCGGCGGTGAGAATGAGTCTCTCTCGGTTCAGGTTGGCGTCGGCGTGCCAGGCCACCTTCGCTGACTCTGAGTCGTGCCACGCAAACGACAACACGTCTTCGGCAACCAGCACCAGCTCTCCGTTTGCAGGCCCAATCCAAAGGTCTCCAACCAGTCCGTTTGCGGAGTTCAAGATTCCAAGCGGCCTGTCTCGGGCGGCCAGCCACTTGCCGGAGAGGTCGTAGGAAAACTCTCGGAGCTGAGGCAACTCCCGATCAACGGTTATGCCGCCCCCCATCCACTCAAGCAGACGCGGCTCCTGGCCAATCGGGGAGCCGACAACGGCCTGGACCAGGGAATCGACCGAAATGGCAAGAGGCAGCTCTGGTACCGCATCCAGCGGGTTAAGAGCTGCGTCAACCGATGCCTCTGGTTGCGACGGCGGGTTCACAATCGTTGAGGGCGACAGCGCTTGCGAACCGGGCGTCTCGGCGGGTGTTGTCGCCCTTTCAGTTGCAGGCTGATTGGTCAGAACAGCAACCAGAGTGACCGCGGCCAGCCCGACTGCTGCCAAAAGCCACAGCGGCCGTCCCTGGCGCATCACTCGTACCGGCTGATCTCCAATCGTGGCATCGCCACCGGCACTGCTGGTGGTTTCTGGTTTGGTTCTTGAGCTTTCCATCGGGCTGCCTTGGTCTCTGTGGCCCAAAACTAGGGCCAACACCAGAGCCGCGCCCGACAGGGTCTAACGGGAAACCCCTAACGGCGGTTAATGAACTCGGACTTAATGGCAGACTCCAGCGACTGGCTGGCTCGCAACGACACCCAACTCTGAATTTCCTGCTGGGATGGCATCCGATCCTCAAAGAGGGAAGTGAGGGCAACCATTTCGCTACGGGTCGACGTGAGGTTTCCAAGCTCCGGGCCCTCGGTGAAGAACGAGACTATCGAACCACGGGTGACACGATCGTCGTTCTCCAGGAGGTTAAGCCAGTAGGCCTTTCCACCCTCGTCGGGGCTTCTGAACAAGACGTCCTGATAGAGCTGATCCAGGAATTCACCAAATGGCTTGTCTGCGTACCGAGCCTGGAATTCGTCTGACTCGGCGAAGAACTCGGCGATGCTTGTGAGGCTTTCGCCACCGGCCAGGGCATCGATCCAGTACTGATAGCCCTGGTTGTCTGGCAGGCGCAGGAAGAAGGCGACGTACAAGCGATCCACCATTGCCCCCGGCCCGGCCGAACCGACAAAGTCGCTGAGTGCCGAGGCAAGATCATCATTCAGAATTGCGGTGGCCAGCGCCTGGGTTTCAGCGAACGTTGGCGGGCGCCCTCTCAAGCTCTGGTAGAGATCGTCTGACAGTTTTTCAACTGAGTTGTATGGGCCCAGCGCATCGGCAGGCACTTCGATTTTCTGGGTTGCGCCCCGCTCAAGTGCTGCGTCGACGCTGAACGCAGGGTTGATGTTTGCTCCATTCGGCCGCGTGATTTCGAAATGCAGCTGTGGCACATTGAACTCGGCGTTGCCGGAGTCGCCCATATAGGCAACGACCTGACCGGCCTTCACCCTGGCTCCACGCTCGATGCCGGGCGCAAAGGCCCACTCAAACGGGTTGGCCCCGTCGTCGGTGCCCGGTGAATCGTTGTTGATATGGACGTAGTGATATTTCCAACCCTCGTCGTCTTCGATAACGAGGTTGTTGCCCCGAACAGTGTCGAATCGCATCCAAGAAATGACGCCGTCGCTGGCGGCCAGCAGCGGCGTGAGCCTGGGGCCGATCAGGTCGACGCCAACATGGCTGCGGGAACAGCCACCGCCGCGGCAGGCCCCATAGGTATTCGACCAGTAGACGCCACCCTCTCTGGCAGGCCCGACAGAGTCCAGAGGAACCGGCAGGGTGATCTCGCGAATGTCGTTTGCGCTCTGAGCCGAGGCGGCTGGGGCCGACACTCCCTGGGCCGACACTGCCGGCGTAACCGCCAACAGGGATGCGGCAATCATGCTGAGGACGGTTAGGCCTCGAAGCGTCAGCTTGGCGACCGAGTTACCGGTTGTTGGCAATTCACGTTTCATGGAAAAGACTTTCATGGGGACAGAACCTTCTCGAACGGCCTGTCTTCGGCTGAACGGGCCCTCGGGCAACAGCCCATGACGGGCTTCGTAAAGCTATCGTCATCAAACCGTAAAGATCAAGTGGTTGTTGTAATATTGGGTCGGCTACCGCCTCCCAGCCTCCGGCCATCTGAGTCACCACACTCTCGCTGGCCGCCGACGGCGACCACTCGGTGGCTGAATTTTGGGTGCGGGCCGCTACCCTTGGCAGCTGGCTGACGAGACCGTCAGCCGTTTCGTTTTGTGAGGTCTCCCATGTCGATGGTCTGTCAGGTCACCGGCCGAAAGCCCAGCTTCGGTAACAGCATTTCCCACTCCCACCGCGTCACCAAGCGACGCTGGGATCCAAACATTCAGCGACAGCGTTTTTGGCTGCCAAGCGAGAGCCGCTGGATCAAGCTGAACGTAAGCGCCAAGGGAATCAAAACGATCAACAAGAAGGGCATCGAAACCATCGTTGCCGATCTTCGTCGCCAAGGAGTAAAGGTCTGATGGCCAAAGGCGGGGACAAGCGCCCCATCATCAAACTGCGCTCAACCGAGGGCACCGGATTCACCTACACAACCCGCAAGAACAAGACCAACACCAGAGAGCGGCTGGAACTGAAGAAGTACGATCCTGTTCTGCGCAGGCACGTCAACTTCAAAGAAGAGCGTTAAGCCCCACCCATCCGGCTCTCGGCCGGGGGCGGCGCGTAGGGTTTCGACGTGATGCCCCCGCTTGCAGCACAACCGGCGCTCTGGCCCAGGTAGCCAACGTGACAGGCCTCGTGGAAGCTTGCGGAGCCGAGCCGGGAGTAGTTTGTCGCCTGGTCTATGAGCAGTCGGGCAACCGTACCGCAGCTGTTGTTACCGAGGCGGTGGCGGTTGGCGGCCTTCGCATCATCGTCATTCTGCTGGTTGCCTGGTTTGTTCGGCGGCTGATCCGGAGGCAGGCGCCTCGCCTCACGTCGGTTGTGATCGACAGGAGAGACGAAACACTCGGCGACGAGCCAATCGAAGCGCGAGACCTCACTGACTCGAAGCGAATCGACGAGGAACTTAGACGGGTGCGGGCCAAACAGCGGGCCAACACACTGGGCGACGTGATCGCTTCGCTGGTAAGCGGGTTGGTGGCCTTTGTTGCGGCACTTATGGTTCTTGACCAGTTGGGACTGAACCTGGCACCCCTTATTGCGGGCGCTGGTGTTGTTGGCATCGCCTTGGGCTTTGGAGCACAGCAAATGGTTCGTGACTTCCTGGCGGGCGTTTTCATCATCTTCGAAGACGAATACGGCGTTGGGGACGTGGTCGACACCGGCCACGCCACCGGCATCGTTGAACGGCTGACCCTGCGGGTTACCCAGCTTAGGGATGTGAACGGCACGGTTTGGTATGTCCCGAACGGCGAGATTCAGCGGGTAGGGAACTGTAGCCAGCTTTGGTCTCGGGCCGTGATTGATGTAGACGTTAGCTACGACACCGACCTGGAAGAGGCGCAGCAGGTACTGCTTAAAGTAGCAACCGAGCTGTGGGAAGAACAGGTGCCAGAGCGCACGATCATCGGAGAACCCGAGTTCTGGGGCGTTGAGTCCTTTGCAGCCGATGGCGTCACAGTTCGGTTGGTGGTGAAGACCGAGCCCACCGAACAGTGGGCAGTGGCCCGGGAGCTTCGCGGCCGGATCAAGGTGGCCTTTGACGAGGCGGGAATCGAAATCCCCTTCCCGCAACGAACCGTGTGGCTTAAGCCATCGGTTGAGTGACCGGCCGAGTAGAACTGGAATGATGTTGACGATTGGAGTAGTTCATATGACATTGTTGATGCAAATTGTTTTGACATATGGCAATAGCCGAGTGAGCCTGGGATCTATTACCGTAAATGGCACGACGCTGCGTGCGTCAACACCTAACGACGGTACCGGCAGGGTGAAACAATGACAGCACTTGAGTCAGTTGACTATCACCATCTGATTAGCGTGGAACTGGCACGGCTTGGAAGTGTCACTGCCGAGAGCCTGGCCACGCCACTCCCCCACATCGACGGCTGGACCGTGCAGGCCGTAGTCGGCCACACGGGCTGGCTCTGCCGCTGGGTCGGCCTCTGCCTCCAGACCGACGGCGAGAAGATGCCGCCGAGGTCTGCGGTGCCAGAACCGCCCGTTGGGGCCGACGTTATCGACTGGTTCAACGAGGGAGCCCGGCTTGTGGTCAGCCAGATTGAGACCGCCGACCCCAGTCGGATTCACCCCACTTGGACCGGGCCCCAACCAGGGGTTTGGTGGATGCGTCGCTTGGCTCACGAAGCGTCGATGCACCGCTGGGACGCGTTCGCTGCCACGAACAGCCCCGACCCGATCGATACCAAACTGGCGGTAGACGGGATAGACGAGGTCTTTGACGTCTTTGCGCCGAACCGTCTCCAGTTCACAAGCCTGGCCGCCAAGGGGGAAACGATGCACCTTCATGCAACCGACACCGACGATGGCGAGTGGACCGTCACCCTGAACCCAGAATCACTAACTTGGAAACGGGCCCACGAGAAAGGCGATGTTGCCGCTCGTGGACCCGTGTCCGACTTGCTCTTGATGTTGTGGGGCCGCATCCCACCAACCAGGCTGGCCGTGTTCGGAGACTCCGAACTGCTGAGCCGGTGGCAGGAAGCCGCCAAGTTCTGAGATGAAGCCTTAGGCGCTAACCACAGGCAGAAGAGGCTCTTCTGGCACGTCGTACTCTGTGTCCCAGCGGCCAAGACGCTCTTTCCAGTTGGAAGCTGAGCCTACCGAGTCGGCGTAGGCGGCCTGGCGCTTAGCCACCCGTCCACTGACTTCAACGTCGCTCGTCTCGTACTGGGCCTCAATTCCTAGCTTCAGGTTCCTGAGAGCCTCAGACCGCAGCTGGCTGATCCGGCTCTCGGTTACTCCAAGGAATCTGGCCAGGTCCTGAGACGTTTTCGCCTCAAGGAAGTAGCCAACTATCACCAGGCGCTGGCGCTCTGGGAGAAGCTCCACCGCGTCACGCAGGTAGTTGTGCAGCTCCCGGGTCTCCAACTCCTCTGACGGTTCAACAGCGTTGCGATCCCTTAGAACGTCAACCAGCGTGAGTTCTTCGTCGCCGTCGTCGCTTGTCTCGTGATCTAACGCCAGAACCACCGACCGGAACAAACGGTCCTGCAGTTTGGCCAACTCGTCAACACCGACACCCAACTCGGTAGCCATTTCTGACACCGTTGGCACTCGACCAAGTTCGCTCGCCAGCTGCTGTTCGGTTGCCTCAAGCCTTCTGGCCAAAAGCCTTACCGACCGCGGTGCCCAGTCTGCGGCTCTAACCGCATCCAAGATGGCTCCACGGATTCGCTGTGCAGCAAACCGATCGAACGGCACGCCGCGGGATTCGTCGTACCGACGAGCCGCTTCGACCAGTCCAAGAGCGCCGGCTCTCGCCAGCTCCTCTCTGTCAACGTGTCGTGGAAAGTGAACCGCCACTTGGAACACGACATGCTTGACCAACGGAAGGTTTGCCTCTATACGAGCATTGACCTCAGGATTATTTCGCTCACCCATAAATAAATCGCCTCTCTAGTGTCCTCCATACCAAAAGGTGTCTCGACAAAAAACGGAAGAAACTTGAGAGAAAGATTCAGATTATTTCCCACTACGACATCTTTCGACCACTCCCCGTGAGAACTTGAGCAAACCTCCCTACTCACTGTGAAAGATAGTTCAAAAGTCCTATAGCGGACCGGGCTTGACTGAGTCAAACTATGTGGCTCGCCTGCGCCATGCGGACTATGGCCTGAAAGTCCTTGCGAACCATCAAGTTGGGCTATGTCACCGAACTGGCCGCTCCGACAAATGTGACCGCTTGAATCCCGTTGGCGACCAAGGGCTGGAGAATCGTCAGCGGGTCGGCCAGTTCGCAAAGACCCATGGCTCCAGACGGTGCTTGACCCCTGCCCAAAAGGTTGACGACCTCTGCTGCAACTGCTGCAGCTGCTACCGAGGGGTGCTCCATCACCGCGTACACCAATGTCTCGAACTGGCCGTCTCTCCTGCCGCGCACCTCGACCCGCACAGCTCCGGGGCCACCGTCGACGTGCGGCGGTCGCAACATCGGCAGCCTGGAGGTGAGGCGGTCTCGGCGTGTGGCGGTAACCCTGGCGGCTATTCGAGTGGCCTGTGGATACCGGCGTTGCAACAACAGCGGGCTCGGTAGCGCTGCCTTGTATGCGTCTCTGGCGCCTATCGGGGGCGGAAACCAGAGCAGATCCCTGGCGCTGCCACCCCGCCTGGCCACCCAGTGTCCGTCTATCCAGTCGGTGGCGTCGGTCTTCATTGCGCGATGGTGTTGACGAGCACACGCCGGCCCGCCGGTTCCCGCTTTCGCAATCGCAATCTCAACTACCTCGTCGAGGGCGTCAGCCGCATGACGCACCAGAAGGCAGGTGAGACCCGGTGCAAACCCGGCCCCGACAGCCACTGAGAGGTGAAGCGAGCGAGCCTTCCGGTCCAGCAGCAGCAGATTCGTGACATCCTGAACGGAGTCGCCAAGCGAAACCACGTGAGCACCATTAGTGAGGGCCTGGCCAGCAAGTTCGACATGCGCACCGGCGGGGGTGGCTAGTACAACAACGTCGGCCCCCTCTCCGGAAGGGCCGCACGGGCTGGCACTGTCAGCAAATTCGGCCAGCACCGCGGTCAGACGTTTCTTGTTTGTGTCGTATATGGAGAGCTCGATTTGATCTGACAAGCGCAGTAGGCGGGCCAACTGCGACCCTGTGGTCCCAAGCCCGATCACGGCAACGCGCATCAGCGGAGATCGGGCCCGGCTACCTCACGCCAACCATCGGTTTGGGGGGGAACACCACCGCGGCCCCGAATCCGGAACAACGCTGCCACCATGCCCGCCATCGAAAGAGCAGCGGCAACGCGTCGAATAAGTGTGAACATGATCCCCGAGGCTAGCTCTGCTACAGCAGCGACGTTCCTCGGCCCGTCACGCGTAGTCGCCATCGGCGACCAGCAAGAACCAACGTAACCAGATCAGCCGAAGGCCGGGTCTGCGCCAGCAGACCCCAATATCAGAGCCCCGTCACGCGTAGTCGCCATCGGCGACCAGCAAGAACCAACGTAACCAGATCAGCCGAAGGCGGACCTGCAAAGCAGGTCCCAACATCAAAGCAGGTCCGCCTACAATTGTGGGGCTAACAAGAATCGAACTTGTGACCTCACCCTTATCAGGGGTGCGCTCTAACCGACTGAGCTATAGCCCCAGGCCGCAACACGTTACACGGTTGCACTTTGCTCAGCTACTCAGATTTCGGGGGTGATGGCTTCATCGTTCGTTTCTGGACCGGCACCCGCACCGTCTCTTCCTCGATCACGGTGACGCGTATGCCACCAATGAGATCGGAGATGATGTTGAACACTATTGTGAGTAGGACGACCATAATTGACGAGGCAAGCGTTAGCAGCCCTGCAATTACTATTGCTGCCCTGAACATGACGTCGGCGTTGATTTTGAATGTCTCGTAGTCACCCAGTTCTTGGATGAAGTTCTCTACATTTTCGACCATGCCCTGCTCTATGGCGAAGCCCCAGACCAGCACCGACGCCAGCAGCAGCACGGAGAAGACGAAAATGTGGAAGAAGACCGAGAATGCAAGGACCGACCACGGGTCGATGTGGCGAATCACTCGGCGGGACTTGCGGGCCCGGAGCTTCTTGCGCCTTCCGATTCGTGGTTTGGTGCCGGGTCGAGCTGGGGCGACAGGTGGGACAACCGCGGGCTCAACAACTATTGGAGGAGCAGTTGGAACTTCAGCGAAGACTGATTCCGGGGTGGCCGGATCCGCAACTTCGTAGTCTTGGAACGGGATTGGGTCTTCTGCTAGATCTTGGGGAGGCGCCACCCCGGCTACTGGCTCTACGGGTGCTGTGAGCTCACTTGCCTCGGCCGTTCCAACCAGGCCAAAAAGGTCTTCGTCGTCGGCCCACACCCCGCCTCCACGGTCGGCTTCAGCTGCCTCATAGTTGCCAACAACAAGATTGCCCTCGATTGACTCGGGTTTGTCTGGGGCGTCACTTTCGGTTGGCTCGGCCTCTGGGCCGTAGTCGACAGCCAAGAGATCGACAACGTCAACCTCTGCCTCATCAAGCTTGGCTGGCACGTCTTCAGCGTCTCCGACCAAGGCGGCGGCGTCAGAACCGCTATCGGCAGAGATGGTGCTATCAAGAGCGGGATCCTCGGAGTCGTCGTCGAAAAAGCCGACGTCGTCTGTGACCAACGACATTGCGCCGTGATCGGCGGCATCATCGCGATCCTTTTCATGATCCTCGACGGCGAGACGTTCCGCAGCATCGTCGGTGCCGAACAAATCGTCGAGCAACAGGTCGCCGGTGAGATCTTCTGACACGATCTCGGCGGCGGACGTGGGCTGGGAATCAAACTCGGCCTCTGAGTCGAGGGGCGGGGCATCAAGTGCATCAGCAACCAGAGCTGCAGCCCCACCGCTGCCATCTCCGTTCATCGCGTCGCCGTTGACCTCTGCGCCAGCGGCCAGCGAGGCATCGGGGCCCTCAGAGTCGGATGTGTCGACTTCTTCAGCTGCGACATCCGGGCTGGAGCCGTTGCCGTTGCTCGCTTGGCGGTTGTCTTTTGCGCCAGCGGTCTCGGCTACGAGATCGGTGACGGGTTCAAATCCCAAGGCCTCGACCAGATCATCGTCGATCAAAGTCGAATCCTGTGACGAGGTGTCGTCGACAGTCATGTCAGCAGTGTACGTCGCTGAGAGGCAGACCTCGGGTCAACTGCCAGGATCGACCGACAATCGTCTCTCGGCGCGGGCCTCAGCCCGGCGTCCGTTCACCACAACAACAACCCGAACCTCGTTGGTGCCTGCGTCGAACTTCACTAGTTCTGCCCCGTTTGCAGCGGCCAGTTCTGCTGCAGCCCGCCTTCCATCCATGACTCCCGCCAGAGCGGCGGCGTCGGCCGCAGACTGGGCGGTGGCCTGATTTGTCACCCTTGCCGACAGGCCCACCAGCAGCAGCGTGGTCAGCAGCAGCCCGACGAGGCCAAGTGCCAGTAGAGGCAGTACGGCCCCTCGCTGGGAGGCGGAAAGCGGTCGGACGAGCCGAACTGCTCGTTTGAAGAACATGATTCGCTCACTTCGTTTGCGAGAATTTTGCGGGGGAAGTGAGTACTTTGCCGAACTGGTTCTAGACCTGGGGTTCCGCATCGGGTGTGGGCTGAGGGCCAGCATCACCAGCATCACCAGCATCACCAGCATCTGCATCTGCATCTGCTGCCAGCATTCTGGCAACTGCGGCGACCCGGTCGTCGTTGCTGAGGTTCATCACCGTTACCCCAGACGCATCGCGGCCCTGCTGGGAGATGTCGGACACCCTGGTGCGGATCACTACGCCGTTGGTCGATATCAGCAGAACCTCGTCGTCGGACTTGGTGAATAGCGCTCCTACCACCTGCCCCTTCTTTTCGTTAACGCGAATGCAGCGCACCCCAAGGCCAGCGCGGCCCTTGCGAGTGAAGAGATCAGGATTGGTTCGCTTGCCGTACCCCTCACTGGTTACAACCAGCAGTTCGGTTTCCGGTTGGACGAGGTCCATGCTGACCAGACGGTCACCAGACCGGAACTTCATGCCCCTCACGCCAGCCGCGGTTCGGCCCATAACCCTTACGTTGTCTTGGCCAAAACGCAGAGCCTGACCAAATCGGGAAACCATGAAGATGTCGTTGACCCCGTTGGTGGTAACAACCGAAACCAGCTCGTCGTCGTCGTTCAGTTTGATGGCAATCAACCCCGCTTTGAGCGAAGAGTCGTAGGCGCTCATCAACGTTCGTTTCACTCTGCCCTGGCGGGTGGCAAAGAACAAGTAACGGTTCGTCTCGTAGTCCCGGGTGTCGATGATGGCCTGGATTTGTTCCTCGGCCTCAAGCGGCAGCAAGTTCACTAGGGCCATTCCTCGGGACGTGCGCCCGGTAACGGCAATGGAATGGGCTTTCAGCCGGTAAACCCGGCCCCTGTTGCTGAAAAACAGCAGGTAGGCGTGCGCCGTTGTTTGAACCAGATGATCAATCAGGTCATCGTCGTCTTTCAACTTGGCCGCGGTTACCCCTCGCCCACCTCGTCCCTGGCTGCGGAACTCCTCAGCTGAAACAGACTTCACGTAGCCGGTTGAGGAAAGCGAGATGACAAGGTCGTCGTCGTCGATCAGATCCTCGATGTCTAGCTCGCCCGGATCTAGCTCGAGGGTGGTTCGCCGGTCTTGGCCGAATGTTTCAGAGATCTCGCCAAGCTCATCTTTGATTACGTGATCACGTTTGGCAGGGTCGGCCAGAATTTCTTCGTACTTCGTGATGTCGGCTCGGCGCTCTTCCAGTTCTTCTTCAAGCCTCACCCTGGCCAATCGGGTGAGCCGGCCAAGCGTCATGTCAAGGATGGCCTCGGCCTGGCGAGACGAGAATTCGAAAGGCTCACTTTCAAGGGCCGCTCTGGCCCCGGCCCGGTCATCGCTGGCTCGAATGGCTGCGATCACCTCGTCCAACACGTCCCTGGCCCGAATGAGCCCCTCAAGAATGTGGGCCTTCTTGTTGGCGTCTCGCAGCCGCTCTTCTGAGCGCCTGGTTATCACCTCTTGCTGATGCCCGACGTAGGCAACTAGGGCCTCACGCAGGTTCAGAGTCCGTGGCACCTCGTCAACCAGCGCCACCATGTTCACCCCGAAACTGGTGAGCATTGGGGTGTACTTGTAGAGGTTGTTCAGCACCACCAGGCCGGTGGCGTCTCGCTTAAGCTCAAACACCAAACGAAGCTTGCCCTTGGCTGATTCGTTGCGGATCTCCCTGATTCCTTCGAGGTCTCCCCGCTCGACCAATTCGGCGGCCTTGCGGGCAATTTGCTCGACAGAAACCTGGTATGGCACTTCGGTAACAACGATCAGGTCACCGGTTTTGCCTTCGACGATTTCGGCAACGGCTCTCATCCGAATGGAGCCCCTACCGGTTCGGTAGGCGTCGCGAATCCCAAGCCTGCCAAGAATCTGCGCACCAGTGGGGAAATCTGGCCCCTTGACAAACTCCATCAAATCATCAGGAGTTGCCTCAGGGTTGTCGATCAGGTGAACAACCGCAGCCACCACCTCAGCCAGGTTGTGAGGTGGAATGTTGGTTGCCATACCAACCGCGATGCCCTGGCTGCCGTTTACCAACAGGTTCGGGAACCTGGCAGGAAGAACGCTTGGTTCCTGATGTTTGGCGTCGAAGTTGTCTTTGAAATCAACGGTGTCTTCGTCAATGTCGGACAGCAGATGCATGGCCAACGGAGTGAGCCTGCACTCGGTATAGCGGTAGGCCGCAGGCGGATCATCTGGCGATCCAAAGTTCCCGTGGGGATCTATCAGCGGGTGCCGCAACGAAAACTTTTGTCCCATGCGAACCAGCGAGTCATAGATGGCCTGATCTCCGTGGGGGTGATATTTGCCAATGACGTCGCCAACCACGGTTGCGCACTTCACGTGGCTTCGGTCTGGGCGGTGACCGGCATCGAACATGCTCCACAAGATCCTGCGGTGCACGGGCTTCAAGCCGTCCCTGGCGTCTGGCAGAGCCCGAGAAATGATGACCGACATTGCATATTCCAGGAACGACTGCTCCATCTCGGCCTGGATCTCAATGGGCTCGATGTTTTCCAAACCACCATCTTCTGGGGGTGGTTCGTCGGTTGGGGGACCCTGCGGGGGCTGATCAGTCATTCGCCTAATCCTCTATATGTCCAAGAACCGGACATCGTCGGCGTTGGTCTGGATGAAATTCTTGCGGCTCTCAACGTCGTCGCCCATGAGCACCGCGAACACCTCGTCGGCAATGGCTGCCTGCTCAACCGTTACCTGAAGCAAGGTGCGGGTCTCTGGATCCATGGTGGTTTCCCACAGCTCGCTTGCGTCCATCTCGCCCAGTCCCTTCAACCGTTGGAACTCGGCGTTCGGATGATCAACCACGTAGGCGTCTCTGGAAACTGCATCCTTCAGGTAGATCTTGGACTTGCCAACTTCGGTTGAAAACAGCGGGGGCTGAGCGATGTAGACATAACCAGCGTCGACCATCGGCCGCATCTGGCGGAAGAAAAACGTGAGCAGCAGAGCGCGAATGTGGCTGCCATCAACATCGGCGTCAGCCAGAAGGATCACTTTGTGATAGCGAGCTTTCGAGAGGTCAAAACCATCGCCGGTCTCTTCGTCTGGTTCGCCAAGACCCGCACCAATAGCCTGGATCAGGGAAACCACTTCGGTGTTCTTCAGCATGCGATCGGGCCGGGCCCGTTCCACGTTCAAGATCTTGCCGCGGATCGGCAGGATGGCCATGATGCGAGAGTCTCGGGCTTCTTTGGCCGAACCGCCAGCCGACTGCCCCTCCACAATGTAGAGCTCTGACTCGCTTGGGTCTTTACTGCGACAGTCGGCTAGTTTGCCCGGCATGCCCGCGCCATCAAGGGCTGACTTGCGGCGGATGGTTTGACGGGCAGTGGTTGCTGCAATCCGGGCCTTGGCGGCCATGATGGCCTTGCTGACCATGGCCCGAGCTTCTTTCGGATGCTCTTCGAACCACTCCCGAAGGTGCTCGTTGGTTGCCTTTTCCACCAGCGAGCGAATGGAAACGTTGCCAAGCTTGGACTTGGTCTGACCTTCGAACTGGGGCTCTTGAAGGCGCACCGAGATGATGGCGGTGAGCCCTTCTCGGATGTCTTCGCCCTGGAGGTTGTCTTCTTTTTCCCTCAGGTAGTCACGATCTCGGGCGTAAGTATTGACTGTTCTGGTGAGAGCAGACCTGAAACCTTGCTCGTGCATTCCACCCTCAATGGTGCTGATGCCGTTGGCAAAGCTGTGAATGCCGTCAGTCTGATAGCCGGTGTTCCAGGAAAACGCGATTTCGACTTCTTCGGTCTCATCCTTTTCCTCGAACCAACCAACATCGTCGAAAAGGGCGTCCTTGCTTCTGTTCAGATGACGGACAAAATCTCGGATGCCACCGTCGTAGCGATGAACGATTTCGCCGGCGTCGGGATCGAACTGGTCGACCACTCGAAGTTCAAGACCCGCGTTCAAGAACGCCATGATCTGGAATCGTTCGACCAGTGTGTGGGTTCGAAACTCGGTGCCCTCTTTGAAGATTATGGGGTCTGGCCAGAACCTTACGATCGTTCCGGTTAGTGGTTCGCCGGTGTTTGGGTTGACAGGAGAGTCGCCAACAACCGACAAGCGCTGGTCTGGCTGCCCGCCGTCTTTGTACGACATGAAGTGGCGTTTGCCGTCTCGGTCTATTTCGACCTCGACCCTGGCCGACAAGGCATTGACCACAGAAATTCCAACACCATGGAGCCCGCCGGACACCTTGTAGCCCCCATCGCCGAATTTACCGCCGGCGTGAAGCACTGTCATTACAACCTCGGCCGCAGTGAGGTCTTCATACTTAGGGTGTTTGCCAACCGGAATCCCCCGCCCGTCGTCTCGGACCTCAATGCCGCCACTGTCAAGAACGATGACATCGATGCGAGAACAGTGGCCGGCCATTGCCTCATCCACTGAGTTGTCGACTACTTCCCACACCAGATGATGAA
>QIKW01000089.1 GCA_003231975.1 Acidimicrobiia bacterium
GATTCCTTGTCCCGAGGTTCAGCCGACATTCAAGAATTGGTTGACCTGATCGAACACGCCGGTCGCCACCTGTAGCTGAGGTAGGAGCTTGGCCGTCAGTCGGCTTCAACGAGTGAGGTGAGCACCAGGTTCATCATGTCGTTGAAGCTTGTCTGACGGTCTTTGGTGCTCATCACCTGCTCCAGTTTGATGTGGTCACTAACCGTGCACACCGCCAGGGCCTTCACCCCAAGCTCAGCGGCCAGGCCGTACAGGCCCGCCGCTTCCATCTCTACAGCCAGGAACCCGAAACGCTCCAACAATCCGAACAGATCATCCTCGGGGTGTGGCGTGTAGAAAAAGTCGGAGGTGAAAATGGTGCCGACGTGGGGGGTGATTCCCAGCTTGTTGGCAGCGTTAACTGCGGCTGACAGCAAACCAAAGTCGGCAACCGCAGGCAGGTCGTTGCCCTTCAGGCGGGCTCGGTTCACCATGGAATCGGTGCCTGCTCCGATGGAGATCACGACGTCTCCAAGGCCCAGTTCGGCCTGCACGGCTCCGCACGAGCCAACCCGGATTAGCCGCTCCACACCGTATTCCCGCACCAGTTCGGTTGCATAAATCTGGGCCGATGGGATGCCCATGCCGGTGCCCTGCACCGAGATTGGCAAGCCCTGGAAGGTGCCGGTGAAGCCGTACATGTTGCGTACGTCTGTAACCATGCGGGCGTCGTCGAGGAACGTTTCGGCGATGAACTTGGCCCGAAGCGGGTCGCCTGGTAGCAGGACGGTTGGGGCGAAATCGCCGGGTTTGGCGCTTAGGTGCGGGGTAGTCACCCGTTAAGGATGCCAGAATGCGTCATGGCAATGCGGCAAGACTGCAAACACTTCCAATCACGCACCTATCCCAGCGGCGACACCGTCCGGAAGTGCGCCCTCGATCTGGCCCCTGAAGCCCCATGGAACTGCCCGGCCGAATGCCCCAAGTTCGAGCGCAGGCTGGCCGATGTCAACTGGCGCCACGGCACGTTGATCACGCCTTCTACACCAGCGGCCCCAGACAGCGTTGGCGAGGATCCGTCGATTGCCGCGCTGCTGGACGAGGCAGAGAACATTATTAACGACGCGGGCCCCGAGATTCGGGAAGAGGTTGATGCCCAGCGAGCAGACGAACTTCGTCGAGCCAAGAGGCGCAAATGGTGGCCGTTCGGCAAATGACAGTTGGTTCCGTCGGAGCTGGCGGCTGGGATTTCTCCTAAGCCGATAGTGTTAATTCCTGTGCCTCACCCCTTCTCTCCCACCGCGGCCGCCTCAATTTCTGCCGGTTCCGATAGCGAATCCAAGAGACGGATGGCCGCAGCCGAAGCAGCCTTCGAATTGCCTCCTCCAACCGCAGAGGAAGAGCAGTGGCGCTATGGGCCGATCAACGACTTTGAGATCGAGTCCTATGAACCGTCGGTGGCTTCCCCCGGCCCAATCCAGGTGCCAACTGAAGGCCCCAGTGGCGCCGCGGCTCTTGAGGCTGCGTCAGCAGTTGTTACCGTGGCCGACGGATGGGTTGTAAACATTGAGGTTTCGGCCGATGCCGCAGCTCTAGGCCTAACGATCCAGGCTGGGTTGAATGAGCCCCGAACGGGCTTTGGCGAAGACGCCGACCGATTTGATCGGCTGCACGAGGCGTTCGCCCCGCCGACACTGTGCATCTCAATGAGAGACGGGGCCGAGCTTGAAACCCCCGTGGTCATTCGCAGTCATCACACTGGCCAGGGCCGGGCTTGTTTTCCCCACGCAGTGGTTGAAACCGGCGAAGACGCCGGGCTTGACGTAGTTGAATACCAAACTTCGACCTCCGGGAAAGGCTTTGCGGCACCGGTTGTGCAGCTGTCGGCCGGGGCCGCATCCCGGCTTCGCTACGTGGTGGTTCAGGAATTGGGGGAAGGCATTGTTCAACTGGGTCGGATTCTCTGCAATGTTGGCTCTCAGGCCACCGCCACCGCCGCAATGGCCGCGTTCGGGGGCTCTTATGCCCGCGTCCGCACCGACACCCGCCTCGTCGGACGGGGCGCAACCGGCAATTTGATTGCCATTTACTACGCCGACCAAAATCAGGTTCACGACTTCCGGACCTACCAGCATCATGACGCTCCCGACACCCAAAGTGATCTCATGTTCAAGGGCGCAGCCGACGACAATGCCGGATCCATCTACACCGGCCTTATCCACATCCACCCCGATGGCAGGGGATCCAACGCCCACCAAACGAACCGAAACATCAAGCTGAGCGATGCGGCCTGGGCCTGGTCGGTTCCCAATCTCGAGATCGAGAACAACGAAGTGCGTTGCAGCCATGCCTCAACAGTCAGCCCAATCGATCTTGATCAGCAGTTCTACCTTCACAGCCGAGGTGTGCCACCAGCGGTGGCCGATCGTTTGATCGTCTCGGGATTCTTCGGCGAGGTCGTCGACCGATTCCCCGGAGTGGGGATTCAGGACGAGATTCGCAGGCTCGTTGCCGAGAAGCTCGACAGGCGAGGAGCGAACCAATGACCGGGGTTCGGGTGTGCCGACTGGATGAGATCGAGCCAGACTCGGCCAAGCGGTTCGACGTCGATGGCCACCGGCTTGCCCTTGTGCGGCTGGGTGACGAGGTGTTCGCAATCGGAGATCGCTGCAGCCATGCCGACTATTCGCTTTCCGAAGGCGAGATTGACAACCAAGAAGAAACGATCGAGTGCTGGAAGCACGGAAGTTCGTTTTCGCTTCGCACCGGTCAGCCTGGCTGTTTGCCAGCCACCAAACCCGTTCCCGTCTACACCGTTGAAGTGCACGACGGGATTGTGCACGTAAACACCTGCACCACTGACAGCGCCGAGGAGCCCCCGTCGTGACCGAACTTGTGATCACCGATCTATCTGTCTCGGTTGGCGGCAACGAAATTCTGCGGGGTGTCAGCCTCACCGTCCGATCAGGGGAAGTGCATGCGCTGATGGGGCCCAACGGGTCCGGCAAGTCGACGCTCTCGCACGTCTTGCTTGGCAAACCGGGCTATGAGGTAACAGGTGGGTCGGTCAGCCTCGACGGCGTTGATGTGCTGACAATGCCAACCTGGGAGCGGGCCAAGGCAGGCCTGTTCCTTGGGATGCAGTACCCCACCGAGGTTCCAGGCGTGTCACTTCTTGACATGCTTGGCGCTTCGTTTGCCGCCTCGGGAATTGATGCAAGCGGGCTCTCGGACCGACTGAGCGAAGAGGCCGAACGAATCGGCTTCGGGCAGAAGTTCCTCTCCCGTCCGCTGAATGTTGACCTTAGCGGCGGCGAGATGAAGCGCAACGAGACACTTCAGTTGGGAGTGTTGAAACCAAAGATCGCCATTCTCGACGAACTTGATTCGGGCCTCGACGTTGATGCTCTGCGCCTCGTTAGCCGCCGGGTGGAAGCAGCAACCGAGGAGGACGGGCTTGGTGTGTTAGTGATCACCCACTACAACCGGCTGTTGACCGAGCTGCATCCGGACCGCGTGCACGTTCTAGCCGACGGCCGAATTGTGGCCGAAGGAGGCGCTGAAATGGCCGAGAAACTAGAAGAAACAGGTTACGCCGAATATGCCTCGGCCAAGCCTGCTGCGACCGCTGAAAGCCGTTTCGCTTCCGGGGGATTCGACGCCTGAATCAGCGAGTCTCCGGCGCTTCGGTCTGACTCCCCGCTTCTGCCACCACGTGGGTGTGTCTGCCGCTAGCCGCGGCCGATGGGCGAAAGTACGCAGAAAAGATCTACAAGCAACTTTAAGTTTGTTGAGAATTGCCGATGGAGAGCAACGGGGCGGAACTCGCTTCTCACCCGTTGGCGCCAAGAGGGAACGCGTCCTCCTGCACTACCTCCCCGGCGTCGAAATGCAAGGTTGCCTGTGGGAGTGGGCCGTACCACCACTCCCACAGGTCACTCTTTTGTTTGGGGTCGGCTGTCGCAGACCCGGCTTCGCCCATCTGGGTCTCTAGCTCGCTGCGTGCCGACGCCGTCGGCAACGCGTAACGCGTGGCTGTGTTGTTTGGGGTCGGCTGTCGCAGACCCGGCTTCGCCCATCTGGGTCGTTTGCTCGCTGCGTGCCGACGCCGTCGGCAACGCTAAACAAGGTGAGGGCGAGTTTTGAGCGAAGCGAAAAAGTTGCGAAGAGACGAGGCCCCAGGCCGAGGAACGGCGGTGGCTGCCGCCTCCCGGGCTTCGGCCATCTGGCCAGAGATTCTCTTGCTGGTCGCCCCCGATTGTTCGCAAAGACTGGGTGATCGCTAGGGTCCTGGGCTCATGGCGAATCAAAGGGCGTCCCCGTTCGACTTGGCGTTTCTCACTAACAACCCCAACGCCGGGGAGCTGCTGTTGGTTCGCCATGGGCAACAGGTTTGGCCAGACCCAAACAATTCGGTTACCTCAGATTGGGTTGATCCCCCTCTGTCTGAACTTGGGATTGCTCAGGCCAAAGCTGTGGCTGAGCACCTTTCAGCCGACCCCGTTGACGCCGCTTACAGCTCTCATTTGACCCGGGCAAACCACACCGGAGCAGCGATCGCCAAACACCACAATCTCGAAGTTGAAGTTCGCGCCGATTTGGAAGAGATTCACCTGTTCCGAGACCTACCTCAGAACGAAGCGGCGGTAGACACCATCGGCGAATCAGGAATGGAGGCGATTCGCGAGCAGTTTGCATCCACCCGAAACTGGAGCGCCTATCCGTTCACCGAGCCAGCAGCAGACTTCCGCAACCGAATCACCAGAAGCATCGAAGCGATTTTGGCCTCTAGTCCTGGCCAAAGGATTGTGGTTGCCTGCCATGGAGGGGTGATCAACGCTTATCTGGCCGACCTACTTGGGATAGACACCGACATGTTTTTCCGGCCAGTTCACGCCTCGGTTCACCGCGTCCGTTTTCTGGGCCCCAGGCGGGTGGTCGCAACTTTGAATGAACAGCATTTCCTGGCCGGGGCGAATCTGTTGTCGGTCTAGCAAAGTCCACCGAAATGAGAATCGTTCGATGCTAGATGCAACAACAATATTCAAGATGTTGATACTGGAGTTCCCCACCCCCGGAAAATCGTAGTAGGGAACTCCAGAACGGACTCGGATGGGCGAAGCCGGGTCTGCGGGAGCGGCCGCCGTTCCTCGGCCTGTGGCCTCGTCTCTTCGCAACTTTCTCGCTTCGCTCAAAACTCGCCGCATCCTGTCACGCGTGGTCGCCGTCGGCGGGCCAGCTAGTGGTTCTTGGGCCGGATGGGCGAAGCCGGGTCTGCGGGAGCAGACCCCAATGTAAGAGCTTCGGTCAGTGTGTTCCAGCCAAGAGTGGCGCATTTGATTCGGGTTGGGAACTTCACAACACCCTGGAGAGCTTCGAGGTCTCCCAGCTTGACTGTGGTGTCAACCTCGGCTTCTGGGTCTAACTCGGATTCTGATCCGTCTCCGCCCACATTGGTTTCGTGGATGCTCATTAGTTGCTTGAACGCCGTAGTCATTTTCCGGGCTTCGCCGAGGGTCTTTCCTTTGATGGCGGCCGACATCATCGAGGCCGAAGACTGTGAGATGGAGCAACCCTGGCCACCGATCTTGATGTCTTCGATGATTCCCTCGTCGTCAACATCTACATAGACAACGATCTCGTCGCCGCATAGCGGGTTGAAGCCTTCGGCGCGATGAGCCGGGGGAGTCTCAAGTTCGCCCCGGTTGCGGGGGCTGCGGTAGTGGTCGAGAATGATCTCTCGGTAGAGATCTTCGAGTCCGGCCATCAGGGTCTCCAAGTAGTGGTTTGATTGGGTTCTAAAGGGCGAAGAATTCGTCTGCGGCAACCAGCGCGTCGGCCAGGGCGTCGACATCGTCGGTATCGTTGTAGATGTAGAAGCTGGCTCGGGCGGTTGCCGCCACGCCGAAGTGGCGCATCAGAGGTTTGGCGCAATGATGACCGGGGCGGATGCAAACTGCGTGCTCGTCGAGCACCTGGCTTACGTCATGAGCGTGCACGTCTTTCAGGGCCATTGACAGCACCCCGCCTCTGGCCGCCGGTTCGGGGGGCCCATAGATGGTTAGGCGGTCGCCCAAACGCTCGGTGAGAGTGCGAAGGGCGTAGGCCGTCAACTCCACCTCGTGCCTGCGAACGTTTTGCATTCCAAAGTCTTCGAGGTAGTCGATTGCAGCACCAAGACCTACAGCTTCGGCAATGGGTGGCGTGCCTGCCTCGAACTTGGCTGGAACCTCGGCGGTGGTGAAGCTATCGGTTGTGACATTCAGGATCATGCCGCCCCCGCCCAAGAACGGAGGCATCGCCTCAAGGAGTTCCTGACGGGCCCAGAGAACGCCGATCCCCGTGGGCCCCAGCATCTTGTGGCTGCTGAAGACGAGGAAGTCGGCTCCGAGGTCGACAACGTTTGTTGGCAAATGGGGCACTGATTGTGCCGCATCAATCACCGCCACCGCCCCATGAGCGTGCGCCGCTGCCACCAACTCCTCAACCGGGTTGAGCGTGCCAAGCACGTTGGACATTGAGGTGAAGGCCAGCAGCTTCGCTCCGTCGAGGATGCGGTCGAGGTTGGAAAGGTCCAGCTCGCCCTGGTCGGTAACCGGTATCCAACGGATCTCGATTCCCCGCTCGGCGGCCAGCATCTGCCAGGGAACAATGTTGGCGTGGTGTTCCATGATGGTGAGGACGATTGCGTCGCCTTCACTGAGGTTCGCTCGGCCCCAGGAGTGGGCGATCAAGTTGAGGGCCTCGGTTGCGTTTTTTGTGAACACGATCTCGTCGGGAGTGGTTGCGCCAATGAACGCAGCAACCTTCGCTCTGGCTCCCTCGTAGGCCTGGGTTGCCCTCTCGGCCAGTTGGTAGACGCCGCGGTGGACGTTGGCGTAGCTGTGTTGATACAGCTGGTCCATTGCCTCAATCACTTGAGTGGGCCGCTGCGACGAGGCGGCAGAGTCCAAGAAGACCAGCCGCCGGTCAATCCCGCTGCCGGTGCGCTGGCGCTGGTTAAGAATGGGAAAGTCGGCCCTGATGCGGGCAATATCCAGTTTGGTCATCTGAAGCTGTCGTACCCTTCGGCTTCTAGTAAGCGTGCGATTTCGCCACCCCCGGACTCTACGATTCGGCCGTCAATCAGAACGTGCACCTGGTCTGGGTTCAGGTGGTCCAGAAGCCTCTGGTAGTGCGTTATTGCCAGGGTGCCCATCTGCGGTCTGTCTTTGCGGATCTCCTGAACGCCGTTGGCCACAATCTTCAAGGCGTCGATGTCGAGGCCAGAGTCGGTCTCGTCAAGAATCGCAATCTCGGGTTCCAGAATGGCCATCTGGAGGATCTCGTTGCGCTTCTTCTCGCCTCCGGAGAAACCTTCGTTGACGTAGCGTTCCATGAACGATTGGTCCATGTTGAGTCGCTCCATCCACTCCATGAGCGACAGTCGCAACTCGAGCACGCTCATCTCGATGCCCTTGCGGGCGCTGAGAGATTGACGCAGGAAGTTGAGAACGCTGACCCCGGCGATTTCCTGCGGGTACTGGAATGCTAGGAACATGCCTGCCTTGGCCCGAACATCGGTGCCCCACTCGGTGATGTCGTCGCCCAGAAACAGGATGCGGCCACTGGTTATTTCGTAGTCGGGGCTGCCAAGAAGGGCAGCGGCCAGGGTTGACTTTCCCGAGCCGTTTGGCCCCATCAAGGCGTGAACCTCACCGTTGCCAACCACCAGAGAGACTCCTTTCAGAATCTCAGTAGCTGTTTGTTTGCCTTCCGCGATGGTGCTGACGTGAAGATCCTGGATCTCAAAGAGGGGCGGCTTTGTTGGGTCTGGCATGCCACGCAGTGTAATTGCACTATCCGCGTAGGAGAAATGTCTGGTGAGCTATTTAGCCCGCGCCTAGCCAAGATTGGCCTTTTTGAGCTATGGTGCGATGGAAGTTAGTGCGGGTTTCAGCGGATGAATTGAAGGCGGATCAGCGGATGAATTTAAGGCGCGTTTTCAGTCTATGGCTGCTCCTAGCGGCGTCGGTGACGGGAATAGTCGTTACACCAACACCTGCCGGAGCCGAGATCACGGTTCCACAGCAGACCTCTTGGGGTTTGGCTGACGAGGGAGCCACAAACAACATCGCGAATTGGGACTCGCTGGGCTGGGCCGTTGAGCAGGTTGGCGGGATGATGCTGGCCGGCGGCAAGTTCCTTAACGTGACCAACGGGTCAAACACCATCAATCAATCCTGGATTGCGGCCTTTGATGCTGGCACGGGAACAGTGTTGCCCTGGTGGCGCCCCGACGTTGGAGGCGCCGTGCTCACAATCGAGAACTCGCCAGACGGGGGTGTCTTTGTTGGTGGAGAGATGGGCGACTGGAACGGCATTCAGCTGGGCGCGCTGGTAAAGATCGATCCAGCTACGGGTGAGCTCTGGCCTGGCTTCAACACCAGAGTCTTTGGCGGCAATTCTGTAGTCCGAGACATCAGGCTGGAGAATGATGGCTGGCTCTACGTCGTTGGTTCATTCACGACCGCCTCGGCCAACGGCAACCCGCAACCCGTTAGCGGAGCGATTCGCATCAACCCGAACACTGGGGCCATAGACCAGAACTGGATCCCAATGGCTCAAGGGGGATCGGTCTGGGGCGTCTCGGTCAGCGCCCTCCGCAACGAGGTCTACCTAACCGGTTGGTTCACATCCATCAACAACGCGGCCAGCACCGACGGGTTCGCAGGAGTCTCCTCAACCAACGGGTCTGTGCTTCGGAACCGAACCACAATCCCCTACAACACCTGCGTTGGCTGCTCGAACAATTACCGGCTTTACGACGTGGTTGCCACCGAGTTCGGAGACATCTGGGTGGCTGGCGAACAGCACGCTCTGTTTATTTTGGACGAAACAGATCTCAACATGGACCTGATGCACTACACGGGCTGCGATCTCAACCAGCAGCCAAACTGTCAGCGGCGGGGCGGCGAATTTCAGGAAATCGAGCGGGCAGGCGACCGAATCTACGCTGGCGGGCACTTCTGGGGTTCGCACTTGACAGACACCGAGATCATCTATCTGACTGGCCAGTTCCCAACCGGCACCCCAACCGGCACAGTCTCAGCCGTTGCTGCATACGACGTTCAGACACGTCAACGCATCCAGGCCTTCAACCCGTATATGTCCGGTGATGCTGGCAGCTTCGGCATAGCGCTTGCCTCCGACGGATGTTTGTGGCTGACAGGAGGCATCAATACTGTTGGTTTGCCTGGCAGTCAGCAGAGCGCCAGAGACCTTGCCCGTTTGTGCGACAGCGCCGGTCCGGGCCCGGATCCTCAACCCAACCCGGCTCCACCCCCTGCCGTTGCCTGCACGGCAACCGCCAACGGTGATTTGATCACACTGAACTGGACGGTTCCGGCCGAGGCCACCGACACTGTCATTGAAAGAGCGGTGAACGCGGGCAACTACAACTGGCGGGGCGTCGTGGCAGCTCCTGGCACGCAGTTCAGCGAGAACGGCAGCAGCGGCAACCTCAACACCTACCGCGTCAGGGCGAAGTACACGGCTGGTTGGGTTAGCGCAACAACCCAATGCGACCCGCCAATAGACCTGGGCGGCGGGGGCGTAAACGTTGCCCCACCTGCCACGTGTGCTGCCAGTAACAGCGGCACCGCGGCCACCATCACCTGGGCCGCTTCGGCCGATGCCGTTGACTACCGGGTCTACCGTTCAGTGAACGGTGGCAACACTTGGTGGCGGGGCATAACTCAGACCACCTCGTTCAGCGACACGTTGCAGAGTTCGGGCACCCATCAGTACACCGTTCAGGCCAGAGGGGTTGACGGGGTCTGGAGTACATCAACCACTTGTTTGCCACCGCTTGACCCGCAGGCCGGCGGCGGTGGATCTGTTGATCCTCCTGCCACGTGTGCTGCCAGTAACAGCGGCACCGCGGCCACAATCAGCTGGGACGCTTCAGCGGGTGCCACCGACTATCGCGTTTATCGGTCGGTGAACGGTGGCAACACCTGGTGGCGGGGGATTACCCAAACCACTTCGTTCAACGACACGTTGCAGGGCTCTGGCAGCCATCAGTACACCGTTCAGGCCAGGGGAGTTGACGGGGTCTGGAGCGTGTCAACGGTGTGTTCGCCACCGCTTGACCCGACGGCCGGTCAAACAGCTGACCCGGTTGCCTCATGTACCGCAGCAGTTGTTGGAGGCGGGGCCGAGATCACCTGGCCCGCCTCGGCCCAAGCGGTTAACTACCGCATCTACCGGTCGGTCGGCGGCGGCAACACTTTCTGGAGAGGCGTCACCAGCAACCTTGTGTTCAACGATTCGCTCGTTTCTGGCCAGAGCCACCTCTATTCAGTGCAGGCGCGTGGTGCAGACGGCGTTTGGTCAGCAAGCACCATCTGCTCACCACCAATAGTTGGCCCCTAGCTTCTCGGCCGACCGCGGCTTACCAGCCCCGGTCGGCCCACTCTTGAAGCTTCGGGCGCTCGGCACCGATTGTGGTGTCTACGCCGTGGCCCGGCAGCACAATGGTGTCTGCGTCGTACGGGAACAGTCTGGTGTCTATTGACTGGATGATCTGGCCGAAGTGGACGGCGTTGTCGAACGTGGCCCCCGGCCCACCTGGAAACAGGGTGTCTCCTGTGAACAGCAGCGGCTTGTCAACCAGCTTGAAACAGATTGAGCCCGGCGTGTGGCCAGGCGTTATCACGGTGTGGAGCTTCAAGCGACCAACCGTGATGTGGGTGTCGTCTTCCAGAATGTAGTCATAGCTGGGCAGCATCTCGGCGTCGGCGGCGGTAACCCCAACCTCAAATCCTGCGTCTCTAACCTGTGGGATGGCCTGGATGTGATCCCAGTGACCGTGGGTTTCCAGCACCGTCTGAACCCCAAGCGTTCGGCAGAGCTCAAGCAGCTTTTCGTGTTCGTTGGCGGCGTCAAGCATCACGGCTTCGCCGGTGTGGCGGCAGCGAACAACGAACACGTTGTTCTCATATGGCCCAACC